>JAJKHX010000080.1 GCA_021154785.1 Nocardiopsis sp.
CAATGACCCGGGTCACAGGCACTTCTGCGACCAGCTGACGAGGTGGTCATCCCGGCCCGGGGCGTCGCCCGGGCCGGGATAACCGAGGAGACCGAAGGTAGTTACCCGATGTCATCACAGACTTATGAGATCACGTTGCTGGGGCAGGCGGGCAGCGCGCTGCGGGCGGAGTTCGACGACTGCGAGATCACCATCGGTCCCGGCACTACCACGCTGCGGACCGAACTGCCGGACCAGGGCGCGATGTCCCGCCTGATGGAGCGGATCAGCGGCCTGGGACTCGACGTCATCGACGTGAGCCTGGTGGTATCACCGCCCGAGCGGTGAACAAGCAGCGGAATCACCCGCTTGGGGGTGACGACATACCGCCGTGGCCCGGCAGGCTGGTAATCACGATTCCGGCGATTCTACCTGGGAGGCGGAAATGACGTCGGCGACGATGAGGCAAGCCAAGGGCGCGGGCCGCGGGGAAGGCTACTGGATGGTCGTATTCGCGGCCTCGCTGCTGGGGGTGGTCGGATCCTTGAACGTGATCGAGGGCATCGCCGCGATCGCCCGCTCGCACGTGTTCATCGGCAACGCGCGCTACGTGATCGGCGACCTGCGCGCATGGGGCTGGGTCGTCCTCATCCTCGGCGTGCTGCAGCTCGCGGCCATGCTCGGGGTACTGGCCGGCAACCAGATCGCCCGCTGGTTCGGGGTGGCCGTGATCGGCGTCAACGCCATCGCCCAGATGTTCTTCCTCCCTGGGTACCCGCTCTGGTCCCTGATGATCTTCGCCGTGGACGTGGTGGCGCTGTGGGGTCTGTGCGCCTACGGAAGCCGCGAGAACGTAACCGCATAGCACGGCGATTCATGAATGGCGAATAAACAACTCGCGAATGGCTGGCAACACCCGCCGAATTGCGAAAGCAGATCCTGCCCGCCTTCCACGACTCGCCGTCCTGGTCGCCACCCTCGGATAGCACGTACCGGCCGCACCGATCACTGGAGGATTCATGAGTTCCGACGGACCCGTCCTGGACACGCTTACCGACATGACCACCGTCTCGGTGGAGCATAATTCCCTGTCGCCGCGCGAGTTCATGCTGGCCAGACTGGCCGCCCTGATCGCGGTGGACGCGCCGCCCATCTCCTACTTCGCCAACGCCTCCGCCATCCAGGAAAGCGGCATGACCACCGAGGACATTCAGGGTGTCATGATCGCCGTCGCCCCGGTCGTGGGCGCTCCCCGGGTGATGTCGGCCGGCGGCCACATCCTGCGCGCTCTCGGCATCGCCGTGGCGGTGGCCGAGTCCGAAATGGACGACGAGAGCAGCCTGCGTTGAAAGACGAGCCAATTCCGGCCGGAAGAGTCCCATGCGAGAAAGGGAAATACCATGGCTGACCTGATCGCCATCGGATATCCGGATCGGACGACCGCGTACGCCGCCGCCGACGAGGCCCGGCGCCTGGCCGCCGACCTGATCATCCAGCCAGACGCGATCGCGGTGATCGAGCGGGACCAGGACGGCAGCTACCACGTCGACACCACTCACCACGCGGTCGGCGGCGGAGCGATGTGGGGTATGTTCTGGGGGTTCCTGTTCGGCCTGCTGTTCTTCATCCCGGTCTTCGGGATGGTGGCCGGCGCCGGGATGGGCGCGCTGATGGGCAAGTTCACCAAGACCAGCATCGACAAGCAATTCCAGGAGCAGGTCCGCGGCATGCTCAAGCCCGGCACCTCGGCGCTGTTCCTGATGCTGGAGAAGGTGACCCCGGACAAGGCCGTCGAGGCGATGAGCAAGTACGGCGGCACGGTCCTGAAGACGTCCCTGTCGAAGGATGACGAAAGGGAACTCCAGGACGCATTGCACGGCAGTGAGACCGTTGTCCAGTAGCGACTCCGGTGCGGCCACGCAGCGGCTGGCGGACGAGCTCGAGCGGCGAGACGGGACGGTCCGCCAGCGGGCGGCCGCGGTGCTGCGTGAGCTAGGTGCCGTGGACCAGGCGGTTTACTCCGTGGTGGCGGCTACCCCCACTCCCTCACTCGACGGACCGCTGCGCCGGCTCTCCGACGCCGCCAACAACTCCGTCCTCTGGCTGGCTATCGCGGCCGGGCTCGGCGTGGCGGGAGGACCGGCCGGGCGCCGGGCCGCGGTGCGCGGAACCGTGGCCATCGGCGTCACGTCGCCGCTGGTGAACCTGGCGGCTAAGTCCGCCTGGTCGCGCCAGCGGCCGGACCGGGCCGGCGCCGGGGTCCCGGCCGGGCGGGACGTGCGGATGCCGGCCTCCGCGTCGTTCCCGTCCGGTCACGCGGCGTCGGGGTTCGCCTTCGCCGCGGCCGTCGGCCGGGACCAGCCCTGGCTCGGAATGGCGCTGCGGTTCCTCGCGGCGGCCGTGGCGTACTCCCGGGTGCATACCGGCGTCCATTACCCGGGCGACGCCTTGGTCGGATCGCTGGTCGGCGCAAGCGCGGGACAAGCCGTCGCCGGCCTGATCGACCGGCTGTCGCCGGCCCGGCGCCAGTGAGCAAGCCCCAGGTTGCCCGGATCGCGATCGCCGGTAATCTCGTCGGCGTTCCGGGGCATCGGGGGCATACTGGGTACATGGGCCGGATCATAGGGACAATCGTCGGCGCGATCCTCGCTATCTGGGTGGCCGTCACGGCTGCGAGCGGGATCTTCGCCACGCTCAAGGCATTCGTCATCATCGGGCTTATCGCGATGGCCGTCTTCACCGTCGTGTGGCTCGTGGCCAGGCGCACCCGGCGCGACTAACCCCGGCGTAGGGTCCGGCGGCGGGGACATCATCATGATGAGTATGGAGACCGCCACCCGCCGGCTGCACCGGCTCACGTCCTATGAGCCCGGCCGGGACTGGGATGCGCCGGTGAATGATCCCGGAATACTCCAGGACCTTCAGGTCAACGACTTCGACCGGCTGCCGTGGTTCGTGAAGCGGTACCGGGGGGACCTGCCTCGTATTCCGCTGCCCCGGGAGCTGCCGCGGACGTCGGCGGCGGCCGTGGCCGTGCTGGCGGGCACCGCCGAGGTCAGCCGCGTGCCGCTGGACCTGGCCCAGCTGTCCCGGTTGCTGTACCTGTCGGCCGGGGTGGTGCGCACCATGAAACGGTCGTACGGGGTTCACCCGTTCCGTGCGGCCGGGTCGGCCGGGGGCCGTTTCCCGCTGGAGCTCTACGTCGCGGTGCCGCCCGGCGCGCTGCTGCCCGCCGGGGTGCACTGGTACGACCCCTGGGACCATGCGCTGGTGCGGGTCGGGCCGCCGCCGCGCGCGGGCAGCCCGGCCGTGATCGTCACCGGCGTGCCGTGGCGCACGGGCTGGCGGTATCGCGAACGTGGCTACCGGCATGTGTACTGGGACGCCGGCACCATGCTCGCCCAGCTGCTGGCGCTGGCCGACTCGGCTGGCCTGGCGGCCGCGCTGTATACCCGGTTCCCCGACGCGGAGGTGGCCGCCCTGGTCGGCGCGGACCGGGTGCACGAGCTGCCGGTGGCCGTGGTCGGCCTGAGCGAGGCCGCTCCCGCCGTCGAGCCGGGCGGCCCGGCCGCGGCCGGCGCGGTGGACGCCGCGCCGGTCGAGTTCCCGCTGGTGACCGCGGCTCAGCGGGCCGGGGAATGCGACCAGCTCGGCTGGCCGTGGGAACGGGGCGGCCCGGTTTCGGTGCCGGCCCTGGCCTCGGAGCCGGTGGAGCAGGTCATAGCCGCGCGCGGGTCGCAGCGGCGGATGGACGCCAGCCGCGGCCTGTCCCGGGACCTGCTGTGCACCGCCATGGGCGTGGCCGTGCGCGGCCTGGGCCTGCCCCACTGGATCGTGGTGCACGACGTGGCGGGCGTGCCGCCCGGGGTGTACCACTGGCCTGCCCTGGACGCCCCGGTCCGCGCGGGCGTGCTGCGCGACGAGCTGTACCGGGTGTGCCTGGACCAGGCCTTGGCCCGCGACGCCGCCTTCGTCGCCATCGCCGCGGGTGGCCTGGCCGAGCTCAGCGACCCGGAATACCGGGCGGCGCACCTGGCCGCCGGGCTGGCCGAAGGCCGGCTGCACCTGGCTGCCTACGCTCTCGGCGCCAGCGCTTCGGGGATGACCTTCCTCGACAGCGAGGTACCCGCCCTCCTGGGCGAGCCTCACGATGGCCTGCTGTTCACCTGCGTCGGCGCTCCGCTGTACCAGTCTTCACCGGCCGGACCGCCCGGCAAGCCGACGGAAGTCCGCATGATCCGGCCGGCCGGCTGAATCAGGTCGCCTGGCTGGGGCCAGCGGTGTCAGGGCTGGCGGCCAGTCAGCTCCGGCGGTCCCTGGCGGACCCGGTTCAGCGCGTCCTGCGGGCCGCCGCGCCACCAGCCCAGCGCTTCGATCCACCAGGTCAGCCCGGCCTCCAGGTACGGGGCCACCTGCCCGGCGCCGCGGCCGGGCGCCGCGCCGTCGGTGCGTCCCTCCAGGATCACGTCGAAGGGGCCGTCCGCGGTGCGGTGCTCGCGGGTGTACTGCACCACGGCCCGCAGTTCGTCCGGCGGCATGGTCTCGCCCAGGCCGTAGCCGGCGTGGGTGGGCATCACCCCGTCCCAGCGGGCGGCGCGCCGGAACGGCGCCTTGGCCGGCCACCGGCCGCCGCACCAGATCGGGATCCGCGGCCGCTGCCCCGGCCGCGGCCGCATCCGCACATCGGTGGCGGTCAGGTACTCGCCGTGAACCGTCACCGGTTCCCCGCTCCACAGCGCATCGAGCAGTCCCAGCGACTCATCCAGTCGCGCCGCCCGCTGCCGGGCATCGCCGGACTCGCCGAACGCGGTGAACTCCGCCTCCAGCGAGCCCAGCCCGGCCCCCACCACCAGCCGTCCTCCCGACAGCACGTCCACGGTCACCGACTCCCGCGCCACCTCGCCGATCCGGCGGCGGGCCAGCACGTTCACCAAGATGCCGAACCTGATCCGGGTCGTCCGCGCCGCGACCGCGGCGATCACCGCCACCGGGTCGGCCACGTTCCAGCTCTGGTCGTGATACAGCAGGTGGTCCCAGACGAAGAAGCCGTCCCAGCCATGCTCCTCGGCGGCCATCGCCAGCTCCACCAGCAGCAGCGGATCCCCGAACACGCCGACGTTCGGCACCCCTACCGCGCAGCGCAATTCCCCG
Organism: Nocardiopsis sp.; assembly: GCA_021154785.1. Taxonomy (GTDB): domain Bacteria; phylum Actinomycetota; class Actinomycetes; order Streptosporangiales; family Streptosporangiaceae; genus Palsa-504. The sequence continues at coordinate 5,131 of JAJKHX010000080.1, forward strand.
GTCATCTCGCCACCCTAACGCCACGCCCCGCACCCGCCCGTGCGCGAGAATGTCCGCATGGACGGACGCGCGTGTCCCTGCGGTCTCGGCGACGACTACGAGTCCTGCTGCGGGCGGCTCCACGCCGGCGAGCCGGCCCCGACGGCTGAGTCGCTGATGCGCTCCCGCTATAGCGCATTCGCCGTCGGGGACGCCGGGTACCTCCTGCGCACCTGGCACCCGTCCGGCCGCCCGCCCGAACTCACCCTCGACCCGGACCTGCGGTGGACCCGCCTGGCCGTCCTGGAAACACGCGACGGCGGGCTCTTCGACGCCACCGGCACCGTGCAGTTCCGTGCTGTCTACGTCGAGCAGGGGCAGCGCGGCGTCCACGCCGAGACGAGCAGGTTCATCCGGCAGGACGGACACTGGACCTACCTCGGCCCCGCGGACTTACCGGGCGCCGACCGCGACACCCTGGTTTATTCAGTCGCCCTGGACGCCTGATCACGGTAGAACCGGGGCATGACCGAACAGCAGCTGCCCGGCGGCCTCAGTTTCGGGGCCGTGCGCGCCGGCGACGAAGTCCGCCGCCCCGCGCAGCCGTGGACGGCGACGGTGCACTCGGTGCTGCGGCACCTGGAGGACGTCGGCTTCGACGGCGCTCCGCGAGCCCGCGGCTTTGATGACCAGGGCCGCGAACGCCTGACGTTCCTGCCCGGCCAGACCCTGGGCGAGACCTGGCCCTGGCCGGACTGGCTGCGCTCCGACGACGCGCTCCGGCAGGTCGGTGCGTGGCTCCGGCGGCTGCACAACGCGACCGCGGCATTCCAGCCGGCCGCGGACGCCGTTTGGTTCACCGGCCGGGAGTGGCAGCCGGGGCTGGTGATCGCTCATCTGGATGCGTCGCCGTGGAACGCCGTATGGGACGGCGGCGCCCTGGCCGGCTTCATCGACTGGGAAACCGCCAGCCCGTCCCCGCCCGAGGGTGACCTGGCGTTCTCGGCGCTGACCTGGGTGCCGCTGCTGACGGCGGAGCTCGCCGGGTCAGCCGGATTCGGTGACGCGGCCGGCCGGCACCAGCGGTTCCACCTGCTCCTGGACGCGTACGGATACACCGGTGACCGGACCGCGATCCGCGACGCGATCATCGGGCGGGCCGAGCGCAACGTCGCGATGATCCGGCAGCTCGCCGACGGCGGCCAGCCGGTCTTCCAGGGCATGCTGCCGTGGGCCGCGTACCTGGAGCGGTCCGGCCACGAGGTGGCCGAGCTGCCGGACGCGTTCTGGCAGCAGCCGGCCCGCGCTTGACGCTGTCTTTCCGTCGGCCGCCGCCGTTCTCGGCGGTGCGGCGCGAGCTGGGCATCGAGGCCCGCATCTTCCCGCTGCTCGGCGACGGCCACGTCCTGCCCGCCGACACCCCCGCCCCCGCCGACTCCACCACTCGCCCGAGGTCGTCCCCATTAACCTCATCCACCCCCCCACGCACCATTTCGA
>JAJKHX010000081.1 GCA_021154785.1 Nocardiopsis sp.
TCAGGAGACAGGCGGAGTGCCGTGGGTGTGGAACGACTCGATCGTCTTCAGCCCCCAGGCCTGGCCCTTGGCCCGTTCGGCCTCGGTCCAGGTGATCGTGCGCCAGTCGGGTGCGAGTACCAGCCGGGCGACCGGGTTGCAGAGCTCGATACGGTTGCCGCCCGGCTCGTAGACGTACAAGAAGAACGTCTGCTGGATCGCGTGCTTGTGCGGCCCGGTCTCGATGAACACCCCGCGGTCCAGGCAGATGTCCGCCGCCCGCAGGATGTCGTCGCGGGTGTCGGGCGCGAACGCGATGTGGTGCAGCCGCCCGGTCATCCCGGTCCAGTCCCGCGTGTACACCAGGTCGTAACCCTTGTTGGTGAAGTGCAGCCACTGCGCCGAGATCGTGCCGTCGTCCAGCATGATCTGCTCGGTGACCCGCCCGCCGAGCACGTCCCGGACGAACGCGCCGTTCGCCGCCGCGTCCCGCCCCAGGTAGTTCACGTGGTCGAGCCGCCGGACGCTGACACCGCGCCCCGGGTGCGCCTGCGCCTGGTTCTTCAGCGCCGGCTTGAGCGAACCGGGTGCCGCGTACCACTCGCTCTCCCAGTACAGCTCCAGCTCGTGCCCGTCCGGGTCGCGGAACAGGTAGGTCGGCCCGATCCCGGGATCGCCGTCCTGCCAGCCGACGCCGAGCCCGGCCGCCTCGATCTCGGCCACCCGCGCCTCGAGGGCGGCCTGGCTCGAGGCCCGCAGCCCTACCCGGCCGATGCCCGAGGTGTCGTGCGCGGTCAGCTTGACCGTGTGGTGCTCATAATCGTCCCAGGTCCGCAGGTAGACCGAGTTGCCTGCACGGCCGTTCTCGGTCAGCCCCAGCACCTCCACGAAGAACCACAGGCTCTGCTCCGGTTCCGGCGTCAGCAGCTCGACGTGCCCGAGGTGGGCGACGTCGTGCAGCGGCGGCCGGGTCGCGGCGTCAGGGCTAGTCACAAAGACCTCCGGGGGAAGACGGTGCCGTCGAAGAGCTTGCGGGCGGTGCGCACCACCCCGGAGCGGCGCACCACGAGCGGGTCCTGGTCCACCTCGGCCTCGACCTCGAGGTGACCGGAGGGATGCTCGATGTCGAACCGGGTCTGCCCCGGCTTGACGGCGGCCAGGTCGGCCCCGGCTGCCCCGCCCAGCAGCAGCACGGTCGCCACGCTGACCGCGCCGAGCACCCCGATCGACTCGTGCACGCGGACCGGGATGAAGGTCCGGGTGCAGATCGTCCCGCCGTCCGCCGGCGCGGCCACCAGCGAGATCTTCGGCACCGGGGCCGCCGAGACGTCGCCCAGGCCCATCAGCTCGCCCGCGCCCAGCTGCAGGGCCCGCACCCGCCGTCGCAGACGAGCGTCGGCCTCGAGCTCGGCGACGGTCTCGTACCCGGTGCGGCCGAGCGCGGCGGCCGGCACGACCACCACCGGCATGCCGTTGTCGATGCAGGTGACGGTGACGCCGTCGATGACATCCGTCACGTTCCCCGTGGGCAGCAGCGCGCCGGTAGCCGACCCGGAAGTGCCGGCGAAGTCGAGCACGATCGCCGCGGCCGTCCCCGGCACCCCGGCGATCGCGGTATCACCCTCGTACTCCACCACGCCGTCTGCCCCGGTGAACGTCGCGGTGGCCAGGCTGTCCGAGTTGACCAGGTGGATCCGCACCGGCGCGGCAGCGGCCAGGCCGCGCTCGATCGCGAACGGGCCGACCCCGGCGAGCAGGTTGCCGCAGTTCTGCTGGTCCGAGACCGTGGCCTGGTCGACGCCCACCTGCAGGAACAGGTAGTCGACATCCGCGTCGGGGCGGGACGAGGGGGAGATCACCGCGACCTTCGAGGTCAGCGGATGCGCCCCGCCGATCCCGTCGATCTGCCGCGAATCCGGGCTGCCCATGATCCGCAGCAGCAGGTCATCTCGTTCGGCCGGATCCTCGGGCAGGTCCCCGGCGAGGAAGTAGGCCCCCTTGGAGGTGCCTCCCCGCATCAGCATGCACGGTACGCCGTCACCCATCGGGCTGGGCCTTGACGTACTCGACGCCGAGGGCGGCGAGCTTGTCCCGCAGGCCGTACAGGTCGAGGCCGAGCTGGCCGCCGGCCAGCTCGGCGCGGTTCCGCTCCTCCTTGGCCGTCCGGGACCGCGCGGCGGTGAGCGCGGCGCCGATGTCACCGCGCGGCACGCACACCACGCCGTCGTCGTCGGCGATGATCGCGTCGCCCGGCGTGATGATCTGGCCGCCGACGGATACCGGGACGTTGACCGCGCCCGCGGTCTCCTTGACCGTGCCCTGGGCGCTGACCGCGGCCGACCAGACTCCGAAGCCCATCTCCCGCAGCTCGGCCACGTCCCGCACCCCGGCCTCGATGACCAGGCCCCGGACCCCGCGTGCGGCCAGCGACGTGGCCAGCAGCTCGCCGAACATCCCGTCCGTGGACGGCGAGGCGGTCGTGACCACCAGCAGGTCCCCGGCCTGGCACTGCTCTACCGCCGCGTGGATCATGAGGTTGTCCCCGGGCCAGCACAGCGCGGTGACGGCGGTACCGCCGATCCGCGTCCCGTCCTGGATCGGGCGCAGGCTGGGACCGAGGTACCCGGACCGTCCGATGGCCTCGTGCACGGTGGCCACGCCGAGCGCGGCCAGCTGGTCCACGACGGCTAGGTCAGCCCGGGAAATACCGGTGACGATCACGGGGCGCATCAGCTCAGCCTGTCCGTAACCTGCGGGAACACGCGCATGTAGGCTTCGCCCAGGGTGGACTGCGGCAGACCCAGGTTGGGTCCCGCGTTGCGCCGCAGCTGCGTGCCGCGCCGTCTGGCCAGGTCGGTGTAGTACTCCCAGAGGTGCTGCTGGGCGCCCATGCACTCCATGGCCTTGCGCTTGGCGTCGAAGACCGGCGTGATGTCCAGCAGGACCTCCGGCTTGAAGCCGCACATCTCCGGCTGGTGCGGCTCGAACAGGAAGACCGGCGGCGCGCCGATCGGCTCGCCGGGGGCGGGGTAGCCGATCGCCTGCGCCAGCACCCGGGCCCGCAGCGCCATCTGGGCCGCCGCCGGGTGATCGCCGTTGTACGGGTCGGCCAGCGGGTGGGTGAGCACCACCGTCGGGTTGACCTCCCGGTATACCCGGACGATGCGGTCAACCAGCTCGTCGGACTCGCGCAGCGGGTAGTCCCCGGCGTCCAGGAATCCGATCTCGGCCCCGAGCGCGGCGGCCGCGCTCTGCGCCTCGCCCCGGCGCAGCGCCTTGATCTCCTCCAGCGACTTGCCCGCCCGCCAGGCGCTGGCCGACTCGCCCCGCTCGCCGTAAGTCAGGCAGAGCACCGTGACCCGGTCCCCGCGCGACGCGGCCAGCGCCACCGCGCCGCCGGCCCGCCAGACGAAGTCGGCGGCGTGCGCGCTGACCACGAGCATGGATTCCTGCTGGCTCACCGGATGTCCTCCTTATGCTGGCCGAGATGCTGGTCGAGCTCGTGCTGATCGAGCAGCGCCGTGATCACGCTGCGCAGGTGGCGGCGGGTGGCCTCCTCGGCCTCGGCGGGCTGGCGGCCGGCGATCGCGGCGATGATGGCCAGATGCTGGGGGAGCGACTGCTGCGGCCGTCCCGGCCGCAGCGACAGCTGGAACTGGTGCCGGACCAGCTGCCCGTTCAGGCGCTCGAGCAGGCTGGCCGCCACCGGCTGGGCGGAGAACTCGCGGATCAGCCGGTGCAGGTCGTGGTTGAGGGCGGAGTACTTCAGCGGCTCGCCGTCGGCGACGCTGCGCTCCATGTCGGCGCCCAGCTGGCGCAGCCGCGCGGCCTCGGGCTCGGTGACCCGCTCGGCCGCCTTCGCGGCGCACAGTCCCTCCAGCACCATCCGGCACTCGATGATCACGACGGCCTCGTCGACGCTGATGGTCCTGACCCGCGCCCCGCGGTTCGGTATCCGCTCGACCAGTCCCTCGGCTGTGAGGTCGAACAGCGCCGCGCGCAGGCTGGCCCGGGTCACGCCCAGCGTCCCGGCCAGTTCCTCCTCGACGAGCCGCTGCCCGGGTGCCATGTCTGCGGCCAGGATCGCGCGCCGCAGCCGTTCCGCCGCCAGCCGCCGTCCTGGAGCACCTGCCACCGGTTTCGGCGGCGGCGCGTCCTCTGCCCCATGCACGTGGTGATCTTAAAAGTGCGGTAACAAAATTGTCAACAATCTGTCCGGGGCGTGACCCGGCCCCGGCATCCCGGGCCTGCCTGCATTATCGTGCAGGCACCACACCGAAATCGGGCAGGCCCCACACCGAACCGGAGGCGCGCGATGACCCAGGCTGGCGATCAGGAGCAGGTCAGCCCCGGAGCCCGGCACTGGCTCGACCTGGTCACGGTGGACCAGTCCGTCCTGGAGCTGTGCCCCGGCTACACCGCGCTGGTCATCGTGGCCGAAGGGCTGCGGCCCGGACCGGCTGACGAGGCCACCGACGCGCTGCTGAGCGACGCCGAGGCCAAAGCGCGAGCCGCGCTCGGCGGCCGCGGACCCGAGCAGCTCGAGCCCATTGCCGCCTGGCGGCTCGCCTACCAAGCCTTCGGGGCCAAGCCGAAGCGCACCCGGCCCAGCGTCGAGGCGCTGCTGCGCCGGGTGGAGGCCGGGCTGCCCCGGATCGACCGGCTCACCGACATCTACAACGCGATCTCGGTCAGCCACCTGCTGCCGGCCGGCGGCGAAGACCTGGCCCGGTACCGCGGCCCGGCCCGGCTGACCCGCGCGGCCGGAGACGAGCCGTTCGACACCATGCGCGACGGACAGCCGGTGACCGAGCATCCCGAGCCGGGCGAGGTGATCTGGCGCGATGACGACGGCGTGACCTGCCGTTGCTGGAACTGGCGGCAGTGCGTCCGCACCCGGATCACCGGCGCCACCGCCAGCGCCATGTTCATCCTTGACGGCCTGCCCGCGCTCGGCCCGGACGGGCTGGCCGCCGCCGGGCAGGACCTCGCCGCCCAGCTGACCGCGTTCAACCCGGGCGCCCGGCTGGCCTGGCGCCGGATCGGCGCCACTTGACTTTCCCGGCCCGCCCGGCCGGAGGTACCCTGAGGCCGGGTTCGCAGGGCGCCCCCGGTCCGCGGGAAGGACAGAGTCCACCTGTGCGAGGCCCTAACTGACAGCAGGCATCACTCCTTTCGGCTTGCGACGCGGACCGCAGGCGCACGAAAGGAGCCATCGTGCCCGACCTGCCCGCCGAACCCAGCCTCCAGCAGCTCCGTCACCAGGCCAGGGACCTGCAGCGCGCGGTCCGCCGGGGTGACCCGGACGCGCTCGCCGAGACGGCGCGGCGCCACCCCGCCGGGCGTCCGGACGCCGCGGCGGCCGCCCGGTTCCCGCTGAGCGCGGCCCAGCTCGTCGTGGCCCGCCGGCATGACTTCCCGAGCTGGACCCGGCTGCGCCGTTACGTCGAAGTCGTCGAGCGGTACAGCCGCTTCCCCGAACGGATGACGGCGGACAGCCCGGCCGGTGAGTTCCTGCGCCTCGGCTGCCTCTCTTACGAGGACGACCAGCCGCAGCGGTGGGCGCAGGCCCGTCAGGTCCTCGCCCGCGATCCCGGGATCACGCGGGCCAGCGTCTACGCCGCGGCCGCGGCGGCCGACCTGCCCCGGCTGCGCGCGCACCTGGCCGCCGACCCGGGGGCGGCCGCCCGGCCGGGCGGCCCGTTCCGCTGCGAGCCGCTGTTCTACCTCGCCTACACCCGCCACGACCCCGCCATCGGCGCGGACGCCGTGCTCGCCAGCGCCCGGCTGCTGCTCGACGCGGGCGCCGACCCAGACGCCGGCTACCTGTGGCACGGCCTGCCCACCCCGTTCACCGTTCTGACCGGCGTGTTCGGCGAGGGCGAGCTGGGCCCGCAGCGCCAGCCGCGCCATCCGCATGCGCTGGCCCTGGCCCGCCTGCTGCTCGAGGCCGGCGCCGACCCCAACGACGGCCAGGCCCTGTACAACCGGATGTTCGAGCCGGGTAACGATCACCTGGAGCTGCTCTTCGAGTTCGGCCTCGGTACCGGCGACGGCGGCCCGTGGCGGGCACGTCTCGGCGACGCCCTGGACACTCCGGAGCAGCTGGTGCGCGGCCAGCTGGCCTGGGCCATCACCCACGGCATGACCGAACGGATCCGGCTGCTGGCCGAGCACGGCACCGACCTCGCCGCGCCGTTCCCCGACGGGACCACCCCGGCGCAGCGCGCGGCCACCACCGGCCATCCCGATCTCGTCCGCTTCCTGGTCGCCCGCGGCGCCGCCGCGCCCGCCCTCGATCCGGCCGAACGCTTCGTCGCCGCCGCCCTGGCCGCGGACCAGGCCGCGCTCGGCGAACTGCGGGCCGCCCGCCCCGGCCTGGCCGGGGAGGTCCGGGCGGCCCGCCCGGCGCTGATCGTCTGGGCGGCAGCCCAGGGGCGGCCCGGCTCGGTCGAGCTCCTGGCCGGGCTCGGCTTCGACGTCAACGCCAGGGGCCGCTCCGACGTCCCGGCCGACGAGCCGTGGCAGACCGCGCTGCACGTCGCGGTCATGGACGGCCGCGAGGAGCTGGCCCGGACCCTGCTCCGGCTGGGCGCCGACCCCGGCCTGCGCGACCACCGCTTCGGCTCCACCCCGCTCGGCTGGGCCCGGTACTTCGGCCAGGAGCGGCTCGCCGGGCTGCTCGAACCGGTGACCCCCGCGGAAGAGCTTGCCCCCGGCGACGGATCCGCCCGTCAATTATCCCGAACGAGGCTGGCTCACCTGGCCCGCGAACACCACGAGCCCCGTGGCGCGGTCGAGGATCGCGAACCCGAACGGCCGGTCCACGACCATTGTGACCGGCGGCGGCGCCGGGAGCGCGGCCCGCGCGGCGATCGCCATCGCGGTGGCCGCGGCGGCCTCGGTGCCGTGCTCGCCGACGTCGATGTACCCCTGGTGAGCCACGGCCGCGATGTGCAGCGGTTCGGCCCCGGTGATACCGCCGAAGTCGGCCTCGTCCCCGAACGCCTGGACTACGCCCAGCCGCCGCAGCGCGGGGATGAGGTCGAAGGCGGATTCCAGCCGGAACCGGGGCAGCGCCATCGTGACCCGGTGCCTGGCCGCCCCGGCCAGCAGGCCGGCGAACCCGGCCGCCGCCACCTTGGGCCGCAGCTCCGCCAGCGGCCCGTCCGGCAGCAGCACGGCCATGGCCAGGCCGACGTCCCGGTAGGGGAGCAGCACGGCCTGGTACCCGTCGCCGCGCAGGTAATCCCGGGTGGCCGTCCCGTGCATGACCGGGACGGCCACGCCCGGGTGTCCCGGGCCGTCCGGGTAGAACGGCGCGTCCTGCGTCTCGTCCTCAGCGAAGGGCTCGGCCCAGGCCGCCTTCAGGTACACCGCGCTGGCCAGCACCAGCCTGGTCAGCGCGGTGACGGAGCCGGGCGGCAGCAGCCCGGTGACCTTGCCCTCGGTCTGCCCGGCGATCGCGGCGTTGATCGCGTCTCGTGCCTGCCCGGGCGCGGTGGCGAAATCGGCACTGGCCAGCACGGCCCCGGCCAGGTGGCTGAGCCGGGCGGTGAACACCGGGCGCACCGCGAAGCCGGACTGGA
>JAJKHX010000082.1 GCA_021154785.1 Nocardiopsis sp.
TTCGTCATCCCCGCGCTGCTCGCCGCCTGGGGCTCGAAGATCCGTCCGGAGCCGGCCGGGGACTCGAGCCGGGGGGCGTTCGGATGGCTCGCCCGCAAGGTTCAGCGCCGGCCGGTGGCCGTCGCCGCCGTCTGCGCGGTGGGCCTGGTGGCCCTGGCGGTGCCGTTCCTTTCGGTGAACTACGGCAGCGGCGATCCGCGGCTGCTGCCGCGGTCATTCGAGAGCCGTGCGGTGGCCGACACCCTGCTGGCAAGGTTCCCCGGCAAGCAGGCTGAGCCGATCATGGTCGTCGCGCGGCGCTCCGCCGGCGACCCCGCCGTCCGTGCCTACGCCGGGACGATCAGGTCCTTGCCGGGCGTGACCAGTGTCAGCGTCGAAGACACCAGGGGCACGAACCTGTCCGTCATCGACGTGATACCAGCGGGAGCAACGCAGAGCGCCGCCGCGCAGGACTTGGTGCGGGCGCTGCGCGCCCACCGGCCCGGCTACCAGACGTTCGTCACCGGGAGCGCGGCGTTCCTCATCGACTTCCGCGGCCAGATCGCTACCCGGCTGCCGTGGGCGCTGCTGCTGATCGGCCTGGCCACGTTCGTGCTGCTGTTCCTGATGACCGGGTCGGTGCTGGTGCCGGTCAAGGCGCTGGTGATGAACGCGCTGTCACTGGGCGCGACGTTCGGCGCCCTGGTCTGGGTCTTCCAGCAAGGTCACCTGTCCGGGCTGCTGGGCTTTGAGGCCTTCGGCGCGATCGAGGCGTGGGTGCCGGTCGTGGTGTTCGTGTTCGCGTTCGGCCTGTCGATGGACTATGAGGTGTTCCTGCTGTCCCGCATCAAGGAGCGCTACGACCAGACCGGTGACAGCGACGCCGCGGTCGCCAGCGGCCTGCAGCGCTCCGGACGCATCATCACCTCCGCCGCGCTGCTGGTCATGATCGTGTTCCTCGGGTTCGCGCTGGGCCAGAACCTTGGCATTAAGCAGATGGGCCTGGCGCTTGCCGTCGCCGTCGCCGTGGACGCCACCGTGGTGCGGTGCCTGCTGGTGCCGGCCACCATGACGCTGCTCGGTGACAAGAACTGGTGGGCACCCGGCCCGTTGCGGCGTCTGCACGACCGGTACGGCCTGCGCGAGGCACCGGATGCCAAGCAGCGGGTCCTGTCAGCGCGGCCCGGCCACCAGGGCGTGGCCCCTCCCGGCGGGCGGCCTGCAGCCGGGATCCAGCCGGGCAACTGACCAGCGCACGGCCAGCCAGGCGGCGCCGGATCTCCGGCGCCGCCTGGCTGCGGCAATCGGTTGCCGCAGACACCGGCGCTGTCTGCGCTTGCCTGGGCTCACCCCGCCTGCGACGATGGGCAGACGGCAGGTGCCGCCCGTAGGGTGAGTTGATGCGATGGAGTTCCGGTTGCTCGGGCCTTTCGAGGTTCGCATCAATGCGGCGCCGCAGCTGATCGTCGGCCACGGGGAACGGGCGCTGCTCGCCCTGTTCGCCTTGTCGCCCGGCAAGATCGTCGCGATTACCACGCTCACCGACGCGTTGTGGAGCACCGGCGGCCTCCCCCGGGACCCGGCCAACGCCCTGCAACTGCGCGTGTCGAAGCTGCGCCGGGCCCTCACCGCCCTGGGCGCACCCGAGCCGATACACCGCGACGGAGCCGGCTACCGGCTCGACGCTGATCCCGGCGACGTGGACGCGTACCGGTTCGCCCGCCTCATCAACAACGCCCGCCGCAGCGGCGAGGCAGAGCAGGCGATCGACGCTTACGACAGCGCGCTGACCCTCTGGCGCGGGGAGCCGCTGGTGGACTTCTCGGGTGAGGTCTGGGCAGTAACCGAGGCGGCCCGGCTGAGCGAGTTGCGCCTCGCCGCGGTCGGTGAGTGCGCTGAGCGGATGCTTACCCTGGGCCGCTATGAGCAGGTCGCCGCGGACCTGCAGCCCATCGTGGCCGGGGCACCGGCCCGGGAGCGGCTCGTGGGCCAGCTGATGACCGCCCTGTTCAACGCCGGGCGGCAAGCCGAAGCGCTCAAGGTGTTCACCCGGACCCGGCGCGTCCTGGCCGACGATCTCGGCATCGACCCGTCGCGGGACCTGCGCGCCGTCATGGAGCAGATCCTCCGCCAGGACCCGGCCATCACCCCAGCGCCGACCGCGCCGGCCATGCCCCGGCAGCGGCCTGGCTCGCACCAGCATCCGGGGCAGCGGGGTAACCTGCCGCTGCGTTCCACCTCGTTCGTCGGGCGCGCCGCCGACCTCCGGCGCACCCTGGAGCTGCTAGGCACCTCCCGGCTGGTGACCCTGGCCGGCCCCGGCGGGGCCGGGAAGACGGCGCTGGGCATCGAAGCCGCCCGCGCAGTAGCGGACCGGTTCAGCGACGGCGCCGTGTTCGTGCGCCTCGCCGCAGTCACCGAAGGCGACATGATCGCGCCCGCGGTCGCCGACGCGCTCGCCGTCAGCATCGAAGGCGGCACCGCGGCCCACCGGCCCCGCGACGTGCTGATCGGGCACCTCCGGACGCGCAACACGCTGCTCATCCTCGACAACTGCGAGCACCTCATCGAGCCGGTCGCCTCCCTGGCCGAGGCTATCTTGAGCCGGTGCGCCGAGGTGCAGATCATCGCGACCAGCCGTGAGGCGCTCGCCGTGCCGGGCGAGGTGCAACTGCCGGTCGCGCCGCTACCCGTACCGGAACCCGGCACGCCCCCCGGCGGCATCGCGGCCTTCGCCTCCGCCGAGCTGTTCCTCGACCGGGCCCGCGCCGCCACCCCCGGTCTCATCCTCGATACGCAGACGCTGGCCGCCGTCGGCGTCATCTGCCATCGCCTGGACGGCATCCCGCTGGCGCTGGAGCTGGCCGCGGCCCGGCTCGCCAGCCTCAGCCCGGCCGAGCTCGCCGACCGCGTCCGGGACCGGTTCGCTCTTCTGACCTCCGGCAGCCGCACCGCTGATGCCCGCCAGCAGACCCTGCGCGCTACGGTCGACTGGAGCCACGACCTGCTCACCCCCGATGAACGGCTGTTGTTCCGCCGGCTCGCGGTGTTCCGCGGCGGCTGGACCCTCGACGCCGCCGAGCACGTTGTTACCAGTCCGGATCTGCCGCCCGCGGCTGTGCTCGACCTGCTCGACCGGCTGGTCCGGCAGTCACTCGTGGCTGCAGACCGTGCCGCGGGCCGAACCCGGTACCGGATGCTCGAGACGCTGCGCCAGTACGCCGCCGACGAACTCGGCCTGGCCGGGGAAGCTGACGCGCTGTCCGCCGCGCACGCAAAGTTCTACCTCGCCCTCGCCGAGCAGGCCGAGACCGGGCTGCGCAGTTCCGCGCAACCGCTGTGGACCCGGACCCTGAACGAGGAACACCCCAACGTGCGGGCTGGCCTGGCCTGGCTCACCGCGACAGATGGCTATGCGGACGAGGCCCTGCGACTGGCAGGATCACTCGGCCTGTACTGGCACATGGGCCGGCACCTCGAAGGCCGCGACACGCTGCGCCGCGTCATGTCGCTGACCGGCGGATCCCCGCCCGCCCGCGCCCGCGCCATGCAGGCCGTATCGCTGGTGGAACGGCCCCGGGCCTGCATCGTGCATCCCAGCGATCAGTGCGCCGCCGCCGCCCTGCACAGCCTGGACATCTTCCAGTCCGTCGGCGACCGGCCCCGGGCCGCCTTCTCCCGGCTGCTGCTGGCGGTCGAAGGCGTCGGCGCGAACCCCAGACACGACGCGGCGGCGCTCCTCGCCGAAGCCGACCGGGAGTTCGCCGCGCTCGGCGACGACTGGGGCCAGGCGGTGGCCGCGTTCGTGCAGATGGAAACCCTGACGAAACGCGGCGACGAGGCCGGCGCGCAGGAGTACGCAGACAAGGCGATCGCGCTGTTCCGGCGCCTGGGGGGCGGCTGGGGACTGTCGGCCGCGCTGTACCACCGAGGCTGGGGCCTGGCCCGCTTCGGCCGCCACGCCGAAGCCGTCAGCGTCTATCACGAGGCGATCGAGGTGGCCAGCGAAGCAGGCGTCTACAACACCGTGCAATGGGCCACCGCCGACCTCGGGCTCACGCTGCTAGCCCTCGGCCGGGTCGAGGAGGCCTCGGTCTATTTCGCCCGGGCCGGCCAGGTCTCCGACCAGGTCGGCGACGACGCCGGGAAAGCGCTCGCCACCTACGGCGCGGCCATCGTGGCACAGCAAAACGGCGACCATGCCAGCGCCCGGACCCTGTTCGGCAGCGCCTGCGGCACCCTCGAACGCCTCGGAGTGCCGCTCGCCGCCGGACAGGCACTCGCCGGCGTAGCCGCCTGTGACGAGCTCGCCGGTGACGCCGCCGCGGCCCGCGCCGGCTACCAGCGGCTGGTCACCCTCGGCGAGGATGCCGGCGAGGTCGGGCTCATCGCGGCCGGCCTGGAAGGCCTCGCCCGCGCATCCATCGCCGCCAGCGACGCATACCAGACAGCGCGACTGCTCGGCCGGGCCAGCTGGCTGCGCACCGCCTACGACCGGCCGCCGGCACCGCCTGAACAGGCAGCAGTCAGCCGCGCCGAGGCAACAGCGCGTGCCATCCTCGGCGAGCAAAATTACGATGCCGCTGCTCGTCAAGGCGCCGAAACCGGCCTGGGCCCACCTTCTTAGCGGCCGGCGGCTTCCTCGCCGCCGCAGGCACCGTTCACCGGGACCGGCACCTCCGCTAGCGCCGCCCGCACCTGATCCTCCGACACCTCCCCCTGTACCGTCACCTCTTCCGCGGCCGCATCTGCCGCTACCGCTACCACCCCCGGCAGGTCCCGGAGCCGCGCGGTCACCACCCGGACGCAACGCCGGCACCTCATACCGGGCACCTGCAACGCGATGACAGCCATAGCCTCTCTCCATGGTCGGCGATAGACCCAGGCTGCCGTCCGCCGCTGTCCATTCGCTGTCCCGGCCAATAGAGTTTGAGGCGGCGGGGGCCTTCGTTTTCTAAGGTGCCAGACCCGGCCGGAGGTGCTCACTAGCCGGTGAAGATGCTTTCCAGGCAGGGCCATAATTTGGCGCCCCTGCTGGCAGTGGCCTGATCCAGCAACCGGACGGCCAGGCGGGCGTTACCCGATCGTTGGCGGCTTTCGGCCTGTCCCAGTATGGTGCCGGCCTTACATGCGGCAGCCCGGGTGAGTGTGAATCCCGCTTTTTCCGCCAGGGCGGCGAAGATGGCAGCGAGCTGGCCGGCGGTGTAACCGGGGAAGTCGATGATCGCCGGAAGCGGGCAGCCAGCGCCGGGCTAGCGCGGAGTAGCTCACCAAGCGGGCGTGCCTGGTCGGCCAGGATCACGGCCAGATCCTCACGACGGTGATCGCGGACCTGGGTCAGCAGCTCGCACAGCAGCGGATCATCCGCTGACCGTGATCGGGCAGGCCTTACCAGGTGTGCGCATCGGTGATCATCAAGACCCCGCCGGGGACGTGCCGAACGGCTTCATCCACGAGTTTCGCGGCTTCCCAGGGTCTTGTGTCAGCCAGGTTCGCGGCGGCTACCTCGGCCATGTGCCCCAGCGGCAGCAGGTCCTAGCTCCCGGTAGCAGCGGGCGACGGCCGCAGCAATCCAGGATTTTACCGGTGCCAGGGCCACCAGTGAATACGAGGTTCTTCACGCTGGTCGGGTGATCCCGGAAGGACCAGTTACCAGGCGGTGAGGCGCCCGGTCCGAGCCCTGCTGGTGATCATGCCGGGAATCGTTCAATCCTCGACAGAGTCCGGATACGCCGCCAGCGGTGCGGGCCCGGCTTACATACCTGTATATCCGTCTGATAGTACGGATATGCGGAGGTAGTGATGTCGTCGCTCGATCATGTCCACCCGGTCGACGCCGAGCAGGTTGCCGCCGCCCGGGCCGGAGGGCTCGCGGCCGACGAGGCCGGACAGCTCGCGGAGCTGCTGGGGATCTTGGCCGACCCGGTACGCTCCCGGGTCTTGTTCGCCCTCGGAGCCGCTGGGGAGCTGTGCGTGGGTGACCTGGCGCTGGCGCTGGAAGTTACCGAGGACCAGGTGTCGTACGCGCTGAAGATGCTGCGGCTGGCCCGGCTGGTCAGCTTCCGCAAGGACGGCCGGATGGTGTTTTACCGGCTGTCGGACGGCTTCCCGCACCAGCTGCTGGAGCACTGCCTGCCCCAGCTTCTGAGCTTGCCGCGCCGCAGCCAGGCAGGCGATGACGGTGCTTGACGCGATCGGCCGCGCCCTGGCCACCGCCGGGTCGATGACCTGGCAGATCACCTGGTCACTGATCCTGGGATTCACGTTGTCCGCAGTGGTGCAGGCGGTGGTCCGCCGCGAAACCATCGCCCGGCTGCTCGGCGATGACAAGCCCCAGGCGCTGGCGCGGGCCACGGCCTTGGGCGCCGGGTCCTCCTCGTGCTCGTACGCCGCGGTGGCGCTGGCCCGTACCCTGTTCCGCCGGGGCGCCAGCTTCACCGCCGCGATGGCCTTCGAGATCGCCAGCACCAACTTGGTCATCGAGCTCGGCATCATCATGGCGCTGCTGCTGGCGTGGCAGTTCACCTTGGCCGAGTTCATCGGCGGCCCGATCATGATCGCGCTGGTGGCGGTGGCGTTCCGGCTGCTCGTCCGCCAGCAGCTGATAGACGCAGCACGGGAGCAGGCGGACAAGGGGCTGGCCGGGTCCATGGAAGGTCACGCCGCCATGGATATGAGCATCGCCTCCGGCGGCAGCTTCTGGCGGCGGCTGGCCAGCCGGGAGGGCTACACGTCGGTCAGCCACATCTTCGTGATGGAATGGGCCGCCGTCATCCGCGACATCGTGCTGGGGCTGCTGATCGCCGGGGCGGTCGGCGCCTGGATCCCGGACTCGTTCTGGCAGCACCTGTTCCTGACCGGCCACCCGCTGGCGGCCAAGCTGTGGGGTCCGCTGATCGGCCCGGTCATCTCGGTGCTCAGCTTCGTCTGCTCCATCGGCAACGTGCCGCTGGCCGCGGTGCTCTGGAACGGCGGGATCAGCTTCGGCGGCGTCATCGCCTTCGTCTTCGCCGACCTGATCATCATCCCGATCCTGGTCATCTACCGGAAGTACTACGGCACCAAGATGATGCTGACCATCCTCGGCATCTTCTACGCCACCATGGCCGCCGCGGGGTACATCGTGGAGTTCCTGTTCGGCGGCCTGGGGCTGGTCCCGGCCGCCCAGGCGGCCAAGGTCACCGAGACCGGCATCACCTGGAACTACACCACGATTCTCAACATCATCTTCTTGCTGCTGGCCGCCGTGCTGCTAGTCCGGTTCTTCCGCACTGGCGGCGCAGCGATGCTCAAGATGATGGGCGGCAGCCCCGGCGAGCACCAGGACCGGCCCGGGCATCATGCCCACCCTGAGCCGGAGCCTCATCCGCATGCCGGCGGCTGACGTTGATCTCCCGCCCCGGCCGTTCGGTGAGTTGCCGGGAACCGGGCTGCTGGCGCTGGTAAGGCTCGCGGGGAAGGCCAGCGGGCCACCGGGCGCTAGCCGACGCTGTCGTAGTCAGGTACTGGTGCACTGATCCGACGGTTACCGAGCCTTCGCCGCCGGCGGCGCGGTTGATCGATCCGTGGCGTATGTCGCCTGCGGCGAGCACACCGGGCAGGTTCGTCTCGAATGGTAGCGGTGCCCGGGCCAGCGGCCAGTTCCCTGGGGAGGCCCTGGACAACACTGCAATGTGGAAAGCTGTCGATAAGAGGCCTGGTAACCCTGATCGCCTCCGTACTCCGGAGTGAAATGACGTGGATGCGGCGTACTACGAGGATCTGGCCGGACGGCTGTACGGCCTGCTGATCGGGCTGGGGGACCGGCTGAAAGGCAAGCAGGCGCAGCTGCTACACCACTTCATCGAAGTGGGCGAGTACGGCCTGGCCCTGGAGGAAATCGCCGGGGCCCTTGCTCAGCACAAGATCGCTATCACCGATCAGGAACGTAGTGACATGCTCGGGCTGACCCGCCAGATGAAGATGGGCGACATCGTGCCCCACGCGCTCGGGTTCTGTCCGCAGGCGACCTAACCGGACGCTTGCCACCGCTCCCAGCTCGCCTGCGCCTTAATGACCGTGAGCCGCGCTACATTTACTGGCCTGGTCGTTCGTCGTCTCTGATCGGCTCGTCGAGATGGATCTGCCCGGGTATGTCGTCTGGGCTGATCATGCTCAGGCTCGCTGGGACAGGAGCGCGCAGAGTCATGACCCGACAAGCCTGGCTGGAGATGGCTTGGTCTAGGAGCCGCACAGCCAGGCGGGCATTGCCGGACGGATGGTGGCTTTCGGCCTGCCCGCAAGCTGGCCAGCTGGGCCGGGCTCACGCCCACGGTCCGCGGCTCGGACCGTCCGGCACGGGCACATCTCCAAGCAGGGCTCGGCCTGGCTGCGCTGGGTGCTCAACCAGGCGGCCCAGACCGCCAAGCGGTCCCCCGAGTTCGCCGCCACCTACTGATGAGCACCGGCCAGACGTGGGTGGCCTTGTCCGGCGACAGCATCGGTTTGCGGATCGGCCGTTCATGGCGAGGGTGCCCGCCGGCCCGGGCCGGCGGGCACCCTCGCCATGAACGGCCGATCCGCAAACCGATGCTGTCGCCGGACAAGGCCACCCACGTCTGGCCGGTGCTCATCAGTAGGTGGCGGCGAACTCGGGGGACCGCTTGGCGGTCTGGGCCGCCTGGTTGAGCACCCAGCGCAGCCAGGCCGAGCCCTGCTTGGAGATGTGCCCGTGCCGGACGGTCCGAGCCGCGGACCGTGGGCGTGAGCCCGGCCCAGCTGGCCAGCTTGCGGGCAGGCCGAAAGCCACCATCCGTCCGGCAATGCCCGCCTGGCTGTGCGGCTCCTAGACCAAGCCATCTCCAGCCAGGCTTGTCGGGTCATGACTCTGCGCGCTCCTGTCCCAGCGAGCCTGAGCATGATCAGCCCAGACGACATACCCGGGCAGATCCATCTCGACGAGCCGATCAGAGACGACGAACGACCAGGCCAGTAAATGTAGCGCGGCTCACGGTCATTAAGGCGCAGGCGAGCTGGGAGCGGTGGCAAGCGTCCGGTTAGGTCGCCTGCGGACAGAACCCGAGCGCGTGGGGCACGATGTCGCCCATCTTCATCTGGCGGGTCAGCCCGAGCATGTCACTACGTTCCTGATCGGTGATAGCGATCTTGTGCTGAGCAAGGGCCCCGGCGATTTCCTCCAGGGCCAGGCCGTACTCGCCCACTTCGATGAAGTGGTGTAGCAGCTGCGCCTGCTTGCCTTTCAGCCGGTCCCCCAGCCCGATCAGCAGGCCGTACAGCCGTCCGGCCAGATCCTCGTAGTACGCCGCATCCACGTCATTTCACTCCGGAGTACGGAGGCGATCAGGGTTACCAGGCCTCTTATCGACAGCTTTCCACATTGCAGTGTTGTCCAGGGCCTCCCCAGGGAACTGGCCGCTGGCCCGGGCACCGCTACCATTCGAGACGAACCTGCCCGGTGTGCTCGCCGCAGGCGACATACGCCACGGATCGATCAACCGCGCCGCCGGCGGCGAAGGCTCGGTAACCGTCGGATCAGTGCACCAGTACCTGACTACGACAGCGTCGGCTAGCGCCCGGTGGCCCGCTGGCCTTCCCCGCGAGCCTTACCAGCGCCAGCAGCCCGGTTCCCGGCAACTCACCGAACGGCCGGGGCGGGAGATCAACGTCAGCCGCCGGCATGCGGATGAGGCTCCGGCTCAGGGTGGGCATGATGCCCGGGCCGGTCCTGGTGCTCGCCGGGGCTGCCGCCCATCATCTTGAGCATCGCTGCGCCGCCAGTGCGGAAGAACCGGACTAGCAGCACGGCGGCCAGCAGCAAGAAGATGATGTTGAGAATCGTGGTGTAGTTCCAGGTGATGCCGGTCTCGGTGACCTTGGCCGCCTGGGCGGCCGGGACCAGCCCCAGGCCGCCGAACAGGAACTCCACGATGTACCCCGCGGCGGCCATGGTGGCGTAGAAGATGCCGAGGATGGTCAGCATCATCTTGGTGCCGTAGTACTTCCGGTAGATGACCAGGATCGGGATGATGATCAGGTCGGCGAAGACGAAGGCGATGACGCCGCCGAAGCTGATCCCGCCGTTCCAGAGCACCGCGGCCAGCGGCACGTTGCCGATGGAGCAGACGAAGCTGAGCACCGAGATGACCGGGCCGATCAGCGGACCCCACAGCTTGGCCGCCAGCGGGTGGCCGGTCAGGAACAGGTGCTGCCAGAACGAGTCCGGGATCCAGGCGCCGACCGCCCCGGCGATCAGCAGCCCCAGCACGATGTCGCGGATGACGGCGGCCCATTCCATCACGAAGATGTGGCTGACCGACGTGTAGCCCTCCCGGCTGGCCAGCCGCCGCCAGAAGCTGCCGCCGGAGGCGATGCTCATATCCATGGCGGCGTGACCTTCCATGGACCCGGCCAGCCCCTTGTCCGCCTGCTCCCGTGCTGCGTCTATCAGCTGCTGGCGGACGAGCAGCCGGAACGCCACCGCCACCAGCGCGATCATGATCGGGCCGCCGATGAACTCGGCCAAGGTGAACTGCCACGCCAGCAGCAGCGCCATGATGATGCCGAGCTCGATGACCAAGTTGGTGCTGGCGATCTCGAAGGCCATCGCGGCGGTGAAGCTGGCGCCCCGGCGGAACAGGGTACGGGCCAGCGCCACCGCGGCGTACGAGCACGAGGAGGACCCGGCGCCCAAGGCCGTGGCCCGCGCCAGCGCCTGGGGCTTGTCATCGCCGAGCAGCCGGGCGATGGTTTCGCGGCGGACCACCGCCTGCACCACTGCGGACAACGTGAATCCCAGGATCAGTGACCAGGTGATCTGCCAGGTCATCGACCCGGCGGTGGCCAGGGCGCGGCCGATCGCGTCAAGCACCGTCATCGCCTGCCTGGCTGCGGCGCGGCAAGCTCAGAAGCTGGGGCAGGCAGTGCTCCAGCAGCTGGTGCGGGAAGCCGTCCGACAGCCGGTAAAACACCATCCGGCCGTCCTTGCGGAAGCTGACCAGCCGGGCCAGCCGCAGCATCTTCAGCGCGTACGACACCTGGTCCTCGGTAACTTCCAGCGCCAGCGCCAGGTCACCCACGCACAGCTCCCCAGCGGCTCCGAGGGCGAACAAGACCCGGGAGCGTACCGGGTCGGCCAAGATCCCCAGCAGCTCCGCGAGCTGTCCGGCCTCGTCGGCCGCGAGCCCTCCGGCCCGGGCGGCGGCAACCTGCTCGGCGTCGACCGGGTGGACATGATCGAGCGACGACATCACTACCTCCGCATATCCGTACTATCAGACGGATATACAGGTATGTAAGCCGGGCCCGCACCGCTGGCGGCGTATCCGGACTCTGTCGAGGATTGAACGATTCCCGGCATGATCACCAGCAGGGCTCGGACCGGGCGCCTCACCGCCTGGTAACTGGTCCTTCCGGGATCACCCGACCAGCGTGAAGAACCTCGTATTCACTGGTGGCCCTGGCACCGGTAAAATCCTGGATTGCTGCGGCCGTCGCCCGCTGCTACCGGGAGCTAGGACCTGCTGCCGCTGGGGCACATGGCCGAGGTAGCCGCCGCGAACCTGGCTGACACAAGACCCTGGGAAGCCGCGAAACTCGTGGATGAAGCCGTTCGGCACGTCCCCGGCGGGGTCTTGATGATCACCGATGCGCACACCTGGTAAGGCCTGCCCGATCACGGTCAGCGGATGATCCGCTGCTGTGCGAGCTGCTGACCCAGGTCCGCGATCACCGTCGTGAGGATCTGGCCGTGATCCTGGCCGACCAGGCACGCCCGCTTGGTGAGCTACTCCGCGCTAGCCCGGCGCTGGCTGCCCGCTTCCGGCGATCATCGACTTCCCCGGTTACACCGCCGGCCAGCTCGCTGCCATCTTCGCCGCCCTGGCGGAAAAAGCGGGATTCACACTCACCCGGGCTGCCGCATGTAAGGCCGGCACCATACTGGGACAGGCCGAAAGCCGCCAACGATCGGGTAACGCCCGCCTGGCCGTCCGGTTGCTGGATCAGGCCACTGCCAGCAGGGGCGCCAAATTATGGCCCTGCCTGGAAAGCATCTTCACCGGCTAGTGAGCACCTCCGGCCGGGTCTGGCACCTTAGAAAACGAAGGCCCCCGCCGCCTCAAACTCTATTGGCCGGGACAGCGAATGGACAGCGGCGGACGGCAGCCTGGGTCTATCGCCGACCATGGAGAGAGGCTATGGCTGTCATCGCGTTGCAGGTGCCCGGTATGAGGTGCCGGCGTTGCGTCCGGGTGGTGACCGCGCGGCTCCGGGACCTGCCGGGGGTGGTAGCGGTAGCGGCAGATGCGGCCGCGGAAGAGGTGACGGTACAGGGGGAGGTGTCGGAGGATCAGGTGCGGGCGGCGCTAGCGGAGGTGCCGGTCCCGGTGAACGGTGCCTGCGGCGGCGAGGAAGCCGCCGGCCGCTAAGAAGGTGGGCCCAGGCCGGTTTCGGCGCCTTGACGAGCAGCGGCATCGTAATTTTGCTCGCCGAGGATGGCACGCGCTGTTGCCTCGGCGCGGCTGACTGCTGCCTGTTCAGGCGGTGCCGGCGGCCGGTCGTAGGCGGTGCGCAGCCAGCTGGCCCGGCCGAGCAGTCGCGCTGTCTGGTATGCGTCGCTGGCGGCGATGGATGCGCGGGCGAGGCCTTCCAGGCCGGCCGCGATGAGCCCGACCTCGCCGGCATCCTCGCCGAGGGTGACCAGCCGCTGGTAGCCGGCGCGGGCCGCGGCGGCGTCACCGGCGAGCTCGTCACAGGCGGCTACGCCGGCGAGTGCCTGTCCGGCGGCGAGCGGCACTCCGAGGCGTTCGAGGGTGCCGCAGGCGCTGCCGAACAGGGTCCGGGCGCTGGCATGGTCGCCGTTTTGCTGTGCCACGATGGCCGCGCCGTAGGTGGCGAGCGCTTTCCCGGCGTCGTCGCCGACCTGGTCGGAGACCTGGCCGGCCCGGGCGAAATAGACCGAGGCCTCCTCGACCCGGCCGAGGGCTAGCAGCGTGAGCCCGAGGTCGGCGGTGGCCCATTGCACGGTGTTGTAGACGCCTGCTTCGCTGGCCACCTCGATCGCCTCGTGATAGACGCTGACGGCTTCGGCGTGGCGGCCGAAGCGGGCCAGGCCCCAGCCTCGGTGGTACAGCGCGGCCGACAGTCCCCAGCCGCCCCCCAGGCGCCGGAACAGCGCGATCGCCTTGTCTGCGTACTCCTGCGCGCCGGCCTCGTCGCCGCGTTTCGTCAGGGTTTCCATCTGCACGAACGCGGCCACCGCCTGGCCCCAGTCGTCGCCGAGCGCGGCGAACTCCCGGTCGGCTTCGGCGAGGAGCGCCGCCGCGTCGTGTCTGGGGTTCGCGCCGACGCCTTCGACCGCCAGCAGCAGCCGGGAGAAGGCGGCCCGGGGCCGGTCGCCGACGGACTGGAAGATGTCCAGGCTGTGCAGGGCGGCGGCGGCGCACTGATCGCTGGGATGCACGATGCAGGCCCGGGGCCGTTCCACCAGCGATACGGCCTGCATGGCGCGGGCGCGGGCGGGCGGGGATCCGCCGGTCAGCGACATGACGCGGCGCAGCGTGTCGCGGCCTTCGAGGTGCCGGCCCATGTGCCAGTACAGGCCGAGTGATCCTGCCAGTCGCAGGGCCTCGTCCGCATAGCCATCTGTCGCGGTGAGCCAGGCCAGGCCAGCCCGCACGTTGGGGTGTTCCTCGTTCAGGGTCCGGGTCCACAGCGGTTGCGCGGAACTGCGCAGCCCGGTCTCGGCCTGCTCGGCGAGGGCGAGGTAGAACTTTGCGTGCGCGGCGGACAGCGCGTCAGCTTCCCCGGCCAGGCCGAGTTCGTCGGCGGCGTACTGGCGCAGCGTCTCGAGCATCCGGTACCGGGTTCGGCCCGCGGCACGGTCTGCAGCCACGAGTGACTGCCGGACCAGCCGGTCGAGCAGGTCGAGCACAGCCGCGGGCGGCAGATCCGGACTGGTAACAACGTGCTCGGCGGCGTCGAGGGTCCAGCCGCCGCGGAACACCGCGAGCCGGCGGAACAACAGCCGTTCATCGGGGGTGAGCAGGTCGTGGCTCCAGTCGACCGTAGCGCGCAGGGTCTGCTGGCGGGCATCAGCGGTGCGGCTGCCGGAGGTCAGAAGAGCGAACCGGTCCCGGACGCGGTCGGCGAGCTCGGCCGGGCTGAGGCTGGCGAGCCGGGCCGCGGCCAGCTCCAGCGCCAGCGGGATGCCGTCCAGGCGATGGCAGATGACGCCGACGGCGGCCAGCGTCTGCGTATCGAGGATGAGACCGGGGGTGGCGGCGCGGGCCCGGTCGAGGAACAGCTCGGCGGAGGCGAAGGCCGCGATGCCGCCGGGGGGCGTGCCGGGTTCCGGTACGGGTAGCGGCGCGACCGGCAGTTGCACCTCGCCCGGCACGGCGAGCGCCTCACGGCTGGTCGCGATGATCTGCACCTCGGCGCACCGGCTCAAGATAGCCTCGGCCAGGGAGGCGACCGGCTCGATGAGGTGCTCGCAGTTGTCGAGGATGAGCAGCGTGTTGCGCGTCCGGAGGTGCCCGATCAGCACGTCGCGGGGCCGGTGGGCCGCGGTGCCGCCTTCGATGCTGACGGCGAGCGCGTCGGCGACCGCGGGCGCGATCATGTCGCCTTCGGTGACTGCGGCGAGGCGCACGAACACGGCGCCGTCGCTGAACCGGTCCGCTACTGCGCGGGCGGCTTCGATGCCCAGCGCCGTCTTCCCGGCCCCGCCGGGGCCGGCCAGGGTCACCAGCCGGGAGGTGCCTAGCAGCTCCAGGGTGCGCCGGAGGTCGGCGGCGCGCCCGACGAACGAGGTGGAACGCAGCGGCAGGTTACCCCGCTGCCCCGGATGCTGGTGCGAGCCAGGCCGCTGCCGGGGCATGGCCGGCGCGGTCGGCGCTGGGGTGATGGCCGGGTCCTGGCGGAGGATCTGCTCCATGACGGCGCGCAGGTCCCGCGACGGGTCGATGCCGAGATCGTCGGCCAGGACGCGCCGGGTCCGGGTGAACACCTTGAGCGCTTCGGCTTGCCGCCCGGCGTTGAACAGGGCGGTCATCAGCTGGCCCACGAGCCGCTCCCGGGCCGGTGCCCCGGCCACGATGGGCTGCAGGTCCGCGGCGACCTGCTCATAGCGGCCCAGGGTAAGCATCCGCTCAGCGCACTCACCGACCGCGGCGAGGCGCAACTCGCTCAGCCGGGCCGCCTCGGTTACTGCCCAGACCTCACCCGAGAAGTCCACCAGCGGCTCCCCGCGCCAGAGGGTCAGCGCGCTGTCGTAAGCGTCGATCGCCTGCTCTGCCTCGCCGCTGCGGCGGGCGTTGTTGATGAGGCGGGCGAACCGGTACGCGTCCACGTCGCCGGGATCAGCGTCGAGCCGGTAGCCGGCTCCGTCGCGGTGTATCGGCTCGGGTGCGCCCAGGGCGGTGAGGGCCCGGCGCAGCTTCGACACGCGCAGTTGCAGGGCGTTGGCCGGGTCCCGGGGGAGGCCGCCGGTGCTCCACAACGCGTCGGTGAGCGTGGTAATCGCGACGATCTTGCCGGGCGACAAGGCGAACAGGGCGAGCAGCGCCCGTTCCCCGTGGCCGACGATCAGCTGCGGCGCCGCATTGATGCGAACCTCGAAAGGCCCGAGCAACCGGAACTCCATCGCATCAACTCACCCTACGGGCGGCACCTGCCGTCTGCCCATCGTCGCAGGCGGGGTGAGCCCAGGCAAGCGCAGACAGCGCCGGTGTCTGCGGCAACCGATTGCCGCAGCCAGGCGGCGCCGGAGATCCGGCGCCGCCTGGCTGGCCGTGCGCTGGTCAGTTGCCCGGCTGGATCCCGGCTGCAGGCCGCCCGCCGGGAGGGGCCACGCCCTGGTGGCCGGGCCGCGCTGACAGGACCCGCTGCTTGGCATCCGGTGCCTCGCGCAGGCCGTACCGGTCGTGCAGACGCCGCAACGGGCCGGGTGCCCACCAGTTCTTGTCACCGAGCAGCGTCATGGTGGCCGGCACCAGCAGGCACCGCACCACGGTGGCGTCCACGGCGACGGCGACGGCAAGCGCCAGGCCCATCTGCTTAATGCCAAGGTTCTGGCCCAGCGCGAACCCGAGGAACACGATCATGACCAGCAGCGCGGCGGAGGTGATGATGCGTCCGGAGCGCTGCAGGCCGCTGGCGACCGCGGCGTCGCTGTCACCGGTCTGGTCGTAGCGCTCCTTGATGCGGGACAGCAGGAACACCTCATAGTCCATCGACAGGCCGAACGCGAACACGAACACCACGACCGGCACCCACGCCTCGATCGCGCCGAAGGCCTCAAAGCCCAGCAGCCCGGACAGGTGACCTTGCTGGAAGACCCAGACCAGGGCGCCGAACGTCGCGCCCAGTGACAGCGCGTTCATCACCAGCGCCTTGACCGGCACCAGCACCGACCCGGTCATCAGGAACAGCAGCACGAACGTGGCCAGGCCGATCAGCAGCAGCGCCCACGGCAGCCGGGTAGCGATCTGGCCGCGGAAGTCGATGAGGAACGCCGCGCTCCCGGTGACGAACGTCTGGTAGCCGGGCCGGTGGGCGCGCAGCGCCCGCACCAAGTCCTGCGCGGCGGCGCTCTGCGTTGCTCCCGCTGGTATCACGTCGATGACGGACAGGTTCGTGCCCCTGGTGTCTTCGACGCTGACACTGGTCACGCCCGGCAAGGACCTGATCGTCCCGGCGTAGGCACGGACGGCGGGGTCGCCGGCGGAGCGCCGCGCGACGACCATGATCGGCTCAGCCTGCTTGCCGGGGAACCTTGCCAGCAGGGTGTCGGCCACCGCACGGCTCTCGAATGACCGCGGCAGCAGCCGCGGATCGCCGCTGCCGTAGTTCACCGAAAGGAACGGCACCGCCAGGGCCACCAGGCCCACCGCGCAGACGGCGGCGACGGCCACCGGCCGGCGCTGAACCTTGCGGGCGAGCCATCCGAACGCCCCCCGGCTCGAGTCCCCGGCCGGCTCCGGACGGATCTTCGAGCCCCAGGCGGCGAGCAGCGCGGGGATGACGAA
>JAJKHX010000083.1 GCA_021154785.1 Nocardiopsis sp.
GACGCCCGGTGGCTGCGTGCCTGCCTGGAGCCGGATCAGCCGGAGCGGGCCGCGAAACTCGAAGCGGAGCTGGCGCTCGCGGCGACGGCCCCTCCCCTGCTGCTGCGCGGAGACGCCGTCGAGGTGCTGCCCGACGCCTTCGCCCGGGTGCCCGCGGACGCCCTGCCGGTCGTCACTACGACATGGGCGCTGTCGCGCTTCCCGCTCGAGAGCCGCCTGCGCTTCCTGCACCGCCTGGGCGATGCGGCGACGGACCGGGCGGTGGCGTGGGTGTCAGCGGAGGGGGTCGGCGTCGCGCCGGCCATACCGACGTTCGGCGACCGCCGCGCCTCCGGCCACAGCATCATCGGCCTGGCGGTGTTCGGCCAGTCGGCTCTGCGCACTGAGGCCGTGGGCCGCTGCTGGTCGCGGGGCCGCCTGCTGGCGTGGCTGGCTGACTCCTAGGTCCCGGGGCCGGTGCGGGGCGAGATCATCGCCTGCAGGATCTCCAGTGCCGCCGGGTTGGCGACGCCGCGCCAGTCCGGGGCGAGCAGGCCCCACGGTTCGGGGTCACCCCAGTGGGACCGGTGCCGCCCGGTGACCGGGACGGTTCCCCGGGGCTGGGTGGGGTTCAGCGGCCACCAGCACCAGTCCACGTCGCGGTCGGTCACCCACGCCTCGAAGTTGTTCCACCACACGCCGGAGAAGCCGGCCGCGGACCTGGTGTCCGTACCGCACTCGCCGATCCACAGCGGGGCGAGCTGCTGGGTGAGCAAGTACCCACCCGTTCGTTCCATCTGCTCGAGGTACGCCGCCCGGGGCTGGTCCCCCGGATGGAACCAGGGGTAGTCGTGCAGGCTGTAGACGACCTTGCCCGGGCGCTCGAGCCGCACCGGGTGACTCGCCGCGCCGGTCAGGTCAGCGGCGTACGCCAGCCCTTCGCAGATAATCAGCACGTCCGGGCTGACCTCGTGGATGAGGTTCCCGACGGCCGTGTACATGGCGGCAATGTCGGTGCGGGGCCCGGTGCCCCAGGTCGGCGTGAGGACACGCCAGCCGACCCGGGTCCGCCGCGGCTCGTTCATGATGTCCATCGCCGCGACCAGCGGGTTGGACTTGTAGCGGGCCGCCATGCCCCGCCAGGCCGCGAAGAACCGCTCGGCCGGCCAGCGGTCGTTGAACCACATGCCTTGTTCGTCATTATTGGCGCAGCAATTTCCCGTGAGGAAAATGTTGCCCCTCTCGTCGCGGGCCGTCCAGGCCCCATTGCCGGTAGTAGGACACCATACGTCGACCGACTCGGGAAGAGCCTCGTAAAGCCGGGTATTTGCGAATCCTGTAACAGTCGGCGAACGAGCCGTGATCTTTTTGTTTCCGAGGCCATTGTTACTCATCCGCGGACGTCTTCCCTGCAGATACACAGTTAGGCATACCGCGTCAAGCACCGGGCCAGGGTTCTGTGCAATACGTCCCCTCCCGTCACCTTCAGCCTTTACCCATGCATCTAGCCACGCTGCTCGCGCCGGGCGGGAGAGCCGCAAGACAAACGGAACCGGGTCCATCAGGTCGATACCGGTCTTAAGCATGAGCCGACGGATATAAGAAGTCCCGATCCGGTAGCGTCTGCAGTCGCCCCACTGGCTGCGGTTAGCATAGCCGGTACCCGTTCCGGCATCCTCGCGAAGGATCAAGTCGCGGACCTCAGCGCCATGTTTAGCATCGGACTGACATATCCATGCCTGGATGTCTCCTGACCGCACGGTAATACTGCCGTCGGACAGGATCCATGCCAGGATCCGGGCCTCATCGGGGGTGCACTCCGACTTGCCACCTTCGGCGGGCGCCGCCAGCACCAGCCGGCTGTTGCCCGACCAGGCCTGCTCGGTAGGCAGCGGCCTGACCTCAGGACACCAGCGTCCGTCATTCATACGTGACTGCGTGAGCCAGCGGTGATTCGCCGTGGCGACTGTGCTCCAACCGTTTTTCTGGCCAAACCGAACAACTGGCTGGCGTGCCATTACGCGCTTTGCGAGGATAGGCGTCCAGCGCAGTTCTCCGCCCTCGTAGCCGAGGGTTTCATCGCCGTACTCGACCTGATGATGGTATTTCCAGCCGACTCTGGTGAGGATCTGCGTCGTTATGGGTAGCGGCCAGCCGGGGTCTAGCGTGTGGCAGTTGGGAATGACCATGAGGCCGACCTCGGTGAGTGCCTCGACGCAGGCGTCGTAGACCTGTATCGGGGTAGCCCCGGACAGGTCGGGGTTGGCGGTCAGGTACTGATCGGGAATCGAGGCTGCCTGTTCAGTCATCCACAGGCTAAAAGGGAGGCGCACACTATTGAACCCGAGCAAGGCGATCCTTCGAGCCAGCATCCGACGATCAACGCGGTCCAATCCTGGCGCCACGCCGTCGTCCTCGTGAAATCCGTACCAGTTCACTCCGGCCAGCCGGATACGTTTGCCGTCCGCGTCCACGATGAACCGTCCACTTGTCGACAGCGGCATCTTCAAAAGCATGCCGGCCAGCCTGAGAGCGGTCTCGCAACGTTCATATGGGTAGCCTAACGATCTTCAGCGGATCGCCGGCCAGGCCTGGCGGCGGCCGGCAACGACCCAGCCGGATGCCGTTACCTCAGGTTTAACTTCCCGCCGGCGGGAAGACAGCGGCGCGGCTGAGCGGCCAGCTGTGCGGGACTGCAGGGCCGCGCCGGCGCAGTTGGACAGCGGGCGGAAGGGGAGGCATGCAAACAGATAGCCAGTTCAGGCACGAGGTGGGTACGCGGGGAGAGCCTGAATTGGAGGAGGCCTTCGACCGGATCCTGTCCGAGGGCACGGACCGGCTCGTCCGGCCGCTCCTCCCGCTGGCGGCCACCGGTTTCGTGGGCGGCATCGACATCGGCGTCGGCGTGCTCATTTACATCGTCGTTGACCATGCGACCGGGCAGCCACTGCTTGGCGCGGCGGCCTTCACCGTCGGGTTCATCGCGCTGCTGCTGGCCCGCAGCGAGCTGTTCACCGAGAATTTCCTGGTGCCCGTCACCGCCCGGGCCGCCGGGCGCGGCTCCTGGTGGCAGCTGTGGCGGCTGTGGCTGGTCACCCTGGCGGCGAACCTGGCCGGCGGCCTGGCCCTGGCAGCGGCGGTAATCGTCGCCGAGCCTGAGCTGCGCCCGACCGCCGTAAGCATCGGCAGTCACTACGCCAGGCTCGGTATCTCCTGGCGCTCGCTGCTCCTGGCCGTCCTGGCCGGAGTGGTCATTACGCTCATGACGCGCATGCAACATGCCACCGACGATCTGGGGCCGCGGCTTGTCGCCGCCGTGGCCATGGCCTTCGTCTTGGTAGGGGCGCAGCTGTTCCACTCCATAGTGGACTCGGTCTTCATGTTCACCGGGCTGGTCACCGGGCACGCCCCTTACAGCTGGGGCGACTGGGCAGGCGCCCTCGGCTGGTCGGTGCTGGGCAACGTCATCGGCGGCGTCGGCGTGGTGACGTCCATCCGGCTGCTCCGGGTGCCGCATCGCATCCAGGAAGAACGCGGCAGCGAGGACTGACTAGCGCCGAGTCAGCCCGCTAACCTATCGGGCGGCGGGTCCGCGCCGCAATGTGCGGGGGCAGCGGGATCTCCGGGGGCAGCACCGGGTCAGGCTCGGGGTCTCCCCAGGCGGCGGCCAGCGGCAGCACGCCGGCCCAGACCGGCAGGGCCGCGTCCGGGGAGTCGCCGTCGTCGGGCGGGCCGGTGCGGATCTTCACCGAGGCCTCGGCCAGGGCGAGGGCGAGCAGCGTGGTCTGGGCCAGTTCCTTCTTACTCGGCTGGCGGGCGTAGTCCCACTGGCCGGGCACGATGTGCTCGGACAGGCAGCGCAGGCCGGCCAGTTTCTCCTCCCGGCCGGTTACCAGCCGGGGCGTGCCGTAGATCATCGCGCTGCGGTAGTTGACCGCGTGCTCGAACACCGACCTGGCCAGGACCAGCCCGTCCACGTGGGTCACGGTGACGCAGATGGTGGCCTGCGGGGCCGAGATCAGGCTGCGGCTGGCCACCGAGCCGTGCAGGTACAGCGTGTCGCCGTCCAGCCCGTAGACGGTCGGCACGACCATCGGGTCGCCGTCCACCACGACGCCGAGATGGCAGATCACTCCGGCGGCCAGGATGGCGTCGAGGTCACCCCGTTCGGTGCTGCCTTGCTCGCGCAGGCGGCGGTGCCTGGTCCGGTCGGTCACGGACAGCGTCGTGTCGGGCATAGCTGGAGTCTAAGAGCCGCCCGTCGGGAGGCCGGAGAGCCACCCCATAGGGTGAGGTTATGCAGATCGGATTCGGTGCCCCGGTGGCCGGGGCGTGGGCGACGCCGGAGTTCCTGGCGGCTTTCTCCGAGCGGGCCGAGGAGGCCGGGTACGCGTCGCTGTGGACGTTCACCCGGCCGCTGGTACCCGAGGGTTCCAGCATGGAGCCGGTGTACCGCAGCGTGCTCGACCCGATGGTGGCGCTGGGGTTCGTGGCCGCCCGGACGTCGCGGATCAGGCTGGGCGTCGCCACCATCAGCCTGCCGTTCGTCAGTCCCGCCTACCTGGCCAAGCAGGCGACGACCGTGGACGTGCTGTCCGGCGGGCGCCTGGACCTCGGACTCGGCATCGGCTGGATGCCAGAGGAGTTCGAGCTCATGGGCGCGTCCACCGCCCGGCGCGGGCCGCGGACCGAGGAGTACCTGGCCGTGCTGCGGACGCTGTGGGCAGACGAGGTCAGCTCCTACCAGGGCGAGTTCTACCGGGTGCCCGCCGGGCGGCAGGACCCCCGGCCGGTGCAGCGCCCCGGGCCGCCGGTGCTGCTGGGCGGCATGTCCCGGCCGGCCATGGAGCGGGCCGGGCGGATAGCGGAAGGCTGGGTTACCTCCAGCCGGGCCGACCTGACCAAGATCAGCGAGGCGGCTGGCGTGATCCGGGAGGCCGCCGCGGCGGCGGGGCGGGACCCGGACGCGGTGCGCATCGTCTGCCGGGGCGTGGTGCAGGCCGGAGCCGAGACCAAGGGCCCGGACGGCAGCCGCCGGCTGCTCTCCGGCAGCTATGAGCAGATCCTCGAGGACGCGGAGTGGATCGCCGGGCAGGGAGTTACCGAGCTGTTCTACGACCTCAACTGGGATCCGCAGATCGGCAACCCCGAGGTAGAGCCGCAGGCCGCCGCCGACCGGGCCGGCGAGATACTTTCCGAGCTGGCTCCGCGCTAACCCCGGCCGCCTCGCGTGCTTGGTGTGCCGCCGGGTACCTACTTGCGTACCCGGGGGCACACCGACCCGGATGCTCGCTTGCCCGGATGTAGGCCAGGCGCGAACTCCACGACCTGGTGCACCAGCTGGCCGACCGTGAGGAGGCCACCATCCTGCTCACCACGCACGACCTCGACGAGGCCGAGAAGCTGGCCGACCGGATCCTGATCCTGGCCGGCGGGCAGCTGGCCGAGGCCCTCGACGTGCACTACCAGACGGTGGGCTACCTGGAACGTGGCGAGTACAGCCCGAGCCTGCACCTGGCGCTGCGGACCGCCGCGTACTTCGAGGTCCCGGTCGAGGTGATCTTCTCGACCGGGCCGTTCCCGCGGATCGGGAGCGCCGGAGCGTCAGCGTCCTGAGGGCTGGGCGGTGATGCCCTCGCGGTGGGCGATGGCGGCGGCTTCGGTGCGGCTGGCCGCGCCGAGCTTGCCGAGGATGTTGGACACGTGCACGCTGGCCGTCTTCGGCGCGATGAAGAGCACCGAGGCGATCTCCCGGTTGCTGCGGCCCGCGGCGATGAGCCGCAGGACCTCACGCTCCCGGCTGGTCAGCGCGGACAGGACCGCGCCGTCGCCGGGCCGTTCCGCGGTCCCGATCCTGGCCCGGCGGGCGAGGTCGTCCAGCACCCGGCGCAGCGGCCGGGCGTGCAGTTCGTCAGCGGTGCGGGCGGCCAGGCGCCATTGTTCCTCCGCCTCGTCCCGGCGGCCTGCCTCGGCGAGCGCCTCAGCCAGCCGCCACCGGGTCCTGGCGACCTCGTAGGCGTAGACCGGGCCGAACTCGCCGATGGCCGCCTCCCACGCCGCCGGGTCGTTGTCGCCACTGGCCCGGCGGAATTCCGCCTCCCCGCGGGCCAGCCAGCCGCGGCCCTCCGGGCCCAGGATGAACATGGGGCGCTTGGGGAACGCCGCGCCCTCCCGGGCGACCGCGAGCAGTTCCCTGGCCGCGGCGACCTCAGCCCGGGCGGCCTCCTCGTCGCCGGCCGCGCGAGCCTGGACCGCGCGGTCAGCCCGGGCGCTCAGGGCGATCACGGCCGGCCTGATGCTGGACGGGTGGAAGCCCCACGGCGGCTCGAAGGTGACGTCGATGGCCAGCTGGGCCTGGGACAGGGCCAGCTCGACGTCACCCTGCCACAGGGCGTGCTCGGCGAACAGCCCGCGGGCGATGAAACCGTCGAACCCGTGGGAGGCCATGAACGGCTCGATCCAGGCGCGCCGCTCGGCCACCGCCGGGTTACCCCGGGCGACGTCGATGAACAGGGCCATCGATGACAGGTACGCCTCGCCGACGCTGGTGGCCCGGACCGCGAAGCCGTCCGCGATCTCCTGCGCGTGGTCCCACTTGCCGTCGGCGTAGTGGCACTGGAAGTGGAGGTGCTGCACGTCGAGGCCGTACGGTGCCAGGCCAAGACCGGTCTGGTTGGCCCGCTTGGTGCCCTCATAGGCGACGATGCCACCGCTCTTCAGGTCGCCGCGCTCCAGGTGGGCCCGCGCCAGGTGATAGGCGGCCCGCAGCTCCACGCCGAGGACCTTCGCCGCGCGGGCCTGCTTATGGGCCTGGGTCAGCAGCTCGATGGCCTCGTCGTTGTGGCCCGAGCGGTTGCTGACGAAGCCGAGGGTCACCAGCGCGTCAGCCTGCACCCACGGCGCGTCGGCGGCCCGGGCCGCGTCGAGCCCGCGGGTGGCCCACTCCCGGACGGCGGCGAAGTCGTCGTCGATCAGCAAGGTGTTGGCGTAGGTGGCCACCGCCCGGGCGTACTGCCAGGTCGGCGGGTCCGCGGGCGTCGTCTCGACGACGGACAGGGCGACGTCGACCGCCTCGGTCTGCGCCTTGAAATCGTCCATCGTCATCAGGTAGAACGCGAGGCGCTCCCCGATCCGGCTGGCCAGGAAGACGTCCACGGGCGCTTCGCCCCGCTCGGTCAGGTCGGCGATCGCCTGGCGCAGCCGGCGGAGCAGGTGGACGGCGCGCTCGACGTCGCCGCTGTCGGCCGCGTTGGCGGCGGACAGCAGGCCGAGCTTGCCGCGGGCCATGCCGGCCGTCTGCTCCGGCTCGTCCACCCGCTCCCACAGGGCGAGCGCCTGATCGTAGTGCCGGTGCGCCTCGGCCGGCGCCCCCAGCCGCTCGGCCTCGTCCCCGGCGCGGACCGAGGCGGCGAACGCGCCGGGGATGTCGTGGCTGGCCAGGCAGTGCTGGGCGAGCTCGGCGGCGGTTCCCGGCACGGCCAGCCGCTGCTCGTCGGAAAGCAGCGAGCTCATCGTGGCGTGCAGCCGGGTCCGCTCGCCGGGCAGCAGGTCCCCGTAGACGGCCTCGCGCAGCAGGGCGTGCCGGAAGACGTAGCCGTCGGCACCGTCGGGCACCAGCAGCTGCTGGGTGACCGCCTCCCGGACAGCGGCCTCGTACTCGGCCGGGGCCAGCCCGGACACGGCCTGGACCAGCTCGTCGTCGGCCTTGCGCCCGGCTACCGCGGCCGCGCGGAGCACCCGCTGCGCCGTCTCGGACAGCCGTTCCACCCGGTTGAGCAGCAGGGCGGCCAGCCCGGCGGGCAGCGAGCTGCGCTCGGACGGGTCGCCGTTCACCGACGCGGTCAGCAGTTCCTCGGCGTAGTAGGCGTTGCCCTCGGCCCGGGTCACGATGTCGTTCAGCGCGGTGGCGTCGATACGGCCAGGACCCGGCGCCTGCCCGGCCAGCGCCGCGCTCAGGTGCTCGGCCAGCGCCGACGGGGCCAGCGGGGCGAGGTCGACCGCGATGACACCGGGCAGCCGGAGCAGCTCGGCCACCACGGGCCGGAGCGGATGCCGCCGATGCAGGTCGTCGGTCCGGTAGGTGCCGATGAGCGCGACCCGTTCCCGGTGCAGCATCCGGGACAGGAACGTCACCAGGTCCCGGGTGGAGGCGTCGGCCCAGTGCAGGTCTTCCAGCACCAGCAGCACCGGGCCGGCGGCCGCGAGCTCGGCGAGCAGCCCGAGGACCTCGCCGAACATCTGCTGCCGGGCCAGGCCGGTACGGTCCCCGTCGGCCAGCTGCCCGTAACCGCCCTCCGGCAGCAGCCGGCCCAGGGCCGGGCGCGAGCTCAGCGCGTCCCGTACCCCGCTGGACTGGGCCGCACCGGACTGGGTCGCGCCGCGCAGCGCATCGGCCAGCGGCAGGTACGGCACGCTGTCGCCCAGCTCGGCGCACTGGCCCGAGAGCACCGCGAATCCGCGCTCCCCGGCCAGCCGAGTCACTTCGCTGACCAGCCGGGACTTGCCGACTCCGGCGTCTCCGCTGACCAGTGCGGCCACCGACTGGCCCGCCTCGGCGTCGTCGAGCAGCGCGAGCAGGCGGCCGAGCTCACCGTCCCGCCCGACCATGCGCCCCGCAGACACCCGTAGAACCATGTGAACGAGTATCCCATCCGTGGAGGCTTAATCCGATTAGTTAAGCGCCCGGCCGTAACCTGCGTTGCCGGCATCGTTCCTGGCCGCGTTCACGTCCGCGTGGCAGCCGTATCCGCAGGCCGTGCAGCTGCTGGCACTGTTCCAGGTAACCCGGCGCACTCGCCCGGCCCTGACGCCAGCGGGAATGCTGCCCGGCCGCCAGGTTCCGTACGAACCGGGCAGGGCACAATGGTCCCGCAGCACCGCTTCCCGGGCGGGTTCGGGGGCCATTCGGCATCTCGACATGCGAACACTATCGGCTACCGCTGACATTTCCGAGGGAGGTGACGCGGCGTCTACCCCGAAGGCCTAACGGCCGGGGCCCCACGTCGCGAATCCAATGAGTTCTGATGCTGGCAGTTCTGATAGCGGCGAGGACGCAAGCCTGCGGCTGATTCAGGGCGATTCGCTGTCGTCCTCGACCGCGCAGACCGGCGGCATGCTGCGCTCGGCCGCGATTTCCGGCGACCTGGTGGGAGCATCGGCGCTGTGGATGGGCCGCACCGTGGTGCTGCCCGGCACCTCGTCGGGCGACCATCACCACGGTCACTCGGAGACGGGAATCTTCGTGGTGTCGGGCCACCCGGTGTTCGTATTCCGCGACCCGGCCTCCGGGGAGCTGACCCGGCTGGAGACCTCACCCGGTGACTACGTGTGGGTGCCGCCGCACGTGCCGCACCGGGAGGAGAACCCCTCCCCCGACACGGAGGCCGTCGTGGTGATCGCCCGGTCGACCCAGGAAGCGATCGTCGTCAACGTGCCCTCGCTCTGAGGCCGGGCCTGCGGGCCTTACTCCGGGTCCGGCCGGCCAGAGCGGCCGCGCTTGATCGCACTGCGGCTTTTCTTGGCTTCCAGGCGCCGCTCGTTCGATCCCCGGCTGGGCCTGGTCGGCACGCGCGGGCGCCGCGGCGGGGCGACCGCCTCGCGCAGCAGGCCGGCCAGCCGCGCCCGGGCGCTTTGCCGGTTGGCGAGCTGGTTGCGCTGCTCGGAGGCGGCCACGGTGAGCACGCCCGCGGCCAGCCGTCCCGCCAGCCGCTCGGTGACCCTGGCCCGGGCCCACTCGGGGAGCACGGCCGAGCGCCCGACGTCGAAGGACAGCTCGACCCGGCTGTCGGCGGTGTTGACCGACTGGCCGCCGGGCCCGGATGACCGGGAGAAGCGCTCGTGCAGCTCGGCGCCGGGTATCAGCAGCCAGCCGTTGACCCGGAGATCGTCTGCCATGGGCCCTAGACCAGGCTGGCCACCAGCTCGCGCACGGGCTTGCGGCGGCCGGTGTAGAAGGGGATCTCGACCCGGGTGTGCAGGCGGGCCTCGGCGCCCCGCAAGTGGCGCATCAAGTCCACGATCCGGTGCAGCTCGTCGGCTTCGAAGGCGAGGATCCACTCGTAGTCGTTGAGCGAGAAGCAGGCCACCGTGTTGGCCCGCACGTCCGGGTACTCACGGGCCAGCACACCGTGCTCGGCGAGCAGCCGGCGGCGCTCGGCGGGGTCCAGCAGGTACCACTCGTACGAGCGCACGAACGGGTACACGCTCACGTACGCCCGCGGCTCCTCCTCCGCCAGGAAGGCGGGGATATGGCTCTTGTTGAACTCGGCCGGGCGGTGCAGGGCCATCGACGACCAGACCGGCTCGCTGCAGCGGCCGAGGCGGGTCCGGCGGAACCGCACGTACATGTCCTGCAGGTCATCCGAGGTCGGCGCCACCCACCAGAACATGTAGTCCGCGTCCGCCCGCAGGCCCTGAGTGTCGTAGCAGCCCCTGGTGACGATGCCCTTGGCCGCCGCCTGCTCGGCCAGGTCGGTCACCTCGGTGGCGGCGCTGCCGAGTCCCCCGGCTTCGAGCGCGACGCGGTCGGGCACCCGGAACACCGACCACATCGTGTAGCGGACCAGCTCGTTGAGGTCGCGCGCCTTCGGCTTGCGGGCCTCGCCCGCCGCCCGTAGGTCGTCAGTCATGCCTCTATTGTCGGCCAGCGCGATCACCAGGTGCGCACGGGCGGGTCCTCAGGCAGCGGGCGGCCGGGCCGCGAGGAACGCCAGGACCTGGCTGACCGCCGACCGGGCCGTCCCGATGCAGGCGGGCACGCCGACCCCGGCGTAGGCCGCGCCGCAGACCGCGAGGCCGGGCTGGGCTGCCACCGCCGCGCGGATCGCGGCCACCCGGTCCAGGTGCCCGACCGTGTACTGCGGCAGCGCGCCGCCCCACCGGGTCACCCGGCTGGCGGCCGGGCCGCCCCGCACCCCGGTCGCCTCGGCCAGCTCGGCCGCCGCGAGCCCGGCGAGCTCGCCGTCGGAGCGCTGCAGCAGTGCCTCCTCGCCGATGCGGCCCACCGAGCAGCGCACGATCTCCAGGGCACCCTCGCCCCCGGCGGGCGCCTGGACGAGGTGCGGCCACTTGACCGAGGAGAAGGTGACCGCCTTGACGGCCCGCCCGTCCACGGCCGGCACCAGGTACCCGCTCCAGCCGAGGGCGGCCAGGCCGGGGGCGGGAAAAGCGGACCGCGGGTAGGCGAGGGTGACGATGGCCATGCTGGCGTAGCTGATATCCCCGAGCGCGGTGACCGCAGCCGACGCGCCGGGAACGGCCGCCAGCAGCCGGCCTGCGGGGCGGGCCGGGATCGCGATGATCACCGCGTCCGCGTCGATCCGCTCGGGCGCGGCCGCCGACCCCACGGTCAGCCGCCAGCCGGCCGCGGCGGGCGTGAGCTCGCGGACGATCGCCGACGTGCGCACCTCCGCTCCCGACGCCTTCGCCAGGTAGGC
>JAJKHX010000084.1 GCA_021154785.1 Nocardiopsis sp.
AGATCGCGGCCGCGGTAGACCGGCACGCGCCCTGGGACGCGCAGATCCGGCAGGCCGTCGAGGCGTGGATCACCGTGGCCCCGTCCGACCTCGCGCTCACGCTGAGCTGGATCAGGGACCTCCCCGCGCTCGGCGCGGACGCCCGCCACTTGCAGCGCGAGTGGCTCGAGGCGTTCATCGTGCTGATCGAGGACCTCTCGGCCGGCCCGGAACTGCGCGCCGCCGGCGTCACCCCGCCGTCCCGCCAGCTGATGATCATGCTGCTCGGCGGCCTGCGCGAGCTGATCGCCACCACCGGCGAGGACGGCGGCGACATCGGCGGCATCACCGAGGTCGCCGTCCGGGCCACCCAGGCCCTGCTCGCCCCTTCCGCCCGGAAGTTACCTACTGGTAACGTACGGTCATAGCGCGGGGGCGGAACTGGCGTCCAGGCGGTGAACGATGGTGCTGGAACTCCCGGGGATGAGGTCGGAGGCTGGTCCGGCGTTTTCCGCCGAGACCGCGGCCGTCGTCCAGGCCGTGGGCAGCTTCATCGCCCACGTCGCCCAGCCGGACCGCTCGGTGCAGCCCGTCCTGGAGGAATTCCAGGCCATCGGGGCGACCGCGGCGCGCGAGGGACGCACCCTCGACGGCCTCCAGGACGCGCTGCGCCTCGGCGCCCGGGTCGCCTGGCGCTGGCTGTGCGAGGCCGGCGCCGCCCTCGACCGCCGCGAGCTCAGCCGGGTCGGCGAGGCCGTCTTCTGCTACCTGGACGACCTGGCCGCCGCCTGCGCCCGCGGCTACGCCGCGGCCCGCGTCGAGGCCGCCGGCGACCAGCACCGCCAGCTCCTCGCCCTCATCCTGGCCGACCCCCCGCCCCGCCCGGGCCAGCTAGCCACCGTGGCCCGCGCCGCCAACTGGCCCCTCCCCGCCCAGGCAGCCGTAGTCCTCCTGACCGGCCCCCACCCGGCCGCCCCCACCGGGGCCGGACCGCTCCCGCTGCCGCCCGGCGTGCTCGCCGACTGGACCGCCGCCGACCCGTGCCTGCTCGTGCCGGATCCCGACGGGCCGGGTCGGCCGGCCGCGCTGGACCGGGCCCTGCGCGGCCACCCCGCCGTGATCGGCCCGTCCGTCCCGCTGGCGCGCGCCGCTCAGTCGCTGCGCTGGGCCCGGCAGGCGCGGGCCCTCGCGCAGGCCGGCGCCCTCCCGGACGGACGGGACGGCAGCGGTCCGCTCCGCTGCGACCAGCACCTGTCCACCCTGCTGATCCTGGCCGACGAGGACCTGGCCGCCGCGCTGCGCGATCGCCGCCTCGCCCCGCTGGCCCGGCTGCGCCCCGCCCAGCGGGACCGGATCGCCGAGACGCTCCTGGCCTGGCTGCAACTCGGCGAGAACGCCGCCGAAGTGGCGCAGCGGATCCACGTCCACCCGCAGACGGTCCGCTACCGCCTGCGCCAGATCACCGAGCTCTTCGGCGACCAGCTCCGCGACCCCGACTGCCGCTTCGAGCTCCAGCTAGCCCTCCGCATCCGCCCCCTGGCCACCCCCCGCCACCCCTGATCCCCGGCCGCACAGCAGAAATGCCGGCCACCCCCGAAGCGGCACGGCGGAGGCCGTCCGGGGGTGACCGGAGCCGTGGCGGACCGGACGCGTTCACGTCCGTCGCGCCGCACCAGCTAGCCACAGAACACCGCGCCGCTGTGCAGGCCGTCTGGCGATCGTGTGGTGACCGTGTGGAGAACGGATCACGCGACGGCCGTGCGAAGAATGACGCAATCGTTTTCCCTGACGTCCCGCGAGCGGTGACCGTGGTGCGGGATGCTATGGCAGTGGATTCACTCCGGGACCGAGTTCGCGCCTATGTCCTCCGGGAGCAGGCCGCCTCGGCCGGGGCTGATCATGAGCAGTGGCGCAGCGAGCAACCGGAATGGGAGCGGCGCTGGGGTGCGCCCAGCCCGGCCCAGGTACGTGACGGCATCTTCGCGATCCTGACCCGGCACGGCATGCTCGATCCCGCCGCCCCGGGCCGGTTCGCCGGCCCAGACCACTCCGAGCGGCTCCAGGACTGGGGCCCGGAGGTATTCGCCGGCTCGGTCGCGGTCGGCGCCGGCGCGCGGGCCGTCATCGTGTACGACGACGGCTCCGACCGGCCGCCGGACGGCGCGGGCTTCGTCCGCCTGGTGATCCCGTTCGTCGGGGTGACCGGCGGTGACTGGCAGCCGGCCGGGCTGCGGACGAGCCATACGACTCAGCCTGACGGCCGCGACAGCCGGGTGCATGTGGAATTCGGGCACGCCGGCCGGCCGCACCACTGGGAGCTGTACCAGGCTCCGTCCGACGGGCTGACCCAGGGCTACCTGGCCTGCGTCGAGGAGTTCGGCCGGGACCACCTGCCCGGCGAGTTCGTCATCCGCAACCCCGGCGCGGGCGAGCTGGCGATCACCTACGTGCCCGGCGCCCTGGCCGGCGAGGTCCGGGCGTTCCTGGGCGGCTGGCCCTCGGCCGCGCAGCTGGTGGCCATGGTCCGCCAGGACGCGCCGCGGACCTGGGGAGAGCGCGGCGGGAACCGCGTCTTCATGGCGGGCCGCCGGCTCGGCCTGGAACCGCCGGACTACAACGCCCCGGCGCCGGACGGCACCCGGCCGCTGCACGAGGCGGCCCGGCTCGGCCAGGCCGCGACGGTGCGCGTGATGCTCCGCGGCGGCGCCGACCCGCGGCTGCGGGACGTCGCCGGGCGGCAGGCCATCGACCTGGCCCCCGATCCCGCCCTCAGGGATTTCATCGGGTCCTGGGCCGGGAACCGACGGGAAGGAGGCGGCCGTGGCGCCGCGCGTGGACAGTGAACTGCTGCTGGTGGGGAGCCTGCCGGCTGACTCGGCGGAGACCGCGCTGCGCTCCGCCGCGGACTTCTACCGCGGGCTCGTGTTCGCGTTGCCCGACGGGGAGACCGGCCCCCGTTCGGCCTGGGTCGGCTACGAGCGGGAGCGGCTCGTCCGGCCGAACCCCGGCGTGGTCGCCACCCAGGAGACCGAGTCGCCGACCGGCATCCCGCGGCACGCGTACGAGACCCCCGTCTTCGCCATCCGGCCCGGCGTCACCGAGCTGCACTGGGATTCCTGGCCGCGGATCGACGACGCGATCGCCGGCTACCAGGTGTTCAAGACGCTGCGCGCCGAAGGCGTTATCCCGGACGGGATAAGGTTCCAGGTCGGACTCCCGTTCCCGTCCAGCGCTCTGAACGGCTTCAAGGCCGACTTCGCGGCCGACTACCCGGTCGCGGCGCGGGCGTTCGAGGACCTGGTGGCCCGTGAGCTGGCCCGGCTGACCGCGGCCATCCCGCCCGCCGACCTGGCCGTCCAGTGGGACCTGGCGTACGAGACGCAGGACATCGAGCGGGTCCTGGCCTGGACCCCGGAGGGCGCGTGGGAGCGCTTCGCGGGCCCGGTCACCCGGCTTACCCGGCTGATCCCGCCCGAGGTCCTGGTCGGTTACCACCTGTGCTACGGGACCTTCCCCGAGTGGCCGATGTACGAGGCCCGCGACATGGGCCTGCTGGTGCGCATGGCCAACTTCGCCGTCGCCGGCTCCGGCCGCACCGTGGACTGGCTGCACCTGGCCGGCCCGCGGTACCTGCGCAGCGAGGACCGGAGCTTCTTCCGGCCGCTGGCCGACCTGGAACCGGGCGACGCCCGCGTCTTCCTCGGCATCGTGCTGCCGATCGACGGCGAGGCCGGGCTACGCCGTCGGCAGGACACCGCCGCCCGCTACCTGGACAACTTCGGCGTGGCGATGTACTGCGGGTTCGGCCGCCAGCCGGGCGCCGACGGCACCGAGACCATGCGCGAGCACGCCCGGGTGGTCCGCGCCGTCAGAGGCTAGCTATGGAGGACCGACGCATGCCCACG
This sequence comes from Nocardiopsis sp., assembly GCA_021154785.1. Lineage (GTDB taxonomy): Bacteria > Actinomycetota > Actinomycetes > Streptosporangiales > Streptosporangiaceae > Palsa-504. Next base: position 3,885 of record JAJKHX010000084.1, read on the forward strand.
ACCACGCGCCGTCACACGCTCACCCTGGCCGGCCTGGAGGTACCCGTCATCGAGCTGGCCGGCGCCGCCGACGGCCCGCGGCTCACCGTCATAGCCGGGGTGCACGGCTGCGAGTACGCCTCGATGGACGGCGTCCGGAAATGGGCCCGCCAGCTCGAGGACCGGGAACTGCGCGGCCGCGTCGTCGCGGTGCCCGTGCTGAACCTGCCCTCGTTCCGCGCCCGCAGCCCGTTCATCGTTCCCGACGACGGCAAGAACCTCAACCGCTGCTTCCCCGGCGACCCGGCCGGGACGCTCGCCGACCGGCTCGCCCACGCGGCGTTCACCGAGCTGATCTCGGGTTCCGACGCCCTGATCGACGTGCACGCCGGCGACATGGTCGAGGCGCTCGAGCCGTTCGCGCTGTACGACGCCGGCCCGGCCGAAGACCGCGCTCGCGAGCTGGCCACCGCCTACGGTCTCGGCTATGTCATCCGCCAGGCCCCCGGCCCCGGCCGCGCGGTCGGCGGCTCCACCAGCGCGGCCGCCGCCGAAGCCGGCATTCCCGCGATCACCGCCGAGGCCGGCGGCTGCGGCCTGGTCGAGCGCGCCGCCGTCGAAGCGCACGTCCGCGGCCTCAACGGGGTCCTCGCCGCCCTCGGCATGGCCGATCCGCCGCCGGCCGCCAGCCCCGCTCCGCCGCCCGCCTTCCTGGAGCGCTTCCTGTGGCTGCGCTGCGCGGACGAGGGCTGGTGGGAACCCGTCGTCAGCCCGGGCGAAACGGTCGCCGAGGGACAGCTGCTCGGCACCGTCAGCAGCCTCGACGGCGCCCGCACCCTGCAGACCATCACCGCCCCGGCCGCCGGCGTCCCGATGTTCATCACCAGTTCCCCCGCCGTTGCCGCCGACGGCCTCCTCCTCGGCCTCGGCGCCAGCTAACCGCTAGGGCCCGAACGGGCGGCCGGAATCCCAGCCGGGGTTCCCGCCGCGCCCCGCCCGGACTCGCTGTCCCCGCGCTCGAGGTCACTGTCCCCGGGATTCCCGTGCTTGAGCTCGATGATGACGTCGATCTTGGCGTCGATGCGGTGAACGACGTCGACGATCGTGTTCAGGCGCTGCTCCAGTTCGTCGAGCCGGGACCTCAGCTCGCCCTGGTCCCCGCCGGCCTCGGCCGGATCCTGTGGCAGGCGGCCGTTGAGGACGGCGTCGAGTTGCTGCCGGGGCCAGCCCAGTGTCTCGGATAGCGATTCCAGGGTCCGCGGATTCCGGCGCCGGCTGATCCGGTGCCGCTGAATTTCCCGGATGGTCGCCACGGATACGTTCGATTGCACCGCGAGATCACGCTGGCTCAATTTAAGCTCGCGCATGCGCCCGGTGATGGCCTCGGCAACCGCGACCCAATCCTCCGACACGAATTCCTCCGCGCTCAGCTTCGGCGCACAGGCTAGCGGATTACCGCATTCCGCGCCATGCCGGAGGCGCCCCGCGGCCCCCTTCCGGCTAGGGTCGGCTACGTTGACCTGAGCCCGGGCCGTCCGGACCGTCCGAGCGGCAAGACCGCCAGTCCCCGCGCTTTTCGGCTGGCCGGTGCGGATACCGTATTGACCACACGGGAGGATGTCATGACGGGGCTGCGGTTCGGCATAGTCAGCGAGTCGGTACGCCCGGGGCGGGCCTGGCTGGATTACGCGCGCCAGCTCGAGGACGCCGGAATCGGCGTGCTGCTGATCCGGGATCACTTCTCGGCGGGCGCGTTCGGCCAGCAGCTGGCGCCGTTCACCGCCCTGGCCTCCGCGGCCGCGGTGACGACCCGCCTCCGGCTGGGCACCCTGGTCCTGTCGAATGACTTCCGCCATCCGGCCATCGTCGCTCACGAAGCCGCCAGCCTGCACCTGGTGTCCGAGGGACGATTCGACCTCGGCCTGGGGGCCGGCTGGTACCAGCCGGAGTACGACGCGGCCGGGATCGGCTTCGACCCGGCGGGACAGCGCATCAGCCGGCTGGAGGAGTCGCTGGGCATCATCCGGGCTCTGCTGGCCGGCCAGCCGGTCCGCCACGAAGGCACCTGGTATCAGGTGGACGGGCTCGACCTCGACGTGCTCCCGGAGCGGCGGAGCTCCCCGCGGCTGCTGGTCGGCGCGGGCGGCCCGCGCATGCTCCGCCTGGCGGCCCGGTACGCGGACGTGGTCGGCCTGCTGCCCGCGCCGATCAAGAACGCGACCGACAGCGACGACCCGCGGGACCGGCTGCCGGCGGCGTTCGACGCCAAGATCGCCGTGCTCCGCGAGGCGGCCGGTGACCGGTTCCCAGGACTGGAACTCAACGCGTTCGGCACCTTCATCCTGACCGACCGCCGGCGGGCCGGCACGGACGAGCTGATCCGCGAGCGCGGCTGGCCGGGCCTTGACGCCGAGACGGTCTGGCAGATGCCCACGATCTTCATCGGCAGTGCCGCCCAGATCCGGGACGACCTGTGCGCCCGCCGCGACCGGTTCGGCCTGTCCTACCTGGTCGCCGACGAGAGCGCCCTACCCGACCTGACCGAGATCATCAGCGGCCTCTGATCCCCGCCAACCGAACGCTTCCGCCACCCGCTTGACCAGCCCATCCTCAGTCATGGCGGCGTCCACTTCGATAACGGGCAGGCCGAGCTGCCCGGCTTCGTCCCGTAGCCGGTCGGTGAACATCCGGTCGCGTTCGAGGAGGTTGCGCAGTGCCCGGTCCGGGTCGCTGGTGCGCCCCGCGATCTGCAGCAGCGAGCCCCGGCTCTCGAACGCGGCCCGCCGGAAGCCCGGCGTCGGGAGCAGCCAGACGGCATGCCCAGGGCCGGCCAGCAGCGGCCGCACGAGCCGCGGCAGCAGCCGGAAGCCCTCGGCGATCACGCCAGGCCCCGGCCCCAGAGAGCCCAGAAGCCCCAGCAGGTCGTCGACGATGAGGCCGAAGCCCTCGCCCCGGAACCAGTGGAACGTCTCCAGCATGGTCTCCGGAGACCGGCTGACCCACCGCTCGTCCATATCCATGGCCGCGAACTCGGTCAGGAACGGGCTGTCGGCCGGCGCCATGCGCCGGGCGTGATCCGGCATCACGTCGTCGGTCGCGTACACGTGCAGGCCGTATTCATCGGCCAGGCGCCGGGCGACGGTGGACTTGCCCGCGCCGCTCCCGCCGCCGATCCAGTAGACGTCCCGCAGCCGCTCCCGCAGCACCGCATCGGTCACGAGCCAGCCGCACGCAGCGGAACGCGGGTGCCAGTGAACGACTGCACGGTCCGGGCGGACTCCTGGATTCGCACGTCCAGCATGGTAATCGTCACCGGATCCCCGGCCTGGGCCAGGACCCGGGAAGGCCCGACCGAGGAAACCTGTTGTTTTTACCTGATCGTTCCCGGTGGCCGCGAAAAGGTTTCCTGCCCCCGGCTAGCATGGCTAACTCGCCGAATTGGGCGTCACTGACCCGGCTCGCCGGATAAGTCATAAATAATCCGAATTAATTTCGGTGCCTGCCCAGGGCGGCGTCGCGACCCCGATCATGCTTGCGGCGACGTGCAAGGGGAATGAATACAGTGCACTCCTGGGGCGTGTGCTCGAGGAGATAGAAATGATCATGGGGGGATTGCCGTGAATTCGCGGCATCGTATGCTCGTCGGTTACACCGCCTGGATGACCGGGCTGATCGTGGTGTATTACGCCTGGCCCGGCCCGCGCGCGGAGACGTGGGGCCTGATCGGCCTGAGCGGCGTGGCTGCCATCGTGGCGGGCGTGATCCTCAACCGTCCCGCGCGCAAGGTGCCCTGGCTGCTGCTGGCCGTAGCGCAGGCGAGCTTCACGGCCGGCGGGGTCAGCTTCCTGGTGGCGGAGCGGCTGGGGACGCAGCTGCCTTTCCCCTCGTTCGCCGACGTGCTGTACATAGTGGCCTATCCGCTGTACGCGGCCGGGCTGCTGATCTTCATCCGGTGGCGCACCCCGGACCACGACCGCCGCAGCCTGATCGACGCGCTGATCCTGACCGCGGGCCTGGCCCTGCTGTCCTGGATCCACCTGATCCTGCCCTACGCGGACAACCCCGCCCTGTCCTGGCTGCAGAAGAGCGTGGCCATCGGCTACCCGCTCGGCGACGTGCTGGTCCTGGCCATGATCGCCCGGCTGCTCGCGCCCGGAGCGGCGCGGAGCTGGTGCGTCCGGCTGCTGACCCTCGGCATCGTCGGCGAGCTGGCCGCGGACACCTGGTACGGCCTGATACAGCTGTACGGGTCGGGATCGTTCCAGAGCGGGACCGTCGTCTTCCTGGGCTGGGCCGTCTTCTACGCCGCCTGGGGCGCCGCGGCCCTGCATCCCACGATGACCGAGCTCACCCGGCCGGTGACCAGGCAGCAGGTGGAGGTCTCGCCGGCCCGGCTGGCCGTGCTCCTGCTCGCGTCGCTGATCGCCCCGGTGGTGCTGTTCACCCGCTCGGTCTACTTCGGCGGCCTCGACGAGAGCGTGATCGCGGTCTTCTCGGCGATCTTGTACCTGCTGGTGCTGTCGCGGCTGTGGGACGTGGCCGCCTCGCACCGCCGGGCGCTGGGCCGGGAGCGGGCGGTCCGGCAGGCCGGGGTGTCCCTGGTGGCGGCGGTCACCGTCGAGCATGCCGCGGCGGCGGTCAGGTCCGCGACGGACGCCCTGCTCGGCGGGCGTTCGCATGGTGACGTGCTGCTCACGGTGCGGGCCGACGGCGCGTTCCGCGCGGCGACCGCCGCGTCGGCCCGTCCGGATCCGATGAGCCAGCTCGGGGCGATGACCGAGGTGTGGCTGCCGTTCGCGACCGGCTCGGTGCCGCTCCTGGAGCCGGTGACGAGGCTGCCCGAGCAGGCCCGGGCGCTGGTTCCCGGCTGCGACTGGATGCTGCTCTGCCCGCTGACACTCCGGGACCAGCCGTCGGGCGATCCCCTCATCGGGGTGCTCGCGATGTTCGGCGAGCAGCGCGTGCTGGCGGACCTGGCCGCCACGATGGAGATCCTGGTGCACCAGGTGGCCCTGGCCATCGAGCGGATCGGGCTGCGCCAGGAGATCACCCGCCAGGGTAACGAGGCCTACTTCCGCACCCTGGTCCAGGACACCTCGGACGCCATCTTGATCGTGGCGGACGACGGGAAGGTCAGGTACGCGACGCCGTCGGCCACGACCGTCTTCGGTGACATCGCCATCGAGGGAACGTTTGCCTGGAACCTCGTCGCCAACGGCAAGCGCAGCGACCTCGTCAGCCTGATCGCCGGCCCGCGGGTCGGCGAGGGCACGGGCTACGTGGACCGGCGGATCGTCCGCCACGACGGCGTAATCGTCGAGGTCCAGATCAGGGTTAGCGACCTGCGTGAGGACCCGACGGTGGCCGGCCTGGTGCTCACCATCAGGGACGTGACCGAGCAGCGCCAGCTCGAGGAGAAGCTCAAGCACCAGGCCTTCCACGACGCGCTGACCGGGCTGCCTAACCGGCTGCTGTTCCAGGACCGGATCTCGCGGCAGGTCGCCGCGGCCCGGCGGGACGGCGCGACGGTCGGCGTGCTGTTCGTGGACCTGGACGATTTCAAGGTCGTGAACGACACGATGGGCCACGGCGTCGGCGACGAGCTGCTGGCCGCCGTCGGCGTGCGGCTGTCCGGGCTCATCAGCGACTGCGACACCGCCGCGCGGCTCGGCGGTGACGAGTTCGCGCTGCTCATCGGCAGCGCCGCGGACTGCGCCGCGGTCGAGGCGGCGGCCAGCCAGGTGGTCGAGGCGTTCGGCGAGCCGTTCGCGCTGGCCTCCGGATCCGTGCTCACGCCGGTCACCGTCGGGGTCGCCACCACGTCCGACAGCGCCGACACCGACGAGCTGCTCCGGCACGCGGACCTGGCCCTGTACGCCGCCAAGGCGGCGGGCAAGCGGCAGTGGCGCCGCTACCAGCCGGTGCTGAGCGCCGGGCTGATCAGGCGGCGGGAGCTGCGGGCCGCGCTGGAGGAGGCGGTCGTCTGCTCCGCGTTCACCCTCGCCTACCAGCCGATCGTCACGCTCACCACCGGTGAGCTGGCCGGGTTCGAGGCCCTGATCCGGTGGCCGCATCCGCAGTGGGGCATGATGCAGCCCGATCAGTTCATCGCCCTGGCCGAGGAGACCGGCCAGATCGTGCCGCTCGGCTCCTGGGTGCTGACCCGCGCCGCGGCGGACCTGGCCCGCTGGCGCCGGGAGTCGCGCGGGCTCTACATCAGCGTGAACGTGTCGGCCCGCCAGTTCAGCGCGCCCGGCTTCGTCGACGGCGTGCGCCGCGTCCTGGCCACCACGGGGCTCAAGCCCAGCGCGCTCATGCTCGAGCTGACCGAGAGCGTGCTGCTGCGCCGCGACGGGCGGATGCACTCCGACCTGGCCGAGCTCAAGGCCATCGGCGTCCGGCTGGCCATCGACGACTTCGGCACCGGCTACTCCTCCCTGTCCTACCTGCGGGAGCTGCCCATCGACGTGCTGAAGATGGACAAGTCCTTCGTGGACGGGATCGCGGTGTCCGAGCAGCGCCTCGCCCTCGCCGAGGGCATCGTCCAGATCGCGCGGACGCTGCGGCTCGAGGTCATCGCCGAGGGCATCGAGAGTGACATCCAGCGGGACCTGCTGACCTCGATGGGGTGCCAGCTCGGCCAGGGATACCTGCTGGCCATGCCGATGCCGCCCGGCCAGGCGGAGACGCTGGCCCGGATCGGGACGCACCTGGTGCCCAGCCTGCCCCGCCAGGCGTCGTCCGGCGTGACACCGGACCCGAGGTGACGCGCTGATCAGCCGTCCGGCCAGTCAGCCGCTCAGCCGTTCGCCGCTCAGCGGTCCCGGCCGGGGCCGCGCCCGGCAATAGTCGTGCGCGCGTCCCTGATGACCGCGTCCAGTTCGCCGCGCGCCCGGCGCAGCTGGCCGGCCAGGTTCGCACCCGCCTGAGCCTCGCTCTCCGCGAGGGTCCGGGCCACGCCAGCCAGCCGTTCGGTCAGCTCGCCGACGAGGGCGGCGTCCGCGGCGGCCCCGGGAGCCTCATCCCCGTCCGGCCGGCCGGCCCCGGCCGGCAGCAGGACCCGTGTCCGCGCCCGGGTCAGGGACAGCGTGACCGTGGCCCCGGCACTGCGCCCGCGGCCGTCCCGGCGGGCCGAGATCAGCAGGTCGAACCAGCGCTCGGTGCGCGGGCTGTGACAGGGTACCTCGACCGTCAGCGAGCCCGGCAGGTCGCCCGTCAGCGCGTCCCGGATGGCGCTGGCGACCTGTGCGGCCAGCGGGTCGTCCGCGGCGGCGGCGCAGACGTCCAGGTACGACACGCCCGGCCCGGTCCTGGCCGGGTCGCCGCCGTTGGCGGCGGCGAACGCCCGCCAGGCGTCGTTGACCGACACGATCACGCCGTCCCGGTCCAGCAGCGCGACCTCGGTGTCCGGGTCCTCGGCGGCCCGGGGGGCCGGTCCCGGGCTCTGGCTCTCCGTCCGTCCGCCCGGCCGGCCGGGCACGCCGCTGGCGGCGGCCGCGATGTTGTGATCCGGCCGGGTCGCGGCCAGCGCCGCTCCCACGGTGTCGTAGACCGGGACCAGGCGGCCGACGCCGCTCACCGTCAGCACCCGCCGCACGCCCTCGTCCACGACCACCGGCCGCAGTTCGGTGCCGCTGGCCACCGCCCGCTGGTATACCTGGGCCAGGGCGACGCCCCCGGCGTGGTCGCAGGCCGTGGTCGCCGTCATGTCGAGGATCAGAACCAGCACGTCGTCGTCGACGATGGACAGTAATTGCTCGCGCATCGGCCTGGCGTTGGACTCCCCGACTCGCTCGGGCAGCGTCACCAGCGCATGCCGGTTCAGCCAGCGGACCGGATAGTGCTCCCAGGTCCCATGGGCAGGTTCAGGCATCCCCACCACCTCCGCGCACATGTACGTCATGAAATGCATGAGCGGATACTCATAGCGTATGACGTGCCACGCTCCGCAGTAAGCGATTTTCGTTATTAGTGCCAAACTGGTTCGTTTCGCGCCCCTCGTTCACCCGAGACGCGCGCTGACCACCCGGAATAGGCCGCCCCCCGGACTGGTTGAGATACATGCAAACGCATACATCTCAGCCAGGAGGAACCATGCAGTTCGGGATCTTCTCGGTCAGCGACATCACCCGGGATCCGGTGTCGGGGCAGACGCCGACCGAGGCGGAGCGGATCGACGCGATCACGCAGATCGCGCAGAAGACCGAGGAGGTAGGGCTCGACGTCTTCGCGATCGGCGAGCACCACAACCCGCCCTTCTTCTCGTCCTCGCCGACGACCCTGCTGGCGTACATCGCGGCGACTACCAAGAAGCTGATCGTCACCACCTCGACCACGCTGATCACGACGAACGACCCGGTGCGGATCGCGGAGGAATACGCGATGCTGCAGCACCTGAGCAAGGGCCGGATGGACCTGATGCTCGGCCGCGGCAACACCGGCCCGGTCTACCCGTGGTTCGGCCAGGACATCCGGCAGGGCCTGCCGCTGGCGCTGGAGAACTACAACCTGCTGCACCGGCTGTGGCGCGAGGACGTGGTGGACTGGGAGGGCAAGTTCCGTACCCCGCTGCAGGGCTTCACCAGCATCCCGCGGCCTCTCGACGACGTGCCCCCGTTCGTCTGGCACGGC
>JAJKHX010000085.1 GCA_021154785.1 Nocardiopsis sp.
CGCGCCGCCGGTCAGCCCGCCAGACTGGCGACCGTCAACCCGGCCGTCGTGCTTGGCCCGTCCATCGCGGCCAGCGCCGCGCCGACTTCCTCGAGGGTGATCGTGCTGCCGACCAGCAGGCTAGGGCGCAACGTGCCGCCGGCGACCATGGCCATCATCGCCGGGTAGTCGCGTGCGGCCATGCCATGCGAGCCGTAGAGTTCTAGCTCGCGCGCGATGACCAGGTCCATGGGAAGAGCGACGGGTCCTCCCGGCAGCAAGCCGACCTGCACGTGCCGGCCCCGGCGCCGCAGGCAGCGCACCGAGTCCGCGGCCAGCGCCGGGGAGCCGAGCGCGTCGACGGAGACATGCGCCCCGCCTCCGGTGATCTCCGCGACCGCGCCGGCCACTCCGGCGCCTGCGGTCACCCCGGCGGTGCCCGCCTCCACGACGGCTTCGGCGCCGAGCTCACGGGCCCGTTCCAGCGCGGCGGCGGAGACGTCGACGGCCACGACGCGCGCGCCCAGGGCCGCGCCGATCATCACCGCGGACAGCCCGACCCCGCCGCAGCCGTGCACGGCCAGCCAGTCTCCCGGGTCTACCCGGCCGTGCGCCGTGACCGCGCGGAACGCGGTAGCGAACCGGCAGCCCAGGCAGGCCGCGGTGACGAAGCTGACGTCGCCGGGCAGCGCCACCAGGTTGGCATCCGCCGCGTGCACCACCACGAGCTCGGCGAACGAACCAGGCCCGGTGAACCCCGGCTGGGTCTGGTCCGGGCACACCTGAGCATCGCCGGCCAGGCAGAATGCGCACCGGCCGCAGCCGCAGGCGAAAGGCACCGTCACGCGGTCCCCAGGACGCCACCGGGTCACCTCGGAACCGGCCGCCGCGACCAGGCCGGCGAACTCGTGCCCGCCGATGTGCGGCAGCACGACTGGATCATGGCCCTTCCAGGCGTGCCAGTCCGAGCGGCATACGCCGGTCGCGCCCACCGTGATGACCACCCCATCGGCCGGGCAGGCCGGTTCAGGCACCTCGGTGAGCACCGGCGTGGCCCCGTAGCCGGAGTAGACCACCGCCCTCACGAGGCACTCGCCCCGGACGACACATCCGCCCCGGATGAGGCAAGACCGCCCCTGAGCAGGGCGAGCCCGAGTGCCGTGGTCTGGTAGAGCACGACCCGCCCGCTGCGCCGCTTGTCCACCAGGCCGCCCCGGTGCAGCACGGCCAGGTGCTGGGAGACAGCGCTGGGCGTGACGCCGAGACGGCGGGCGAGCGCCGTGGTGGTCGCGGGGGAGCGCAGCGCGCTCAGCAGCCGGACCCGCGGTGCTCCGAGCAGGGCCTCGGCCGCCTCCTCGCGCCCGCCGGCCCAGGCGCCACCCTCCCGGGCCCCGCCGTCTCCTACGGTGCCTTCCCAGACTGTGGCCGTTCCGCGCGCCGGGTACAGCATGACGGTCTGGGTGCTCGTCGCCAGGCTCAGCGACACCTCCGGCCAGTTGAAGACGCTCGGCATGAGCACAACCCCGTCGGGACCCAGCATGATCTTGCCGGGGGAGGGCCCCTGATCGTTGTCGGTGAGCGTCAGCGTGCCGCCGGACCAGCGCAGCTCGGGATGCAGGTCGCTGAACAGCGACCGGGCGCCGCCGTTCGCCAGCAGCCCGGCCCGGTACGCGATGTCGGCCTCGAGCACCGGGCGGATCCGCTCCCAGTGCGGCGCGATGAGCCGGTCGTGGCATTCACCGAGCTCGTCCGCGAGCTCGGCCAGCGATTCCCGCGGCCGCGCGGCCAGCTCCCGCGCGCTTTCCGGCCACGGGCGTCCCTCCCACACCCGGCGCAGGCTCGCCCGGACCGCCGTGGCGGGCGTCGCGCGCAGACGGGCCAGCTCGGCGCCGAGTTCCGGCGCCCTCACCTCGGGGGCCAGGCACAAAAATTCCGGATGGGTCGTCAGGCCGTTGATGACGAGCGGCCACAACCGGGGCAGCCGTAGCGGCCGCCAGCTGAGCTCGCGGCGCATCCAGCGCACCCAGGGCGCGTTCACGGCCGGCGTCTTGTGGCTGCCCAGCAGCTGGACGGCACGCAGCGTCTCGTTCAGCGGCGAGATGGCGAACCTGGTCGCGGCCAGATCGGCCACGTCCAGCTCGAGTACCAGCAGCATGGTCTCCACCCTGCCCGGCTCTGCTCACATGCGCGAGGATTTAGCAGCTGGCTAAAAAGTAGCCGCTTCCGGGCCGCCCTGGCCAGCCTGGCCGCATGACGTCAACGACGAGCAGCGATACCCGCCGGCCCCGGCTCAGCCCGCACTACTGGCGGCTGTGGCGGGCCAACGCGATCAGCAGCACCGGCGACGGCGCCTTCGTGGCCGCGCTGCCGCTGCTCGCCGTGACCATCAGCCGCGATCCGCGGCTGGTCGCGGTCGTCACCGCGGCCGGCTTCTTCCCGTGGATGGTGCTCTCGCTGCCCGCCGGGGCGCTGGTCGATCGCTACGATCGGGCCACGCTCATGTGGCGCGCCCAGGCGGTGCAGGCCGCCGTCGTCGCCGTCGTCGCCGTCGCCGTCATCTTCCGGATCGCGAACATCGCGGTCCTCGGCCTGGCGGGCCTGCTGCTCGGCAGCGCCGAGGTCGTCTTCAGCAACGCCGCCCAGGCGGTGCTGCCCGACCTAGTGCCGCCTGAGCTCCTGGCCCGGGCCAACGGCAGCCAGCAGGTCAGCCTGACCGTGGGGGAGACCTTCCTCGGGCCGCCGGCCGGCAGCCTGCTGTTCGCGGTGGCCGCGGCGCTGCCGTTCGGCCTGGACGCTCTCTCCTTCGCCGGCTCGGCGGCACAGCTGGCCAGGCTGCCCCGGGGCAGCCGGGCGGCCGGCCGGGAAGCCGGCCAGCCGAAGGTCGCCATCCGCGCCCGGATCGCCGAAGGGCTGCGCTGGCTGTACCGGCACCGCCTGCTGCGCGTCGTCGCCGTCCTGCTCGGCGTCTTCAACTTCGGCAACCAGATGGGCCAGGCCGTCCTGGTGCTGCTGGCCACCCAGACGCTGCACGTCGGGACCCGCGGGTACGGGCTGCTGCTGGCGGTAACCGCCGTCGGCAGCGTGGCCGCAGGCCTGGTCAGCCCGGCGGTGACCCGCTGGCTGGGCCTGCTGCCGTCGCTGATCATCGCCGGAGCGGCCGACGCGACTGTCCTCACCGGCCTCGGGCTCGCCCCGGACCCGGCGGTGGCGGCGTTGATGCTGGCGGGCCAGGGGTTCGCCGTGACCATGTGGAACGTCGTCACGGTCAGCCTGCGCCAGCAGGTCGTGCCCGCGCACCTGCTCGGTCGCGTCAACAGCGTCTACCGGATGCTCGGCTGGGGCCTGATGCCACTGGGCGCGCTGGCTGGCGGCTTCGTCGCGCACGCGGCCGGCCTGCGCGCGCCCTACGTCGTGGCCGGCCTGCTGTGCGGCCTGTGCCTGCTCGCCGCCGTCCCGCTGCTGCTCAGCGCGCGGCCGGGTGATTGAAGCAGGCACCGCGGGTAGGGGATAGCCTGTACGGGAATATTCCATTAACCTAATCGGAATAGTCAGGTATAGGAGTCTTCCCTGGAGGCCCCCGATGTCCATGCCCGACTTCCTGGTGATCGGCGCTCCGAAGGCCGGAACCACGGCGCTGCACGCCGCGCTCGCGCGGCATCCAGGGCTGTTCATGTCACCGGTTAAGGAGCCGAAGTTCTTCCTCACCGACGGGCCGCCGCCCACTAAGGGCGGTCCGGGTGACGCGCTGACCTACCGCGAGCACATCTGGCGCCGGCCGGACTACGAGGCGCTGTTCGACGCCGCCCCGCCCGGCACGCTGCGCGGCGAGTCGACGCCGCTGTACCTGTACGACCGGGCCGCGATGCAGCGGATCCAGGCGACGCTGCCCGAGGCCAGGCTCATCGTGGTGGTCCGAGATCCGGTCGAGCGCGCCCACTCCAACTGGACCCACCTGTGGTCCGCGGGCCTGGAGCCCGTCGGCGACTTCGTCCGGGCCTGCGCCGAGGAGGAGCGCCGGATCGCGGCCGGCTGGGCCAGCTTCTGGCACTACACCGGGCTCGGCCGGTACGGCGAGCAGCTCGAGTACCTGTTCACGCTGTTCCCGCGTGAGCAGGTCCTGGTCATCCGCTACCGGCTGCTGGTCGACGAGCCCGCCCAGACCCTGGACCGGATCTGCGAGTTCCTCGGCGTGCCGACGGGCGTGCTGACCGAGATACCGAGGCAGAACGTCACCTCTCACCCGGAGCCGACGCTCGGGCACCGGGCGGTCTCGCTGGCGCAGCGGGCGGGCAGCGCCATCGGTACGCTGATCCCCGGGCTGACCGCCGCCACCCTGACCGGGCCGCTCGAGCGGTACCTGCAGCGGCACAGCCGCGAGCGCCAGCCACTGAGCTGGGACCAGCGCCAGGAGCTCATCCCGCGGTTCGAGGCCGACATCAAGCGGCTGGAGGAGGTCCTGGGCGAGAGCTTCCGCGACTGGATCCTGCCGCGGGAGCGCTCGGGCGGCATGGTCGGCGGCCGGCCGACCGGGCAGGGCCAGGCCAGGAACGGCCGGCCGGACCAGCGGCAGCAGGCGCCTAGCGCAGTTCCGTGAACAGGGCGTGCGAGCCGTCTAGCCTGGTCATCTCGTAGTAGAGCCGGTGCCGGCCGTCCGGCAGCGGCACGATGTCCAGGTACCGCAGGCCGCCGCCGTGGTAAGGCGAGCTGGCGAGCGGCTGATCGCCCACCGCGGTGAGCGCGGCCGCGTCGGAGCCGGTGGCCACCCCGGTCCGCTCCTCGTAGTTCTCCGCGGCGCTGGCCCGCCCGTCGTAGTAGGCCGTGACGGTGTCCCCGTCGAAGTGCACCGCGCTGACCCGCGTGCCCCGGGAATCCCACTGGCCCGGCGTCCCGCTCAGCGCGGTGCCATGCCAGGTCCAGGTCAGGCCGTCGGCGCTGGTCGCATACTCGGTGGTCATCTGGTCGGTCTGCTCCGGGTCGTCCAGCGGGTGGCAGGACGCCCACAGGTGCCACTGGCCGTCGTGGTGGACGATTACCGGGTCCTTCACGCCGGTCTTGGCGTCGCCGGGCAGCACGGTCTGCCGCGCCGTGATGTCGAACTCGGCCGGGTGGGCCGCCTCGGTCACTTCCACCCGCCAGTGCTTGGTGCCGGTGGTCGCGCAGCTCAGGTACAGCCGCCAGCGGCCCTCTGGCGTACGGACCAGCGCGGGCCGCTCTAGCGACTCGGTGTTCATCTCATCCTTGCCGATCGTCAGCAGCGTCTCGAACCGCTCGCCGTCCGCCGAGTGCGCCACCGCCACCGCGTAGCCACGGCCCTGGCCGATCGGGCGCCGGAGCCGGTAAGCGAGGTAGATCCCGTCGTCGCCAGCGACCGCGCTCGGCGCACCTGACCAGTACCCGGGCCCGGAGCCGGGGGATTCGGCGGCCACAACGCCATGCTCGAGCCGGGGCAGCAGCATCAAGGAACTCCTTATCGTTTATTCACATCGGAATACTAGATTTTACAATCAGCCACGCGGGACCCGTTCGGATCTTAGCGGGATAGGGTCGGGTCTGGTCCCTGGTCAGGAACCGTAAGCGACCGCGACACAACCCTGGCGGACTGGAGACGGCATGCCGCAGCCCTACCCGAACGGCGAACTTGTCATCGTCATCGACTGCTCGGACCTAGACGGTGCGGCCCGGTTCTGGAGCGGCGTGCTGGGCTATGAGGACAGCCCGCCCGGTGACGGCCCGGCCGGCAGCGAGCGGTACCGCGGTCTCCAGCCGGAAAACGGCGTCGGGATCGACGTGCTGCTCCAGCGGGTGCCCGACGTCAAGAGCCAGAAGAACCGGCTGCACCTGGACCTGCGCACGCCCGACCTCGATACCGAGGTCAGGCGCGTTCTCGGTCTCGGGGCAAGCCTGCTGACCAGCGAGCCGGTCGCGGAGGACGGCTGGCTCTGGCACATCCTGGCCGACCCGGACGGCAACGAGTTCTGCGTCCTCCAGCCGCCGGCCGACTGAGCCTGGTGCCGGAAAACGGGCAGGATCACCGGCATGAGCGTGCACCTGAACCACACCATCGTCTCCTGCCGTGACCAGGAGCGGTCGGCGGCGTTCCTGGCCGGCATCCTCGGCCTGCCCCCGGCCACCCGCTACGGGCCCTTCCTCGTCGTCCAGGCCGACAACGACGTGTCCCTGGACTTCGCGGAGACCAGCCGCGAGATCACCGCCCAGCACTACGCCTTCCTGGTGGGGGACGAGGAGTTCGACGCCGCCTTCGGCCGGATCCGCGAGCAGGACCTGCCGTACTGGGCCGATCCGGGCCGCAGCCAGCCCGGCGTGATCAACCACCGGGACGGCGGCCGCGGCGTCTACTTCCCGGACCCGGACGGCCACCTGCTCGAACTCCTCACCCGCCCCTACGGCAGCGGCAGCACGTGACCTCACCCGTCCCAGTCGCAGCACTTGACGTCACCCGTCCGAGCGGCAGCACGTGACGTCACCTGATCTCAGCGGCGGCACACCTTAGCTGAGACGACTGTCACCGTCCGGCTGGCGGCAGACCGGCACCGGCTCGATGGAACATTCAGCCGGCCACCACCGGCTCGATGGAGCATTGAACCGGTCAGGGCCGGACCCGGCCTGTTGCGCCTGCGCCGCATGAGGTCTGCGAGACCCTCGGTAGCGTCTCGCGACGCTCATCCGAGAAAGCCGCGCCCACGGAGCATCGGGCCAGCCCGTCCGGACGGGTCAGGCGGTAGCAGACACACCGTGCGAACCTCCTGCCTCAAGCCTCCCCTAGTAAGTTCCGCCGCCGTTAGCCGACGCGGCCACATTAGGGAAGGCGGCCACATCAGGGAAGGAAGTCGGCGGGGGAGTGGCGCCCGACGATGAAGGGCTCGGGCTGGGCGGGGGCGCCGGCGCCCTACTGCTGGGCGGGGGGCTGCTCGGCGGAGTTCTGGTCGGCCGTGTGGAAGGCCTGGCCGACGGCGTACTCGGCGGAACGTATGTCGGTGCCGGGTAGCTCGGCGCCGCGTATGACGGCCTCGCCGACGCCGGCGAGGAAGAGAGCGAGGAGGAGGGCGGCGAGGACGAAGCGGGCGCCCTCGACGGGGCGTGCGAAGCCGGCTTCGTGGTGGGCGGGGGCGCAGCCCCGGCGACCTGCTGCGCGGAAGGCGTCGCGCGGGCCGGGGCTCCGGTCAGCGCGAAGGCGGCCCCGCCTCCGCCGCCGACCACCACGGCCAGGACCGCCGCCACGGCGAACGACCGCCAGCGGATCCGCTGAGGCCGTCGGCCCCCTTCGCCCCCGATCCTCGCGACGCTGTCGATCCCAGGACCGCCGCGGCCAAACTCACCAAAGCCAGCCGCACCGAAGCCAGCCGCACCGAAGCCAGCCGCACCGAAGCCAGCCGCACCGTGACCAGCCTCACCATAGCCACGCGCATCCTGCCGGACCGCCGCCGCGGCCGGATCGGCTCCCGTGACGGCCGGATCGGCCCCCGTGACGGCCGGATCGGCCGCCGCCGCGACCAGGTCCGCCGCGACCAGGTCCGCCGCTGCCAGGTCCGCCGCGCCCAGGTCCGCCGTCGTCACCGTCAGCGGCACCTCGCCGACCCGGAACGTGCGCGTGACCGGTTCCGGCAGCCAGTCCTGGACCGGATAAGCCGCCCCGGCCAGCAGCGCCGCGGCCGTAGGACGCGCGCCCGGGTCCTTGGCCAGGCAGCGCTCGACCACCGCCCGGATCCTGGCTGGCACCAGGTCCAGGTCCGGCCGGTTATGCACCACGCGGTACACCAGCGCCGGCGTGGACCCCGAACCGAACGGTCCCTGGCCCGTCGAGGCGAACGCCAGCACCGCCCCCAGGCTGAAGACGTCGCTGGCCGGCCCGACCTCCCGGCCCTCGGCCTGCTCCGGGGACATGAACCCGGGCGAGCCGACCACCAGGCCGGTATGGGTCAGCGCGCTGGCCTCGGCCGCCCGCGAGATGCCGAAGTCGATCAGCCGGGGGCCGTCCGCGGCCAGCAGCACGTTGGCCGGCTTCAGGTCGCGGTGCACGACGCCCGCGTCATGGATCGCCGACAGCGCCTCGGCCAGCCCGGCCGCCAGCATCAGCACTGACGCGGCCGGCAGCGGGCCGTGCCGGGTCACCGCGTCCGCCAGCGAGGGCCCGGGCACGTACGCGGTCGCCAGCCAGGGCTCATCGCCGTCGGTGTCCGCGTCGAGCACCGGGGCGGTGTACAGCCCGCTCACCGTCCGCGCGACCGCGACCTCCCGCCGGAACCGGGCCCGGAACTCCGGGTCCTGGGCCAGCTCGGCCCGGATCACCTTCACCGCCACCGCCCGGCCGCCCGGCGACAGGCCCAGGTACACCCGCCCCATGCCGCCGGCTCCGAGCCGTCCCCGCAGCCGGTACGGCCCGATCAGCTCGGGATCCCCCGGCGCAAGCTCGTGCTTCATCACAATCCCCGTCCTTCACCGGGACGCCGACGCGCGCCCCGCCGTAAATTGCCACGCGGCCGGGCGCGCGAAGGTTCAATGCTGAACGAAGCCTGGAGACCCTGAAGAAAGCCTGGAAGCGGATCAGCCACCCAGCGACATCGTCTCCATGGACAGGTAGGTGCGGGCGGCCCAGGACACCGGGTCGTGCGCGAAGTCGCGCTGCAGCGCCCGGTCGCGCAGCGCGTTGTCCAGCGACGCCATGATCATCGACTGGTCGAGCACCAGGTCCCGGTGGCCGACCGCCCCGGTGACCGGGTTGACCGCGTCGAAGAACCCGTCCGCGCCGTACACGCCGGGGAAATGCGCCCGCAGCGCGGTGATGTTGGCGACGGCCTGCTGCGGGGCCACGTCGAGGGCGAGGAAAGACGCGTGCGGCGTGACCACCGTCTCGGCGGCGCCGCCGTGGTCCTGCGACAGCCCCTCGTTCGGGTGGCTCGCGTTCGCGCCCACTCCGTAGTAAGGGAACTTCAGGCCCTCGGCGCCGTAAGCACTGTAGTCCCCGCTGTCGTCGGCCGTGCTCGACGGGGACATGCCCCAGACCGGGTAGCCCAGCTGCTGCGTCGCGTACTTGACCTGCACCTGCGCCGTCCGCGCGTCGGCCAGCCCGAAGCTGCGCGTACCCCACGACGTCTCCGGCACGATCTCGTTCGGCATCAGTCCCTCGAACATCCCGCCCGAGTAGGTCGGGATGAAGGTCAGTGAAGAACCCGGGTAGGTGTAGTGCCCCTCCCACACACCGAACTGCTGCCGGGACTGCGGGTCGGTGTAGGTCTGCCAGGAGCCCGCCATCGGCCACTGCCCCTGCCAGGAGAAGTCCGGGTCGGTCGGCTGGCAGTCGGCGAACGGGGCCGGCGGCGGCAGTTCCCGCCAGCTGCGCCACCACACGTTGCCCGGCATCTGGCGCAGGCCCATGCCGATGTAGGCGGAGATCCGCGGATCGCTGTATAGCGCGCCGTTGTGGTAGTAGTGCGTCCAGTTGTCGCCCGCCGTCGGCGGCAGCCCGGCGTAGTACCCGCCGTACATCTGCCCGGTCGGCTGGTTCCCGGTAATGGCCGGGTTGACGTTGCAGTGCGTCTCGGCCCGGTTGTCGTAGAAGATCCCGAAGTTCATCGGCGCCATCAGCCGGTTCACCTGGCCGGCCAGCGACGGCACGGCCTGCCGGACCACGATCAGGCCCGAGGCGTACCAGCCGTTGTCCACGTTGGAGACGAAGAAGCAGTTGTCGAACGCCGGGGTGGTCTCGGTGCAGTCGCCCTGGCCGGGATTGGTCAGCACGGCGCCGTTGGTGGTGTCGTACCACTGGTACAGGAAGCCGTCGAACCGCTTCAGCTGCGACACCTCGGTCAGGGTGGCCGAGAGCCTGGCGCGGGCCTGCGCCTCGCTGATCAGGCCGAGGTCCCGGGCCGAGACCACGGCCCACAGGTACACCCCGATGTTGGCCGGGGAGGTGTACCGCCCGTAACTGGTGGGGGTAGCCGAACCTCCGGCGAACGTCAGGTTGTCCATCGGCAGGCTGGTCGCGGCGTCCACGTCCGCGCCGTAGAACTTCCAGGTGTCCCGGGCGACGGCCATCAGGCTGGCCCGCTGGGCCGTACTGAGCCCGCCGTACGGGCTGACCGAGGGCGCGGAGACCGCCCGGGCCGTCCCCGGGGCCAGCAGCGCGACCATGACGGCCGCGACCATCAGGGCCAGGGCCCATCCCGGTCTCCGGATCCTGCTTCGTCGGGCACTGCGCATCCGTCGCCTCCTTTGGCGGCTTGAGGGGCTTACTGGGAGCAGCCGCAGCTGCCCCGGAGCTCGAGCCGGACCGGCAGTTCCACCGTCCGGCGGGGGAGGTCGGCGCCCCCGATGCGGTCGCTGAGCATGGCCACGGCGGTGTCGCCGAGCGCCGCCATCGGCTGGACCACGGTGGTCAGGCCGGGCCGCAGGTGCCGTCCCAGCCTGATGCCGTCGAACCCGGTCACGGCCACGTCGCCGGGCACGCTGAGCCCGGCCTGCAGCAGCGCCGCCATCACCCCGATCGCGGTCTGGTCGTTGGCGCACGCCACGGCGCGGGGCACGCGCCCGCCGGCCAGGATCCGCTCGGCTACCCGGTGGCCGCCCGCGGTGGTGAAGTCGCCGTGGCGGACGAACACCTGATCCAGGCCCGCGGTAGCCCGCCGGAACCCGTCGAGCCGGCGCGACGAGTCCGGCGAGTCGGGGGGGCCCGCGATGAAGCAGATGTCGCGGTAGCCGTGCGTGTCCGCCAGGTGCTCGGTCACCTGGTACGCCCCGGTCTCGTTGGCCACCGCCAGGTGGTCGATGGCCCGGTCCGGCCGCCCCCCGCTTTCCCCGGTGGCCAGCAGCACGACCGGGATCCGCGTCGCGACGTGCTCGATCATCGCCAGCGGCGCGGTCCCGGCCAGCACCACCAGCCCGTCGCACCGCCCCGCGATGCTCAGCACCAGGCCGCTGTCGTCGCGCCGGTGGCTGGCCGCGATGAGCATCGCGTACCCGCCGCGCCGGGCGGCCCGCTCCATGCCCCGGATCACCTCGTCGTACCAGTACGCCGCGTCGCCCTCGTCCTGGTCCAGGTCGGGGAAGCACAGCCCGAGCACGCCGGTCCGCCGCGCGGCCAGGTCCCGGGCCGCGCC
>JAJKHX010000086.1 GCA_021154785.1 Nocardiopsis sp.
CGGCCGGACAGCCAGGCCCGCGGCAAGGCCTGAAAGGCCCGCAGCAAGGCCCCAGAAACAGGCCCAATTCAGCAGGCTCTTAAGCGCCGGTCATGTATTGGGTCAGGTTGCGGAGTCGTGCCTGATGGCGGGTGCTGGATGTGGTACTTCCTGTTCGTAGCGTCAGGCGCCACCCGGAGAGGACACCAGCAGCCGGTCCCTGCTGCCGTGTCAGGCTCCCCGGCCGCGCGGGACAAGACTCAGCACGCGCAAGGTCAGCCTGCCTTTGCCGTTCCCGAACTCAACCAGCGTGCCGTCACCGCCCGCGTTGCGGTAGGTGCCGGTTCCGCCAGTCAGCGCCAGGGCCTTCGGGGCCGGACCCGGAACGGCGGGGAACTGGCCGGTGATGTTGCCGCCCGGCAACCGGGCTATGACGCTGCAGTTCGCCAGCGTGGAGTCAGGGGGGACCGAGACAACCACGCACGAGCCCAGCTCATCGCCGGCATGCCGGCCCCCCGAGAAAAGCTGGTCATGAAAGACGATCTCATCGCCTAGCGCAAAGGGAGACCCCGGGTTGCGGACGTTGTTCGCGGCAACCGGCGAGAACGGGCTGAACACCACGTCAAAGACGAGCGTTCTGGACTTAGCCGGGCTGGGTCCGGCCGCCTGCGACACGGCGGAGATCGACACCGCGCCCGCCAGGCCGAGCACCAGCGCCGCCGCTGCACCTATCAGAGGGACCTTTCGCATGGTTCCCCCTCCCGGCTGCCCGGGTCGGTCCTCTGCACGGTCCGGCTACTGTGTCCGGCCAGCCCCGGGTCAGCCTAGCTGCGGGTAAGCAGGCTGTCCATGCCCCTGCGCCGACCTGCGCGACGCAAAACGTCTGGGGCGTCAGCATCAAGCGAAGCTCAAACGTCAAGGGTCATGTGAGGCTAGACAGCTGATCCGCCAGGCAGCTGATCCGGGCGTTATGATCCGGCGTTTTTGGGGCGTTCCTGGGAGCCCGGTCCTGGGGCTCTGTCCGGTATGGCCCTGGCCGGCCGCCCGCCGCTGTGGATGCGCGGGGACGGCCGGAGCGGGCGCCGCGGTCGCCGCGATCGCGGTCCAGGCCGGCTGGTCACTGGTCCGGCCCAGCTGGAAGCGCACGGCCGGTTCCCGGTCCAGGCAGCTGCGCCTGCGGAACCGGGCCCCGGCGCACGTGAGAAGCCTGCTACCTGAGCCTGCCAGGCGTGCTGTCAGTCCGTTATGTCACCGGCTATGTCACCGGCCGTTCTGGCCGTGCCAGGTCGCCCTCTGGCATGAGCCGGGGCACACCCGCAGGTACTTGGTCGTGCGTCGGCTGGCCAGCAGATGATGGGATTTTGGAGTCCTCCGCGGGCCGTGCGGGGAAGATCTTGGCGAGCGGTCCGGGAAGCCACCAGTTCCACCGGCCGAACAGCGCTACCGTCGCCGGGACCAGGAGCGCGCGCACCACGGTGGCGTCTAGCAGGATGCCTGCGCCGAGCGCAGTGGCGAACACCTTGATGTCGGTGTCCGGCCCGGAAGCCAGGGAGGCGAAGGCGAGGAACAAGATCAGCGCGGCGCTGGTCACCAGCCTGCCGGTGCGACCCAGGCCTTCGGTGACCGCGTGGCGGGTGGAGCCGGTGCGGTCATACTCCTCCCGCATCCGGGACAGGATGAACACCTCGTAGTCCATGGACAGCCCGAACATGAAGGCGAAGATCATCAGTGGGAGCCAGAACGTGATCGCGCCGGTCGCGGGGATGCTGAACACTGCCTGAGATCCGTGGCCTTGCTGCCAGAACCAGGTGATCGCGCCGAACGTGGCGGCCAGCGAGACAAGGTTGAGCACGACGGCCTTCACCGGGAGCAGGACCGAGCGGAACGCGCCAGTCAGCAGCACCAGGGTAAGCACGGCGATAACGGCCAGCATGAGCGGGAAATTGCCGAACACGGCGTGCACGTAGTCCAGCTGGATCGCGCCTACGCCGGCGACCCCGATCACGCCAGGCAGGCCGGAAATCGCGTTCCTGGCCTCGGTTACCGCCGTGCTGGCCGAGCTGTTCAGGTTCGCCGTCTGGGGGATCGCGATGAGC
Organism: Nocardiopsis sp.; assembly: GCA_021154785.1. Taxonomy (GTDB): domain Bacteria; phylum Actinomycetota; class Actinomycetes; order Streptosporangiales; family Streptosporangiaceae; genus Palsa-504. Next base: position 2,076 of record JAJKHX010000086.1, read on the forward strand.
ACCGTGGTACCAGACCGGTTGCTGTCCGCGGCGGCCGAGGCGGCGACGGTGGCGATACCCGGCACTGCGGCCAGCTTGTGCTGGGCCGTCCGGGCGGCGCCGGACTGGACGAGCACCTCGAGCGGGGTCAGGACACCACTTGGTACGCGCTGCGAGGCAAGCTGCTGGTAGGCCGCGTGCGCCGGGCCGTTCTTCGCCAGCGCATCCGGCGACGTTTCCCCCACCTTCAGGCCGAAGAAGGGCACGATCAGCAACCCCAGCACCCCGGCCGCGACGGCCGCCGCCACGGCGCGGTGCCGGACCACCAGCCGGCCCCAGGCCAGCCACGGGCGGCTGGCGGAGCGCTCCTGCCGCAGCCGGGGCCAGTCGATCCGCGGACCGATGCCGCCGAGGATGGCCGGCAGCAGCGTGGTGGTCACCGCCACCGAGATCAGCGGGATGAGCATGCCGCCCAGCCCGATGCTGCGCAGCCCAGGCACCGGAAGCACGACCAGGGCGACCAGGCCGATGCCGACGGTCAGCCCGGAGAACACCACCGCCCGGCCGGCGGTGTTCATCGCGGCGATCACCGCCGAGGTGTTGTCCTGCCCCCGTGCCCGTTCCTCGCGCCACCGGGTGACCACGAGCAGCGAGTAGTCGATGGCCACCCCGAGCCCGACCAGCGCGATCAGGAACTCCACGACGAACGAGATGCTCGTGAGGTAGGTCAAGCCGAACGTGATCAGGAACGTGGTCATGATCGACACCGCGGCGATCAGCAACGGCAGCAGGGCCAGCAAGGACCCGAACACGAACGCCAGCACGGCCAGCGCCCCGGCCGCGCCGATCAGCGTTTCGGCCAGCACGCCCGGCCCCTTGGTGTCGCTGCCGGCCTGCAGCTCAGACAGCCCGGTCGCCGCCGCATGGTAGCCCGGCGGCAGCGCGGACCGCAGGACCGCAAGTGCCTGCCCGGACACCAGTGACGAGCCGAAGCCCTTCGGCCGCGGGGCGAACAGCAGCGCGTAGGTCGCCCGGCCATCAGGGGTGATGAACGCCGGATCGCCGGTGTCCCCGTAACCGACGATCCGGAACTGGCGTTCCGCGGCGCGGAGCTTGCCGAAGGCCGCGGCGATCTGGCCCTGGTCCGCGCGGGCCGTTTCCCCGGCCGGGACGGTCACGGTCAGGATCGACGGCGCCCGCTGGCCCCCGTTGCCGTAGACGCGCATGATCTGCTGTGCGGCCACGTAGCCGGGCTGGCCCGGCAGCGAGAAATCGGTCGAAAGCCGCTGCGGCACCTTCCCCGCCGCGACGCCGCCTGCCACCAGTGCCAGCAGCCAGAATCCGACGATCCAGCGCCGGTGGCGCAGGACGAAGGCGGTAAGCGGGGTCATCCTCATCTTCTTCATCTCCTCGAATAGCTGCTTCTGCGCCGGCCTGGAGCCATGCTTCCTGGCGGAAGCGAGGTTCGTCGTCGGGCACGCGGCGGCTTCCGCGGTACGCCGGGCGGCGCAGCCGCGGGCCGGCGGCTACGCCGCGGGAAGTAGAAGACCTCCCGGAGCTGCGGGTTGGCCCCGGCGGGTAGTCCGCCCGTACCGCCGGCGCATCCGGCCTACTCCCGGCGCGGTACCCGCCGCTGCTCCCCGCGGCCGGCGACGGCAGCACCGGCGCTGACCTACCCTCGGACCATGGCCGTGCGGAGGCGGCTGGAAGCAAGCGGAGGACAGCGTGCAGCCAGGGGGACAGCGGGACGAGCAGCAGGAGGCGCGGCCCGGCCGGGCCGCGCTAGCCGCGGATTCCGCGCTGGCGCTGGTGCTGGCCGCGGCGCTGACCGTAGCCACCTACTTCGTCTCACGGCACCAGGCGAGCGCGCGCCCGTTCGACGCCGGGGCCGCCGTGCTGGTCATCGCCTCGGCGGCGGCGCTGGCGGCGCTGCGTACGCGGCCGGTCGCCGTGCTGGCCGCGGTGTTCGGGATCGTGCTGGCCTACCTGGCGGCCGGGTATCCCGACGGGCCGATCTGGCTGGCACCGATCATCGCTTATTTCACCGCGGTGGTCCGCGGGCACCGGCTGGCCGGCGTGGCCGCAGCGATCGCCGTGTTCGGCATCTTCCTGTTGATTCACCTCCTGCTTGGCAGAGGCCCGGAGCCGTCGGCTGCGGGGATCGCGGCCGTGGCGGCGTGGCCGCTGGTAGTCCTGGGCGCCGCAGAGGCCGTTCGGATCCGCCGGGTACGAACCGCCGAGGCCACCAGGATCCGGGAGGAGGAGGCGCTCCGGCGGGCAAGTGAGGAGCGGCTGCGCATCGCCAGGGAACTGCACGACTCGCTGGGCCACTACCTGTCCATGATCAGCGTGCAGTCAGGGGTGGCCCTGAACCTGAATCCCGGCCTGCCCGGCCAGGTCGCCGAATCGCTATCCGCGATCAGGCAGGCCAGCAAGGAGGGCCTGCGCGAACTACGCTCGGTGCTGCGCATCCTGCGCCAGGACGGCGAGCCCGCCCCGCATGCCCCGCCACCGGCGCTGGCCCGGCTGGGCGACCTGGTCGACCGCGCCGCCGCGGCCGGGCTGCAGGTCCGCGCGGAAACCAGCGGCACCGCGCGCGAGCTGCCCTTCGGGGTTGACCAGGCGGCCTTCCGGATCGTGCAGGAAGCACTGACCAACGTGACCCGGCACGCGGGGACGGATAACGCCACCGTGCGCGTCCGCTATGGCCAGCATGACCTCACCGTGCAGGTCGACGACGACGGCCAGGGGCGCAACGACGGCCTGCCTCCCCCCGGCGGCAGCGGGATCGCCGGCATGCGGGAACGGGCCGCCGCGCTCGGCGGCGAGCTGCGCGCCGGGCCCCGCCCCGGGGGCGGATTCCGGGTCACCGCCACGCTTCCCCTGGACGGCAGCGAATGATCCGGGTGCTGCTCGCCGACGACCAGGCCCTGGTCCGGGCCGGGTTTCGGGCCTTGCTCGACGCTCAGGGCGACATCGAGGTGGCCGCCGAGGCCAGCGACGGGGAGCAGGCCGTCAGCCTGGCCCGGCAGGTCGTGCCGGACGTGGTACTCATGGACATCCGGATGCCGGGAACCGACGGGCTGGCCGCAACCCGCCATATCGCCGCCGACCGGCGGCTGGCCGGCGTCCGGGTGGTGATCCTGACCACGTTCGAGCTGGACGAGTACGTGTTCGAGGCGATCCGCTCCGGAGCCGCCGGGTTCCTGGTCAAGGACACCGACCCGGACCAGCTCGTGCAGGCCGTGCGGGTGGTCGCCGACGGGGGTGCCCTGCTCTCCCCCGGCGTTACCCGGCGGCTGATTGGCGAGTTCGCCTCCCGCGCGAAGCCGCCCCAGCCCGCGGGCGTCCTCGGCGAGCTAACCGAGCGGGAGCGCGAGGTGCTCGCCCTGGTCGGGGAAGGACTGTCCAACGCCGAGATCGCCGGACGACTCTACGTCAGCCCGGCCACCGCTAAGACCCACGTCAGCCGCGCCATGGTAAAGCTCGGGGCCAGAGACCGGGCGCAGCTGGTGGTCATCGCCTACGAGTCCGGTCTCGTGCGGCCGGGCTGGCACGGCGGGGCTGCCCCTGGGCAGGCCTAGCACCTCAGCCGACCAAGCACACTGAACCTGCGGCGAGCAGATCACCGCTACGCACCGGTCCACGGAAACGATCAAGCAAGCCGAGGGCAGCCCGGCGATCAGCGATGCACGACGGTGATTCACCAAGCACTCGCACATACCACCAGTGACCGCTCAGATCACCCGTTCACACACGTCTGCGACGACATTAACGCCTGCGGCCAAACAATACCGAACGGCGGCTCCGCGTGCGTTCTCCCTGACCCTCCCGTATCACTGAGCGTGACGGCGGGCCAGGGCGCGGATGCGCCGGGCAGTCGCATCCTCCTGCGCCCTGACCCACTGGATGATCTCCGTCTGGCGTCCATCCTCCGGCTCTGGACCGCTCAGGGCCTCCAGGCACTCGGCCGGCAACGGCCGTCCCGGAGCACCGTTCTCGAGCCCCGGCGGCATCCGGGCATCCGGTCCGGCCGAGGCTCCCGCTCGCCACTTGCGCCGTGTCCCGCGACCGGATTCACCGCCATGGGCGACGGGTCCTGCAGCATGCAGCTGGACGAGGACGCCCGCGCCACGGTAGTCCCAGGAGCCCCTGTCGGCGGTCAGATGAGTGCGGTTGGACTACTCGCTGTCACCGGCTCGGCTTGGCCGGTCGTGAGTTCGTTCCGTCGTTTCAGCATTGTCGTGGGGGCGTGAGCAGCGGATACTGCGTAGTAGTGGATGCAGGTAACGACCGGCCGCGGGAGGGTTCATGACCGCCACCGCCGATGAGCAGGCGACGACGACCGTGCGCGGGGCGTGCCCGCATGATTGTCCGGACACCTGCGCGATGCTGGTCTCGGTGCGCGGTGGCCGCGCGGTGGAGGTGCGGGGCGACCCCGGGCATCCGTTCACCCGCGGCGGGCTGTGCGTGAAGGTGAACAACTACGTCGACAAGGCCTACAGCCCGGACCGGGTGCTGTACCCGATGCGGCGCACCGGGCCGAAGGGCAGCGGCCAGTTCAGCCGGGTCTCCTGGGAGGAGGCGCTGGATGAGATCGCCGGACGGTTCCGGTCTGCGATCGCCGGGCACGGCCCGGAGACGGTCATGCCGGTCAGCTACCTGGGCACCGAAGGCATCCTGAACGGCCTGAACGTGGGGGACCCGTTCTTCAACAAGCTCGGCGCCACCATCACCGAGCGGACCTACTGCGATTCCGGCGCCTGCACGGCCTACACGATGACGATCGGCGCGACCGCGGGGGTGGATCCGGAGAGCCTGGTGCACTCCCGCTACATCCTGATCTGGGCCTGCAACATGATCTCCACGAACCTGCACCTGTGGCCGTTCGTGGCTGAGGCGCAGCGCCGCGGCGCGAAGGTCGTGGTGATCGACCCGGTGCGGCACCGGACGGCCGCGCACGCGGACTGGTACATCCCGATCCGGCCCGGCACCGACGGCGCGCTCGCGCTGGCCATGATGAACGTGATCATCGGCGAGGGGCTCACCGATGAGGCCTACGTCCGGGACCACACCGTCGGGTACGAGGAGCTGGCCGGGCGGGTGAAGGACTACACCCCGGAATGGGCCGCGGAGCAGACCGGCATCCCGGCCGGCGACATCCGCACCCTGGCCCGGGAGTACGCCACCACTCAGCCGTCGATGATCCGGATCGGGGTGGCCATCGAGCGGCACGCCGGGGGCGGCCAGACGGTGCGCTCGATCGCCTGCCTGCCCGCGCTGACCGGGGCCTGGCGCCGGGTCGGCGGCGGGCTGCTGCAGCTGCCGCTGTGGGCGTTCCCGGTGAACTGGCCCGCGCTGCTCCATCCGGAGCTGGCCACGCCGGGCACCCGGGTGGTCAACCAGTTCCTGCTGGGCCGGGCGCTGACCGGGGAGCTGGGCCTGGACCCGCCGGTCACCGCGCTGATGGTGTACAACTCCAACCCGGTCGTGGTCTGCCCCGAACAGGGCAAGGTGATCGCGGGCCTGTCCCGGGATGACCTGTTCACCGTGGTCAGCGAGCATTTCCTGACCGACACCGCCCGCTACGCCGACCTGGTGCTGCCGGCCACCACCCAGCTGGAGCAGCACGACATCATGTTCAGCTGGGGCCACCTGTACGTCACCCTGAACACGCCGGCCATCGAGCCGGTCGGCGAGGCCGTTCCCAACACCGAGCTGTTCCGCCGGCTGGCCGCCCGGATGGGGTTCACCGAAGAGTGCTTCACCCGCACCGACGAGCAGATGATGGCCGAGGCGTTCGACTGGTCCGCACCGGCCATGGCCGGGATCACCCTGGAAACCCTGCGCCGCACCGGCTGGGCCCGGCTCAGCCTGCCGCCCGCCGATCAGTACGCCCCGCACGCCGAGGGCAACTTCCCCACCCCGTCGGGCAAGACCGAGTTCCGCTCCTCGGTCGCCGAGCAGGCCGGCAACTTCGTGCTGCCGCTGTTCCGGCAGGGCTCGAACGAGTACCAGCCGGGCGGCACCGTCGATCCGCTGCCGCACTACGTGGAGCCTCGCGAGACGGCCGGCACGGGATACCGGCTGAATCTCATCTCCCCCAAATCTCACGCCTACCTCAACTCCAGCGCGGGTAACCAGCCCGCCCAGCGTCGCGTCCAGGGCGAGCAGGCGGTAACCGTGCATCCCCGCGACGCGGCCGAGCGCGGCATCACCGACGGGCAGTACGTCCGGGTGTTCAACGACCGCGGCCAGTTCACCGCCCGGGCCCGGGTCAGCGACGAGATCGCCACCGGCGTAGTCATGGCGCCGGTGGGAGCCTGGCGCAAGAACGCCATGGGCAACTCCACCGTCAACGCGGTCAGCCCGTTCGTCTTCGCCGATCTCGGCAACGCCCCGACCTTCTCCGACACCAGAGTCGAGCTCGAGCCGACCTGACAGCCAGCAGCGCACCGCACGCTGGGCGATGCGATGCTGGCCGACGACACCAGTCAGCGGCAGCCATCTTCGCGGTGGGGCCCGCAGTACTTGGCGGCTGCCAGCGATCTGGTCCGGTGCCGGGACATTACCTGCGAGCCCTTTCTGGCCCCTTTAGTCTGACTGCACGGCAGCTACCTGGCAGCGCGCCGAACGGGCACGAGTACCCGCTCTGTCGGCGGCAAATCAGTGCAGGCGCCTGTCGTTCCTCGCGCCGAGGACACCATCGACGTTCGCGCCGGCACCGGCCCGGTCAGCGCCTACTCCCGCTCGTCGACTCTCAGCGCGCAAGCCCGGAGTCCGGCTCGGGTGGTGAGGTCCCGGACTCTCGCCAGCGGCGCCAGTAGCCGAGGGGGCAGCTGCGCCCGCTTATGCCGTCTTGTGGGTGTC
>JAJKHX010000087.1 GCA_021154785.1 Nocardiopsis sp.
ACCCGGAAGCCCATCGTCTTGTCGATGATCTTGCCGAGGATCCAGGCGACGGTGAAGGAGTAGAGGCCGACCGCGACCGGGCCGAGTACCTGCACCCCGAGCTGGTGGATCCCGCCGCCGTAGAACAGTCCCTTGCGCTGGCCGTCCAGGAGCGGGTAAGCGGCCAGGAAGCCGAGCGAGATAGCCCCGAACGCGCCGCCGACCAGGTGCACGCCCACCACGTCGAGCGCGTCGTCGAAGCCGAGCTTGTGCTTGATCCCGATCGCGACGCAGCAGATGGCACCGGCCGCGAGGCCGAGCAGGATCGCGGCCCAGGGAGCGATGAACGCGCAGGCGGGCGTGATCGCGACCAGCCCGGCCACGGCACCCGAGGCGACTCCCAGGGTGGTGGGCTTGCCGTCACGGTAGCGCTCCACCAGCAGCCAGCCGCCGGCCGCAGCCGCGGTCGCGATCTGGGTGTTCATGAACGCCAGGGCGGCGGTGCTGTCCGCGGCCAGCTCGGAGCCGGCGTTGAAGCCGAACCAGCCGAACCACAGCAGGCCCGCGCCGAGCAGCACCAGCGGGAGGTTGTGGGGCCGGTTCTGCTCCTTGGGCCAGCCCCGGCGCTTGCCGAGGACGAGCGCGAGCGCGAGGCCCGCGGAGCCGGCGTTGACGTGGACGACGGTGCCGCCGGCGAAGTCCTCGATCCCCAGGCTGCTGAGCCAGCCGCCGCCCCACACCCAGTGGGCGACCGGGAAGTAGACCAGCGTCGCCCACGCGACGGTGAACACCGTCCAGGCGCCGAACTTGGTCCGGTCGGCGATCGCGCCGCTGATCAGCGCGACGGTGATGACGGCGAACGTGAGCTGGAAGGCGGAGAACACGAGGTCGGGGATGCCCGATACCCGCGAGGCGCTGCCCACGAGCCCGTGTTCGCCGAGGTACTCGAACCCGCCGATAAACCAGTTGCCCTTACCGAACGTCAGCGAGTCTCCGTAGAGCACCCAGGCGATCGTCACGGTGATGATGGCGATCCACGACATCATCATCATGTTCAGGGTCGTCTTCGCCCGGGTCATTCCTCCGTAAAAGAAGGCCAGGCCAGGGGTCATCAGGAGGACGAGCGCGGTACTCGCGAGCATCCATGCGGTGGAACCACTGTCTATCTTCACTCAGGTCTCCTTTTGCCTTTCTGCCCCTAAGGCTCGGCAGCGCGGATTTCGCGGCAGATGCTGGCGGATTTCGCTTCTGTGAAGAAAGGAGCCGCATGTTTCGTCCGCGTTACGCGGACGCGATTCGCGCGCCGTCGGTCTACCGGATGCGCCGGACGGAGTACTGAGCGTGGGGACCGGTGCCGGGTGAGAAGATCGCGCTCGGGGCGTGGGATGTCCGGCTGCTCCGCGGCGACGCTGGCGGATGACCTCGGCGGCCCGTCAGCGCTGGTGCAGGCGCATGTGCAGGCGGGTCGTGGTGCCCGCCGGGCCGGTTCTGGCCTGGACGAGATCACAGACCCGGTTGACCAGCCACAGGCCCTGGCCATTCAGCAGATCATGCGGAGGGAGCCGGTGTTCCAGGGCGCTTGTCTCGTCAGTCGAAGCTGAACATGCCCTCGGGTACCCCGGCGATCTGGATCTGGCGCCAGATCGTGCGCCACTGCGGGAGTTCGTGGTAGCGCCGCAGTGCGGCGAGGCCGCCCAGCCAGCCGGTCCAGCCCGGGTAGGGCGGGTTGGCGGGGTCGAACCCGCTCTGTATCACGGTGAGCCGGGTCTTGCCGTCCGAGCCTTCCAGCTCCCAGCTGTCGGTCATGCCGTCGGGGTACCGCAGGGTCGCCTTGCGGCCCGGTTCGAACTCGGTGAACGTGGCTCCGCCGGGATCCAGCTCGAACCCGCCCATCGCGAAGCGGCCGCCCGCATAGGGCTCGATGCCCACGTTGACGCCGAACCACCGGTGGAATTGCTCCGGCTGGGTCATCGAGTCGAACACCTGCTCCGGCGTCGCGTCGATCATCACCGAGGCGCGCAGCTCGTTCGAGGTGAAGTCGCACTTGGGCGTCAGCTCACGGCCGGCCAGGTAGTCGGCCAGGTTGGCGATCGCCAGCGACCAGAATGTCTGCAGCGCGCCGCGGGCACCGGCGGTGCCGGCCAGCACCTCCGCGAAGCTGGGCAGGTCGCTGTGGGTCAGCGTGACCAGCGTGCCGTCCTGGTCCTCGGCCAGCTCGAAACCCACCTCGGACTCGACGCCCTCGACGGTCCAGGCGAACCGGATGGTGCGTTCGTCCACGTGCAGCACGCGCTGGTGCGGCTCGGCGCCGTCGGGCGTGAAGCGGCCCCAGAACTCGTACCTGCCGGGCAGGTCGACGTCGGCGTGCTCGGCCAGCCACACGCGCAGCGCGGCCGGGTCGGTCAGCGCCTCGTACACGACCTTCGGCGGGGCCGGAACCACCGCGCGCAGGCGCAGGTCAGGCTCGGTCATCGGGATCTCCCTTCGGATAGCAGGCGACGGCCAGGCGGAACGCGTCGCCCTCGGCACCGCCGTAGCGGGTGAACAGGCCCTGGAGCGTCTGCTGGAGCTCGCCGAGGAATGCCTGGCGCTGCTCCGGGCGCACCCGGATGTCCCCCGACACGCCGATCGACGGCAAGTCGGGCCGGGTGAGGTCGAGCGCGGCGATGTCCGCCTGCACGTCCTCCATCAGGTCGATCAGGTAACCCAGGCTGAGCCGGTCGCGGATCTGGCGTGCCCCGATCCGGCCCACCAGGCCCGGGGACAGCCAGTAGGACCGGCCGGCCGCCTGGTAGATCCCCTCGTGGATTCCGCGCACCCGGCGCTCGGCCACCTGGCGGACCAGGCTGGCCTCCAGCAGGCGCTTCACGTGGTAGTAAACCCGTTGCGGGGTCTGGTCGAGCTCGGCCGCCACCTCGGTGCACGACCGGGGCCCGGCGAGCTGCCGCAGCACTTCGATCCGCTGCGGCTTGAGCAGGGCCTCGGCCTGCTCGACCCGGTCGAGGTAGATGACATCCCTCATGACGAAAATCAGTCTTTACGTAAAAAATGATTTTGTCAATGAGCTGGCAAGACTGCCCATTCCTCTTCGAGCGTCGTTGAGAAGCGGTAATGGTGCGCCGGGCCAGTGCCAGCGTTGCTGCCGTGCGGCGGGGCGCGGTGGGCCCCGCCGCCAACGGTCAGAGCCTGCGAGGAGTGATCGCCTCTACGTGGTAGCCGCCGGGCGGGGACGGCTCGACCCGCCAGGCCCGAGCACCGTCGACCATGGTGACGGCTTCATGCAGCTCGGCGCCGACGTAGTGCAGGCCGACGCCGTCCTCGGTCGCGTATCCAGCCGGGAGCCTGCCGCCGGCGACGTACTCGCGGAAGACGCGGCGCGGGGCTGATCGCCGAGGAATGGATCTGCTCAGACATGTCGGCCCTGCTCGGTCAGCTCAGCTGACGTGGAGCTGCGGGTGGGATCGTGACAGGGGCTGGCCGGCCAGCCGGGCGGTGATGCCGGCGTTGAAGTTGGGGCACTGCGTTATGTCCTCGCGGGGGCAGCGCAGCCCGTGGCTGATGGCGTCGCGGGCGGCCTGCGCCGTGGCGATCTGCTCATCGAGTTCCGCGAGCTTGCGCCGGGCGAGCCGTTCCCATTCACCGGACGCACCCTGGCGCGAGGCCATGAGGGTCTTCTGCTCGGCGAGGGTAAACCCAGCGTCGCTGTAGAGCAGGATGGCGGCGACGAGCCGGGCCGCCGATTCGGGGTAGCGGCGCTGCCCGGAGATCCTGGCCGGCGGCGGGAGCAGGCCGAGGTCTTCGTAATAGCGCAGGGCCGAGGTGCTGACTCCGGTACGGCGGGACAGTTCGCCGATAGTGAGCAGGGCGCCGGGCGGGTTGACTTCAAGCGCGCTTGAAGGCGTTGACTCCCGGCCATGGGTACTCAGCATGAGGGAAGCATGCCACGGGCGGTACGGCGGGCGGCGACCGCCGCCGTCGAGTTTGCTGTCGGGCGGGCCGGAATAGCCGCCGTGCGCGTCCTGAACCGCGACGCCATCGGCCAGGGCCATCGTCCGCGGGGCGCGGCCGGCAGCGTGACCGGCTGGGTCTTCGCCCATCGCCCGTCCAACCGGCAGCGCAACCGCTGGGTGGTCTCGCTGCTCGGCGTGCAGCCGACCGACCGCGTCCTGGAGATCGGCTTCGGTCCCGGCGTCGCGGTCGCGGAACTGGTCCGGGCCGGCGCCGGTCACGTGTACGGCGCCGACCATTCACCCGTGATGCTCCGGCAGGCGTCCCGGCGCAACGCGGCCGCCATCCAGGCCGGCCGGGTCACCTTGGTCAACGCGCCGGCCGATCGGCTTCCGGCTGCTCTCGAGGGTCCCTTCGACGCCATCTTGGCCGTCAACTCCCTCGGGTTCTGGCCCGCGCCGGCCGAACGGCTCGCCGAGCTGCGCCGGCGGCTCGCACCCGGCGGGCGCATCGCCATCGCGTCCCAGCCTCGCTGCCCCGGGGCCACGGCGGACACGGCTCGCAGGGCCGCCAGCGAGATAGAGAACCTGCTGCGGAACGCCGGTTTCACGCAGCTGCGCACCGAGATCCTGCCCCTTAGCCCGCCGGTGGCCTGCGTCCTGGCCGCCAGCCCGGCGAGCTAGGGCAAGGTGGGCTGGTAGCGTAGGCCGGGCTCCTGATCAGCACGACCTCGAAGATCCCCGCCGTCGACCGGCAAGACCTGGCCGGCGACGGCGGACGCGGCATCCTTGTCGAGGTCGCTGACGACGACCGCGGCGGTCACCAGGGCGGTCCGCCCGCGCAGGAAAAACATCAGTAGCTTCTCGGCAGCTTCAGGACGTGTTCGCCGAGGTAGTTCAGCACCATCTCCTGGCTGAGCGGCGCGATCCGGGTCAGCCGGGCCTCCCGGAAGTACCGGGCGACGTGATACTCCTCGGAGTACCCCATGCCCCCGTGGACCTGCAACGCGCGGTCGGCCGCGGTGAACCCGGCGTCGGCGCACAGGTACTTGGCCGTGTTGGCCTCCCGGGCGCACGGCCGGCCGTGATCGTAGAGCCAGGTCGCCTTGCGGAGCACCAGCTCCGCGGCGTCGAGCCGGGCGAGCGAGTCGGCCAGCGGGAACTGGAGGCCCTGGTTCATCCCGATCGGGCGGCCGAATACCTCCCGCTCGTTGCCGTAGCGCACGGCGCGGCGCAGCGCGGCCCGGCCGATGCCGAGCGCCTCGGCGGCCACCAGCATCCGCTCCGGGTTGAGCCCGTCCAGGATGTAGGTGAACCCCTTGCCCTCCTCGCCGACCCGGTGCGCGGCCGGGACGCGCAGGTCATCGATGAACAGCTCGTTGGAGCTGACCGCGTTGCGGCCCATCTTGGCGATCGGGCGGATGTCGACGTGGTCCCGGTCGAGGTCGGTGAGGAACAGCGTCAGGCCGGCCGTCTTCTTCGGCGCGTCCTCGAACTTCGTGGTCCGGGTCAGCAGCAGGACCTTCTCCGATTCCAGCGCCTTGGAGATCCACACCTTGCGGCCGCTGATGACGTAGTCGTCGCCGTCCCGCCGGGCGAAGGTGGTGATCCGGGTGGTATCGAGCCCGGCGCCCGGCTCGGTGACGCCGAAGCACACGTGCAGGTCGCCGTTGACGATCCGGGGCAGGTTCTCCCGTTTCAGCTCCTCCGAACCGTGCACGATCACCGGGTGCATGCCGAAGATCGACAGGTGCATCGAGCTGGCGCCGTTCATCCCCGCGCCGGAGGCCGCGACCTCCTCGAGTAGGAGCGACGCCTCGGTGATCCCGAAGCCGTGCCCGCCGTACTCCTCCGGCGTGGTGATGCCGAGCCAGCCGGCTCCGGCGAACGCCCGGTAGAACTCCTCGGGGAACTCGTGCGCCTGGTCTTTCTCCATCCAGTACTGGTCGTCGAAGTTCGCGGCGAGCTCGCGGACCGCCTTGCGGATCGTCTCCTGGTCCTCGCTGAGCTCGAAGTCCACGATTCCTCTTCTCACGGCTTTGGTCCAAAATATCAAAGGACTGACCAAATAACTAGGCAAGGGAGAGGCCGGCGGTGATGCGCTCGTTCCACTGGGCCGGGTGCCCAGGAGCTTCTCGTCGAGCTTGGCGCGCTTGAAAAGAGCTGGAGGCCGCGGCGACGGGCAGGAACGATTCGGGGTCGTCCGCGTCTACCGAGGCGGCGGTGAAGTACACGGCGGATCGCGCCGCCTCCACGCCGGCCGGCATCATGGCGGCCGCGTGCTTGACGGCCGCCCGCGCCGAAGCCTGCCGCAGCACCTCGGCGAGGCGGCGAGGTCACAGTGCCCGGCCCGGGCCAGCGCGGGCACGGCGAGCACGGTCGTCAGCCAGCCGCGGAAGGCCTCCCGGTAGGCGTCCTGCTCCGGCGATAGGTTCCACTCCACGGTGCTTCCTTCCCCGGGCCCTTCCGGCAAATGGTACCTTGGGTATGACCAAAAGCACTGAGCTGACGAGATGGGGACCGGTGACTTCCGAACCCGCAACCGCAGCCAAGCCGGTGCGGCTGGCGCCGATGCAAGTCCCGAAGGCGTCCGACGTCCTCGCCAACGACCTGCGCGAGCGCATCCTGAGCGGCGAGTTCCCCGAGGGCACCTCGCTGCCGCCCGAGCGCGACATGGTGGTCCAGACGCAGATGAGCCGGACCACCGTCCGCGAGGCGCTGCGGATCCTCGAGGTGCAGGGCCTGGTCCGCATCCGGACCGGACGCTCCGGCGGCGCCTTCGTGCAACGCCCGGGAGGCGACTCGGTCGCGGACTCGGTGAGCCTGCTGATCCGCGGACGGCACATCCGTTTGGCGGCTATTTTTGAGGCCCGGGAGGGGATCGAGCCCACCTGCGCCCGGCTGGCCGCGAAGTACCGCACCGACGCGGACCTCGCCCGGCTCGCGGCGGCCAACGCGGCCATCAGCGGTGACGGCCCGCTCGAGGACTTCCTGCAGGCCAACGTGGACTGGCATGTCGCGGTGGCGGAAGCCAGCCACAACGAGCTGCTGGCCGGGATCATGCTGGCCCTGTCGCGGGTCATCTACACCGCCACCGACAACCAGGCCTTCGTCGACGCCGAGGTACGCCGCACCACCATCCGGGCGCATGCCCGGGTCACCGAGGCGATCGAGGCCGGGGATACCGAGGCCGCGCTGCGCCGGATGACCCGCCACCTGCACAAGTACACCGAGGCGATCTCCGAGGTGGAGGACCGGACGGCTATCGAGGTGCCCGGGGGCTGAGGCTGATCTAGCCACGGGGCAGGCCGAGGATGGGCTCGGCCACGATGTTGCGCTGGATGAAGGTGGAACCGCGATGATGTGAGACGTTCGGGGACGCCGTCGCGGTCGCACTCTTCGGTGAAGATGGCGCGCATCTTTCCGCTGAGCCGACGCGATGCTGGCGGAGATGGCCGTCGCGGGTGGCCGAGAACACCCGCGCGATCATCGAGACGTTCGCGGTGCGCCGCGAACGGCCCGGGGTCAGGCGGGCTGCCAGAGCTCGATCCGGTTGCCCTCCGGATCGGTGACCCAGCCGAACCGGCCGACGCCTTCCATCTCCTGCGGTTCCCCGTCCACGTCGGCGCCCTTGGCACGCAGCTGCGCGAGCATCGCGTCCAGGTCGCGGACCCGGAAGTTGAGCATAGTCTGCTGGGTACGGGCCCCGAAGTAGTCGGTTCCGGACTCGAACGTCGCGAACACCGTGGGGCCGGTTTCCTGCTGCCACAGGCCGTTCTCGTCGGCGTCCAGGCCCAGGCAATCGCGATACCAGGCGGTCAGGGCCTTCGGGTCGGCCGCCCGCATGAAGTACCCGCCGATGCCAAGCACTCGTTCCATGCAGCCATCTTGCCAGGATGGCGACCAGGCCGGTGGGACGTTAGGGGCGAGCCTGGCTCCGATTAAGGGGCGAGCTTGGCGGCGATGCCGGCGCGGAGCAGGTACTCCCGCATGTCCGCCACCGTCAGCGGATGATCTCGCGTGCCGGTGGCCTCAGCTGTCACAGCGGGCTCGTCCGCGACGCCGGCCCGGCCGGCGCGGGATCCGGACCGGGGCTCTCCAGCCGGCTCGATGGAGCATCGTGCCGGCTCTGGCCGGCTCGATGGAGCATCAAGCCGGCTCGCTGCGCCGCGAGGACCTGGGCGGGATCTGGACAAGGCCGCTTTTAGCTGCCCGCTGTGCCATCGACACCTTTCCTGAGACGGATCGCCCTGCTCGCCCGTAACCCGGAGCGGGGCGAGGCCGCGCAGCAGGCGGTGCTCGCCCGGTGCCCGGACGCCGAGATCGACGCGCAGAGTGTCAGTAGCCGAGGTCAGGGTCCACCCGGCCCTCCAGTTCCTGCCCGTTGATCAGGCGCTGGACGTTCCCGGTGATGCGGGCGGCGAGGAGCGGCTGGGTCATCTGCTCGGTATCGGCCGTGTGCGGGGTGATCAGGCAGTTGGGCAGGTCCCACAGCGGATGGCCTTCGGGCAGCGGCTCCGGGTCGGTCACGTCTAGGGCGGCGCCTGCAATCTGGTGGGAGCGCAGGGCCCTGACCAGCGCTTCGGTGTCAACCAGGCCGCCTCGGGCGATGTTGACCAGCCAGGCCTGCTGGTTCATCAGCTCGAGTTCTTTCTGGCCGATCAGTCCGCGGGTCTGAGGGGTGAGCGCCAGGGTGAGGACGACTGCCTGGGCGCCGGGCAGCGCCTCATGCAGGTGCCCGGTCGTGACCGTGCTGGCGGCGCCGGGGACTGGTTCAGCGCTGCGGCGGACGACTGTTATCCGGGTGCGGAACGGCTCGAGGAGACGGACCAGCGCGGCGCTGATGCCCCCGCCGCCGACGATGGTGACGGGCTGGCCGAACAGGGTTCGCGCGGCGGGCTCGCCCCATGAGCGGGCGCGGGCCCGTTCTGGCAGGTGCCGCAGGCCTGCCAGGAGGAGGGCCAGCGCATGCTCGGCTACCGGTTCGGCGTAGGAACCTTTGGCCGACGTCCACTGCCGCTGGCGGTCGAAGACACCGGCCTCAGCCATCCGCTCGACACCAGCCATCGGTAGCTGGACCCAGGAGATCCGCGGGTGGGCCCGGAGCACATCCCGGAGTTCCGCTACCGCTCCCGGGTCGGTCCACACCAGGCCAGCCGGGTCCTGGTCCAGCTCGACGGGCTCGCCGCCGCCCCGGCGGATGGCATCCGTCACCCAAGCGGCCTTCTCGGGGGCGACAGCAACAGGGATCCGCGTTTGCTCCATGACCTAGTACTTACCCAGTTGGGTCGGTTCGGCTTCTGGGTGAGGTGCTTGCGCAGGTCGCTTCTGGGTAGCGGGGTTTGGGACGAGCTATTGGAGGCACAACGGATCAGGCAGGCCGACGGCCTGCCGATGGTGCTGGTGCCCAGCCGGAGGTGGATCAGATGGAAATCACGATGGTGCTCCACCTACCGCGGGATGTGGCCAGCGTGCCGGTGAGCCGGCGGGTGCTCGACGGGTGCCTGGAGACCTTGGGGGTTACGCCCGATACGCGGGCTGACATCGCGCTGGCGCTCAGCGAGGCCTGCGCTAACGTCGTTCAGCACGCGGGGCCGGACGAGGAGTATCAGGTGCAGGTCAGCACCGGCGACGGGCGGTGCGTCATCGAGGTCGTCAACGCTGGCAGCGGTGACGGGATTGCTCTCACCAGTGAGCCGGTGCCGGTCAACGCCGAGCATGGCCGCGGACTGAAGATCATGAATGCGGTCGTGGACAACCTGCAGCTGAGCGGCAACGACCGCCAGGGCACGACGACCGTCCACTTCGAGAAGAAGCTGGACTGGCTGCCGGGGGCAACCGGGGAGCACTTGTTCAACGCCAATGGCCATCACTGATCCAGTTCAGTACCTCGGGGATCGTCGTCGCGACCCGGCTGCCGGGGGGTAGCGGCGGGCGGCGGACCATGACGACCTCGACGCCGAGATCGCGGGCGGCCTGGAGCTTGGCGGCGGTCATCGAGCCGCCGCTGTTCTTGGTCACCAGGAGGCCGATCCCATGGTCGCGCAGCAGGGCGGACTCCCCCGCGACCGTGTACGGGCCGCGGCTGCGGATCAGCGTCATAACGGGTGGTACGGGGCCCTCGGGGGGATCGACGGTGCGGACCAGGAAGCGGTGACCGCCATCGGCGGCGAAGGCACCTAGCTCGCGGCGGCCGGTGGTGAGGAATACGGCCTGGCCGGGCCAGGCCCGGACGGTCTCGGCGGCCTCGCGGATGCCGGCGACCGTGTCCCAGGCCGGGTCGGGCTGCCAGGCGGGCTGGCGCAGGACCAGGCGTGGCACGCCGGCGTCGTCGGCGGCCAGGGCCGCGTTGGCGGTGATGACCTCAGCGAACGGGTGGGTGGCGTCGATGAGGTGGGTGATGGCCTCGTGGCGCAAGAAGGCAGCTAGGCCGCCGGGGCCGCCGAACCCGCCCGTGTGCACCTCTCCGTCGGGCAGGCGCGGCTGGCCGGTCCGGCCTGCCAGCGAGGACAGTACGTCCGCGCCCGCGGCTCGGAGGCGGGCGGCTAGTTCCCGTGCCTCGCCGGTGCCGCCGAGGATGAGGACGCGCACCAGGCCAGGCTAGTGCGCCACACTGTGTGGTAGGGAACACTGGGCGGATGCGCGAACTGCTGATCATCGGCATCGGCCCTGGCCACCCCGACCAGCTCACGGTCCAGGCGGTGAAGGCGCTCAACCGGGTGGACGTGTTCTTCCGGATCGACAAGGGCGACGCCAAGGGCGGGCTGAACAGCGCGAGGGACGAGATCTTGCGGCGGCACGTCACCCGGCCTGGGTACCGCATGGTGGATATCCCGGAGCCGGATCGCGACCGGTCGCCGGGCCTCACCGCGGACGAGTACCAGGGCGCGGTGCGGGACTGGTACGAGGCCCGGGCACGGCTGATCGCGGAGGCGATCGGGGCCGAGCTCGGGCCGGACGGGGTCGGCGCGTTCCTGGTCTGGGGGGATCCTTCGCTGTACGACTCGATGCTGCGGATCGTCGACCGGGTCCTCGCGCTGGGCACCGTTGCGTTCGAGTACGCGGTGATCCCCGGAGTGACCAGCGTCCAGGCGCTCGCGGCGGCGCACCGGATCATGCTGAACCGGGTCGGCGAGCCCGTGCACATCACTCCTGCCCGCCGGATCGCCGATGGCCTGCCGGAGGGGCTGGATAGCGCCGTGGTCATGCTGGACAGCGCGTTCGTTCCGGCGGGGTTCGACCAGGCGGGCCTGTCCGTGTTCTGGGGTGCCTACCTCAGCACGCCGGATGAGGTGGTGATCTCCGGACCGCTGCGGGAAGTGGCTGACCAGATCACTGAGGCCCGGGCGGCGCTGCGCGAGCGGCACGGCTGGATCATGGACACCTATCTGCTCCGGCGGGACGGCGACGGGAAGCCAGCTCAGGCTGGTTTCTAGACTGGCCTTATGACAGCCCTGGAGGAAGAGCTCCCGCTGGCCTCGGAGTTTCCGGCCGCGAGCCGGGAGCAGTGGCAGCAGCTGGTCGCGGGCGTGCTGGCCAAATCCGGCCAGGCCGGCCTCGCGGGGGCGGCGGCCGAGGAGGCGCTGGCCACCGAGGTCGAGGACGGGCTGCGGGTGCAGCCCCTGTACACGGCAGCGGACACGGCGCCCGATCCCGGCTGGCCGGGGTTCGCGCCGTTCACGCGCGGCGGGCGGGTGCAGGGCGCGGTCATCTCCGGCTGGGACGTCCGGCAGCAGCACGCCCACCCCGACCCGCAGCGGACGAACGAGCTGGTGCTCGCGGACCTGGAGAACGGCGTCACATCGCTGTGGCTGACGATCGGCGGGTCCGGCCTGCCAGTGACCGCGCTCGGTGACGTGCTCCAGGGCGTCTACCTGGACCTGGCCGGGGTGGTCCTGGACGCGGGGGATGAATGCGCGGCGGCCGCGGAGCGGCTGTTCTCGTTGTACACCGGCGGCCCGTCGGCGATCGCGGCTGGTGAGGGGACAGGGAACCTCGGCGCCGACCCGTTCGGTCAAATCGCCCGCACCGGACAGGACACGGATATCGCCCGGCGGCTGGAGGAGGCTGCGCTCCTCGCCGGACGCTGCGTCCGCGATTTTCCCGGTGTGCGGGCGCTGACCGTCGATGTGCTGCCCTACCACGAGGCGGGCGCTTCCACGGTGCAGGAGCTGGGGCTTTCGCTGAGCACGGCGGTGGCCTACCTGCGGGAGCTGACGCAGGCGGGGCTGACCGCTGACCAGGCGGCGGGGCAGCTGGAGTTCCGGTACGCGGCCGGGGCTGACCAGTTCCTGACCATCGCCAAGCTGCGGGCCGCGCGCCGCCTGTGGTCACGGGTGGCCGGGGTCTGCGGCGCCGGGCCGGCCGCCGCGGCCCAGCGCCAGCACGCGGTGACCTCGGCGGTGATGATGACCGAGCGGGATCCGTGGGTGAACATGCTGCGCACCACGGTCGCGTGCCTGGCCGCCAGCGTCGGCGGGGCCGACGCGATCACCGTGCTGCCCTTCGACAGCGCGCTCGGGCTGCCCGGTAATCTCGCCCGGCGGATCGCCCGGAACACCCAGGCGATCCTGCACGACGAGGCGAGCCTGGCCCGGGTGGCCGACCCGGCCGGCGGCTCCTGGTACGCGGAGCGGCTGACCGACCAGCTGGCCCGGGGGGCCTGGGACTGGTTCCAGGAGATCGAGCGGGCCGGCGGGCAGCACGATGCCCTGCGCAGCGGCCTGATCGCCGGGCGGATCGCGCAGAACTGGGCCAAGCGCACGGCCAACCTGGCCCGGCGCCGGGAGCCGGTGACCGGCGTGAGCGAGTTCCCCAACCTGGATGAGAAGCCGGTGGCCCGCGACCCGGCCCCGGCCCGGGCGGGCGGCGGCCTGCCCCGGGTGCGCCGGTCGGAGGCGTTCGAGGCGCTGCGCGCCCGGTCCGACGCGATCCGGGCCGAGACCGGTGCCCGGCCGCAGGTCGTGCTGGCCGCGCTCGGGCCCGTCGCCGTGCACACAGCCCGGTCCTCCTTTGCCGCCAACCTCTTCCAGGCGGGCGGCATCGAGACGCCGCTCAGTGAAGACGCCGGCGGCAGCAAGACGGAGCCGCCTGACACCGGGGCCCTGGCCGGGGCCTTCACGGCCAGCGGGGCGCGGGCCGCTTGCATCTGCTCGAGCGACGCCCTCTACGCCGAGCACGGCGAGGCGGCGGCCGCCGCCTTGAAGGGGGCCGGCGCCCGTTACGTCGTGCTGGCCGGACGGCCCGGCGACCGGGAAGCGGCGTACCGCAGCGCCGGCGTCGACGCCTTTATCTACGCTGGCTGCGACGCCGTGGCCGCGCTGAACGCGGTCTACGACGAGATCGGAGTGTCGCGATGATCCCCGATTTCAGCGAGATCGAGCTGGACGGCCCGGGCGATGCCGCGGTTACCCCCTCCCCGGTCAGCAGAGCGCAGTGGGAAGCGGCGTGGCAGCTCCAGACCGGCAAGGACGTCGGCGAGGCGCTCTGGGAGACGCCGGAGGGCATCGCGGTCAAGCCGCTGTACACCGCCGCCGACCTGGCCGGGCTGGACTTCCTGGACACCTATCCCGGCATCGCGCCGTTCCTGCGCGGACCGTACCCGACGATGTACGTGAACCAGCCGTGGACCGTGCGCCAGTACGCCGGGTTCTCCACGGCGGAGGAATCCAACGCCTTCTACCGCCGCAACCTGGCCGCCGGGCAGAAGGGGCTGTCGGTCGCGTTCGACCTGGCGACCCACCGCGGCTACGACAGCGACCACCCGCGGGTGGCCGGGGACGTCGGCATGGCAGGCGTGGCGATCGACTCGATCTACGACATGCGCCAGCTCTTCGCGGGGATACCGCTGGACCAGATGTCGGTCTCGATGACGATGAACGGCGCGGTGCTGCCGGTGCTCGCGCTGTACATCGTGGCCGCCGAGGAGCAGGGGGTGGCGCCTGAGCAGCTGACCGGGACCATCCAGAACGACATCCTCAAAGAGTTCATGGTCCGCAACACCTACATCTACCCGCCGCAGCCCTCGATGCGGATCATCTCCGACATCTTCGCCTACACCTCGCAGCGGATGCCGCGCTACAACTCCATCTCCATCTCCGGGTACCACATCCAGGAGGCGGGCGGCACGGCCGACCTGGAGCTGGCGTACACGCTGGCCGACGGGGTCGAGTACCTGCGGGCCGGGCTGGACGCGGGGCTGGGCGTGGACGCGTTCGCGCCGCGGCTGTCGTTCTTCTGGGGCATCGGCATGAACTTCTTCATGGAGGTGGCCAAGCTGCGGGCGGCGCGGCTGCTGTGGGCGCGGCTGGTGAACCAGTTCGGCCCGAAGAACCCGAAGTCGCTGTCGCTGCGGGCGCACTGCCAGACCTCCGGCTGGTCGCTCACGGCGCAGGACGTGTACAACAACGTCGTGCGCACCTGCGTCGAGGCGATGGCGGCCACCCAGGGCCACACGCAGTCGCTGCATACCAACGCCCTGGACGAGGCGCTGGCGCTGCCGACCGACTTCTCCGCCCGTATCGCCCGCAACACCCAGCTGTTCTTGCAGCAGGAGTCCGGCACGACCCGGGTGATCGATCCCTGGGGCGGCAGCGACTACGTCGAGAAGCTGACGTTCGACCTGGCCCGGCGGGCCTGGCAGCACATCCAGGAGGTCGAGGAGGCCGGCGGGATGACCAAGGCCATCGACGCCGGCATCCCGAAGCTGCGGGTAGAGGAGGCGGCCGCGCGCACGCAGGCGCGGATCGACTCCGGCCGCCAGCCGGTCATCGGGGTCAACAAGTACCGGCTCGGCGAGGCCGAGGAGGTCGACGTACTCAAGATCGACAACGCCTCGGTGCGCAGCCAGCAGCTCGCCAAGCTGCGCCGGCTGCGCGAGGAGCGCGATGAGCAGGCCACCCAGAGCGCGCTGCGGGCGCTGACCGCGGCCGCCGGGGCACGGCCCGGCGGTCCGGGCGGCGGGGCGCGGCCCGGCGGTCCGGGCGGCGGGCTGGAGGATAACCTGCTCGCGCTGGCGGTGGACGCCGCGCGGGCCAAGGCGACCGTGGGCGAGATCTCCGCTGCGCTGGAGCAGGTCTACGGCCGCCACGCCGGGCAGATCAGGACGCTGGCCGGGGTCTACCGGGAGGAGGCGGGACCGTCGGGCGCGATCGAGGAAACCCGGGCGCTGGTGGAGAAGTTCGCCCAGGCCGAGGGGCGGCGGCCGCGCATCCTGGTGGCGAAGATGGGCCAGGACGGCCACGACCGCGGCCAGAAGGTGATCGCCACCGCCTTCGCCGATCTCGGCTTCGACGTCGACGTCGGCCCGCTGTTCCAGACCCCAGCCGAGGTGGCCCGCCAGGCGGTGGAGGCCGACGTGCACATCGTCGGGGTCTCCACGCTCGCGGCCGGGCACCTGACCCTGGTCCCCGCCCTGCACGAGGCCCTGGCCGGGGCCGGGCGCGAGGACATCATGATCGTGGCCGGCGGCGTCATCCCGCCCGGCGACATCGCGGCCCTGCACGAGGCCGGCGCGGCCGCGGTCTTCCCGCCCGGCACCGTGATCCCGGACGCGGCCCGGGACCTGGTGCGGACGCTGGCCGCCAGCCTCGGGCACGAGCTCTGATCAAGGCGATGGCCCGCAGCCCCGTCAGTGCCGAGGAGCACGTGCGCGGCGTGCTGGACGGCTCGCGGGCCGCCATCGCCCGCGCGGTCACCCTGGTGGAGTCGACCCGGCCGGACCACCGGCGGTTGGCTCAGCAGGTGCTCACCGAGCTGCTGCCGCACGCGGGCAAGGCGATCCGGATCGGCATCACCGGCGTGCCGGGGGTAGGCAAGTCCACGTTCATCGACACGTTCGGCACCATGCTGACGAGTCTCGGGCACGGGGTGGCGGTACTGGCGGTGGACCCGTCCTCCAGCCGGACGGGCGGCTCGATCCTCGGCGACAAGACCCGGATGCACCGGCTGGCGGCGGACCCGGCCGCGTTCATCCGGGCCTCGCCGTCGTCGGGCACGCTCGGCGGCGTGGCCCGGGCGACCCGGGAGTCCATGGTGATCATGGAGGCGGCCGGGTACGACGCCATCCTGGTCGAGACGGTCGGCGTCGGGCAGTCGGAGATCGCGGTGGCCAGCATGGTCGACACCTTCCTGCTGCTGGCCCTGGCCCGGACCGGCGACCAGCTCCAGGGGATCAAGAAGGGCGTGCTGGAGCTGGCCGACATCATCGCGGTCAACAAGGCCGACGGGCCGCACGAGCGGGACGCGCGGGCGGCGGCGCGGGAGCTCGCGGCGGCGTTGCGGCTGCTGCGAGACCCCGCCGCGGCCTGGCGGACCCCGGTCCTGACCTGCAGCGCCCAGGAGAACACGGGCCTGGACGAGGTGTGGGAGCGGATCCAGCGGCACCGCGCGATGCTCGAGTCGACCGGAGAGCTGGACCGGCGCCGTCGCGACCAGCAGGTCGGCTGGACCTGGAACCTGGTACACGACCAGCTGCTGACCCGGCTGCACTCCGATCCCCGGGTGCGCGCGATAGCGCCCGGGCTCGAGCAGGGAGTGCGGGACGGATCGGTCACGGCGACGACGGCCGCGGATCAGATCCTCGGCGCGTTCGGCCTGGGCGGGTCCGGGTCGGCTGCACCTGCGTAATTGATGCTATTGCAACTCAGTTGCAAGTAGCCTTAACCTGGCCGTGAGGCGCAAGTCCGGGGGAAGGAGCCAGCGGAAGATGACTGTGATGACCGGTCTGAGTACGCGGCTGACGCGGGTCCGGGAAGGGCTGAGCCCGTCGGAGTGGACGCGGATGGGCGCGATGGTGGCGTTCATCGTGGCCCTGCACGTAGCGGGCTTCCTGATGCTGGCGGCCGCGGTGGGCGGCCATTACCGGATGACCGGCACGATGGTGTTCGGGTTCGGGACCGGGACGCTGGCCTACACCCTCGGGATGCGGCACGCGTTCGACGCCGACCACATCGCGGCGATCGACAACACCACCCGCAAGCTGGTCATCGAGGGCAAGCGGCCGCTGTCGGTCGGGTTCTTCTTCTCCCTGGGGCACTCCAGCGTCGTGTTCATCATGGCGATCCTGCTGAACTTCGGCATCCGGGCCCTGGACGAGCAGGTCAAGAACGACAACTCGAGCCTGCACAATCTCACCGGGATCATCGGCACCACGGTCTCCGGCACGTTCCTTTACCTCATCGCGATCCTGAACATCATCATCCTGGTCGGCATCGTGCGGGTGTTCCGGGAGATGCGCACCGGCCAGTACAGCGACGACGAACTCGAGGAGCAGCTCAACAAGCGGGGCCTGATGAACCGGTTCCTCGGCCCGCTGGGCCGCCGGATCGACACGCCGTGGAAGATGTACCCGCTCGGGATCTTGTTCGGCCTGGGCTTCGACACCGCTACCGAGGTCGCGCTGCTGGTGCTGGCGGGCACGGCCGTGGTGTCCGGGCTGCCGTTCTACGCGATCTTGTCGCTGCCGATCCTGTTCGCGGCGGGCATGTGCCTGTTCGACACGGCCGACGGCTGCTTCATGAACTTCGCCTACGACTGGGCATTCGCCAAGCCGGTCCGCAAGGTCTACTACAACATCACGATTACCGGCTTGTCGGTGTTCGTCGCCGTGTTCATCGGGACGGTCGAGATCCTCGGCCTGATCGGCAGCCAGTACAAGCTGGGCGGCGGGTTCTGGACCTTCATGGGCAACTTCAACATCAACAAGGCCGGGTTCGTCATCGTCGGCGTGTTCGTCCTGACCTGGGTGGTGGCCCTGGCCATCTGGCGCTTCGGCCGCGTCGAGCAGAAATGGGAAGCCCACACCGTCGTCGCGAGCGACGGGGACTGAGCGCCTGTCGGCGGGTCTCCGAGAGAGCCTGCGCGCAGTAGCACTGCGGGAAGTACTGCAGTGGGGATGGGATCGAGCGGGTGCGGACCCTCGACTCACGCGTCCGGGTCGTCACCGCGGAGGTCGGGCTCGGTCTCCGCTTCGCCGCTTGGCCGTACGCCTTCGCTAGGTCGGGGAACTCTGCGCGGATGATTGCCAGCGCTTGTTCCTCGAGGAGAGGCGGTTCGTCTTGG
>JAJKHX010000088.1 GCA_021154785.1 Nocardiopsis sp.
ATTCGGCCGGTGACCCCGTTGAGGGCGACGTGGATGATCTTGCGCGTCATAGGCTCTCCGGTCTGGGCCTTCGATCGGCGGGGTAGGCGATGCTAACCTGACTACTCGGGAAAGTGCTTTCCCAGATTAGGCTGGCTCAATAGACGGGTCAAGCAGGCGGGTCAAACGCCGCCCAGGGCGAGGAGGCGACGGTGGGCCAGGTCCGGATCCGGGTGACGCTGCAGGACGTCGCCGACCGGGCCGGCGTCTCGCTGACCACCGCCTCCCGGGTGGTGAACGAGGGTTCGCGCCGGGTCGGCCCGTCACTGGCCGAGCGCGTCAACCGGGCCGTCGCCGAGCTCGGTTATACCGCGAACCTGCAGGCCAGGGCGGTCGCTACCGGGCAGAGCACGATGGTCGGCGTGGTCGTGCACGACATCGCCGACCCCTACTTCTCCTCCATCGCGGCCGGCCTGATCGAGGTGGCCGAGGCGCGCGGGCTGCTGGTCTGCATCTCCAGCACCGCCGCGGCCGAGGCGGCCGAACGGGAGTACGTCGCGCTGATGCGGGCCCAGCGGGCCCAGGCCGTGATCCTGATCGGCAGCCGGTCCGACGACGTCGCCGGCCGGGACGCGCTGCGCGCCGAGATCGCCGCCTTTACCCGCGGCGGCGGCCGCGCCGTGGCCGTCGGCCAGGACCTGCTGGGCGTGGACACGGTGCTGCCGGAGAACGCCGCGGGCGCCGAGGCGCTGGCCCGGGCCCTGGCCGCGCTCGGGCACCGCCGCTTCGCCGTGCTGGCCGGGCCACGGGGCCTGCTCACCGCGCGGGACCGCCTGGACGGGTTCCGGGCCGGGCTGGCCGGCTGGGGCGTGCCGCCCGGCGCGGTGCGGGTCGTCCACGGCGCGTTCACCCGGGACGGAGGCTACGAGGCGATGAGCGCGCTGATGTCCGTCCGCGAGCCACTCCCGGACTGCGTGTTCGCGGTCACCGACGTGATGGCCATGGGCGCGCTGGCCCGCCTGCGGGCCGGCGGCCTGGCCGTGCCCGCCGACATCGCGCTGGCCGGGTTCGACGACATCGGCACCCTGCGCGACGTCTACCCGCCGCTGACCACGGTACGGCTGCCGCTCAAGCGGATGGGGGAGACGGCGGCCGGCCTGATCCTGGCCGAGACCCCCACCGCGACCGCTCCCCCCGGGACCGTCCCCGCCGGGACCGTCCCCACCGGAACCGTCCCCGAACCGGACCACGCCCCGGAACCCCGCGTCATCCCCGTCCCCGGCGAAGTCATCCTCCGCGAAAGCACCCTGCCCCACCCACCCGCCATCTGACGCTTCGCCCCCGCCGCCCCACCGGGCGCCCCCGCCCCGCCGCGTCCGGCGGCCTTTGCCTGCAGTTCTGGTCGTTATAGCAACCAGAACTGCAGGCAAAGCGCGGTTAGGCCCCTTGCGCGCCCGTGTCCTCATCAGGTACGTTGCGCCAAGAATCTGGAAAGCGCTTGCCAGTCCGGCCTGGGCGGCCGGTCGGGCGGCGACGCCAACTTCGAGGAAGTTACCGAGCGCCGTTGGTTGACGGTCAACACCGAGCCCGCGCATTATCCCTACTAGCTCCGCCAGTCAACCCGATCCGGCCCGATCAGGGAGTGTGCATATGAGCGAATCGGCGGCCCCGGTTCCGTTCACCGAGACTAAATCGCCAGAGTCCCCCGAGCGGCTGCACCGGGGGGCGCTGGGACTGATCGACATCGCCGCGTCGACGATGGCGAACATCGGCCCGGCCTACAGCTTCATGTTCGGCTTCGGCCTGCTGGTGATCACGGCCGGCATCGCCGCGCCGCTGACCATCGTCGCCGCCGTCATCGCGATCGCGCTGCTCGGCAACACGCTCTCGCAGTTCGCCCGGGCCCACCCGAGCACCGGCGGGTTCATCACCTACGTCGGGAAGACGTTCGGCGGGACCAGCGCGGTGACCACGGCGCTGCTGGTCGGGGCCGGCTACATCATCGCGATCTCGTCGGTGCTGGTGATCTCGGGCGGTTTCTTCCAGATCCTGATCCAGTACTACTTCAACGTGAGCATCCCGTGGATCATCTTCACGGTGCTGTTCACCGCGGGCGCCATGTTCATGATGTTCCGCGGCGTGGCCGTCTCGACCAGGCTGGCCGGGTTCTTCTTCGGCTTCGAGATGCTGGTTCTGGTCGTCGTGGCCGTCGTCACGCTGATCCAGCATGGCGGCCACCTGTCCGGCGCGCCGTTCAACCCGCACAACATCACCGGCGGCTTCAGCGGCCTGGCGGCCGGCTTCCCGCTGGCCGTCTACCTGTTCATCGGCTGGGAGAACTCGGCCGCGCTGGCCGAGGAGACGAACAACCCGCGGCGCAACGTGCCCCGGGCCGTGTTCTTGTCCATCGTCATCATGGCGATCACCTACCTGCTGCTGGCCTACTCCACCGTGTCCGCGTTCAACAACGACGGCAAGGCGCTCGGCGCCGCCGAGATCCCGTTCATCAGCGCGGCCCACGGCGCGGCGAGCTGGCTGGCCTTCTTCGCCTACCTGGCCGGGATGACCTCCACCCTGGGCGTGCTCATCGCCGCGGTGAACTCGCAGTGCCGCCTGGTCTTCAACGCCGGCCGCGAGGGCCTGCTGCCGCGCTGGATCGGCCGGGTGGACCCGGTGCGGCGGACGCCCAGGAACGCCATCATCACGTTCGTCGCCCTCGCCGGGCTCATCACCGGGGTCTGGGCCCTCGGCCACCTGATCGGCGGCCACGTCAACAGCCTGGACGCGCTGAACTTCTTCTTCGAGTCGTCCACGATGGGCACGATCTTGCTCCTGATCGTGTACTTCCTGGCCAACCTGGCCCTGCCGTTCTACTACCGCAAGTACCGGCCGCAGGAGTTCAACGTGCTCAAGCACCTGATCCTGCCGGTGCTCGGCATGGCCGCCATCGCGGTCCCGGTGTACTACCTGTGCAAGCCGGGCCAGCCCCAGCCCTACAACTGGTTCCCGTACGCCGCCCTCGGCGTCATCGTGGTGTCGGTCGTCTACGCCATGATCCTGGTAAGACGCGATCCCGGCGTCGGCGAGCGGGTCGGCTCGATTGTGGCCGATGAATAGCGCCCACCCGCTGGACCCGGCCAGCGCGGAAGAGTACCTGTCCGGACGCGAGATCATGGCCAAGGCCGGACTGCTCGCCAGCCCGGTCAGGTTCGCCTACTACGGGCTCGACGACGCGGACAAAGCCGCGGTGCTGGCTGGCCCCGGTTCCGAAAGCGGCTGGGCCGCCGACCGGCGGCTCCGGGCCTACCTGGTCAACACCGACACCGGCGAGTCGACCGACGCGGTGGTCTCGCTCACCCGCGGCGAGGTCGTCAGCACGCGCACCCTGGATCCGGCCCAGGACGGCCAGATGCCGATCCTGGACAGCGACTTCGCGCTGGTGGAAGAGGTCACCAAGGCGGATCCCGGGTGGCGCGCGGCCATGGCCAGGCGCGGCTACGAGGACCTGAGCCAGATCCGTACCTGCGCGATCACCGCGGGCGTGTTCGGGGTGGCCGACGACGACCGGCGCCGGATGGTCCGGGTGCTGGCCTTCGTCATGCCGCACGAGCACGCCCTGGCCTGGGCGCACCCGGTCGACGGCCTGGCCGCCTACGTGGACCTGATCGAGAAGAAGGTCTTCAAGGTCACCGACGAGTTCGAGCTGCCGGTGCCCGCCGAGAACAGCGACTACGACGACGAGGCCGTCCGCGGCCCGCACCGGACCACGCTCAAGCCGGTCGAGATCACCCAGCCCGACGGGCCGAGCTTCACCCTGGACGGGTACGCGCTGAGCTGGCAGGGCTGGTCGATGCGGATCGGCTTCGACGCCCGCGAGGGGCTGAGCCTGCACCAGGTGAGCCTGCAGGACCGGCCGGTGCTGTACCGGGCCTCGATCCCGGAGATGGTGGTGCCCTACGGGGACCCGAAGTTCCGCCACTGGCAGGCCTACTTCGACACCGGCGAGTACCTGGTCGGCAAGTTCGCCAACTCGCTCGAGCTCGGCTGCGACTGCCTGGGCGAGATCGCCTACCTGGACGCCACGGTGACCGACGACACCGGGGCGCCGCGGACGATCCCGAACGCGATCTGCGTCCACGAGGAAGACTTCGGGATCTTGTGGAAGCACACCGACGTCTTCAACGGCTCGGCCCAGTCCCGCCGCCAGCGCCGCCTCGTGGTCTCCTACTTCAGCACCGTGGGCAACTACGACTACGGCTTCTACTGGTACTTCTACCTCGACGGCACGATCGAGCTCGAGGTCAAGGCGACCGGGATCCTGTTCACCTCGGCCTACCCGCACGCCGGTCACGCCCACTCGACCGAGGTCGCGCCCGGCCTGGCCGCGCCCTACCACCAGCACATGTTCAGCGCCCGGCTCGACATGAACGTGGACGGGCAGGCCAACGCGGTGGAGGAGGTCGACGTCAGCGGGCAGCCGATCGGCCCGGACAACCCGTACGGCAACGCGATCGTGCAAAACGTGACCCGGCTGACCCGCGAGTCCCAGGCGGGCCGCCGTACGGACGGCACCCGCGGCCGGACCTGGAGAATCATTAG
Source organism: Nocardiopsis sp. (assembly GCA_021154785.1). Lineage (GTDB taxonomy): Bacteria > Actinomycetota > Actinomycetes > Streptosporangiales > Streptosporangiaceae > Palsa-504. The sequence continues at coordinate 4,579 of JAJKHX010000088.1, forward strand.
CACCGAACGGGCTAACCGTTTCGGACGTCCTACCAGCTACACGCTCTACCCGGAGCCGACGCCGGCGCTGCTGGCCGACCCGGACTCGCCGCTGGCGGCGCGGGCCGGGTTCGCGGCTAACCACCTGTGGGTCACCCGGTACGACCCGGACCAGCGCTGGCCGGCCGGCGATTTCGTGAACCAGAACCCCGGGGGAGCGGGCCTGCCCGCGTTCACCGCGGGCGACCGCGACATCGACGGCCAGGACATCGTCCTCTGGCACACGTTCGGCCCCACCCATATCCCCAGGCCGGAGGACTGGCCGGTCATGCCCGTGGCCCGCTGCGGCTTCGTGCTCAAGCCGACCGGATTCTTCGACCGCAACCCCACCCTGGACGTGGCCCCGCCCGCCGCGCACTGCTCGGACGGCTAGCACCGCCCGGGTGACCAGGACGGCTAAGCGATAGGCGGGCGGGCAGAGGCCGCACTCTGCCCGCCCGCCCCGCGGCCACCGCCGCGGGCCTAGAAGCCGAACGGCTCAGTCAGCAGCCGGACGGTTGCTGAACCAGGGGAAACCGGGAATCCCGGGAAGCCGGTATAGCTGACGGTGAAGTTCCCGGTGCTGTCCATGGCCGGCACCCAGGTGCTGGGCATGACGATCTCGGTCGGGTTATAGGTGGACAGGCTCTTGCCGTCGGCCGTGGCCGCGGTGCAGCACGGCGCCTCGGCGATAACCTCGGCCGAGGACAGCGCCGGGTTGCTCAGGGTGCCGCTGACCCGCTGGGTCCAGCCCTTGGTGGCGTCGGTCAGGACCAGGTTGAACGTGCTGGGAGCGATGCCGGCCCAGTTGCTGCTGGTGATGCCCGTGTTTGGGCCCCCCCATTCGGGCCCCCGCCACTGTGTCCGCCGCCCGGGATAGCCTGCGGCTGCCAACGCCTGGCATTCCCGGTCAGCGCACGACACAACCGTAGCCGGAACGGCAATCTGCCGTTACCCGTAGCGACTAATTCCTTAATGCCGCAATTAGTCCCGCAAATCGACCTTGTGAAATTCTTCCGCCCAATGGCATAGGTAACCCGATAGGGGTTTATTTCCGCAGCTCGTCCCGCAGGTCCCGCTTGAGGATCTTGCCGAGCGGGTTGCGCGGCAGCTTGTCCCGGAGCTCGAGCCGCTCCGGCAGCTTGAACGTGGCGATGCCGAGTTCTCGCAGGTACGTCACGATCTCCTCGAGCGTCACCGTCTCGCCGGGCTCACCGGGGGCTCCGGGGCGGGGCACCACGACCGCGCAGGCGCGCTCGCCCAGCAGCTCGTCCGGGTAGGCCACCACGGCCACGTCGGCCACCTTCGGGTGGCCGGCGATGAACCCCTCGAGCTCGGCCGCCGAGATCTTCATGCCGCCGCGGACCACCATGTCCTTGGACCGGTCCACGTAGTGCAGGTACTCCAGGTCGTCGCCCGCGATCTCCAGGATGTCGCCGGTCTTGAGGTAGCCGTCCTCGTCGAACGGGTCGGGCACGCCGCTGGCCGGCAGGTACCCGGGGAACACGCCGGGACCTTTGATCCGCAGCTCGCCGGGGACGCCCGCCGTGGTGATCTCGGCTCCGGTCTGCGGGTCCACGATCCGCGCCAGCGTGGTCCGGGCCATCGTGAACTCCCAGTCCCGGACGCCGTACCGCGGGAAGTACACCGCGCGCACCGCCGGGTCGGGGATGTCCTTCGGCGTGCCGAGCAGCGCGATGCCCTCGTTCGAGCCGTAGAAGTTGATGATCTCGATGCCGTACCGGTCGTGCCAGCCCTGCAGCAGGCTGGGCGCCAGCGGCGTGGAGCCGGAGCCGAGGATGCGCAGCGAGGAGATGTCGGTCTGCGCCAGCAGCGCCTCGTTGTGCAGCAGCGCGGTGAGCAGCGCGGGCGGCGCGCACGTGTACGTCGCGTGGTGCTCGGAGATCTGCCGCAGGAACGTAGCCAGGTCGAACGGATGATGCTGGACCAGCAGCCCGCCCACCTTGAGCCAGGGCAGGAACATCCCGTTGATGCCGGCCATGTTCACCATCGGGAACGGGTTGAGCAGCACGTCGGCGTCGGTCAGGTCCGGGCCCTCCACCGTGCCGGTGCACATCGCCATCCAGTCGTAGTGCGTCCGCTGCACGCCCTTGGGGGTGCTCTCCGTCCCCGACGTCCAGCAGATGGTGACGCAGTCGTTCGGGTCGGGCGGGAAGGAGGCCAGGTGGGCGGCCAGCCCGTTCCGGTCATCGGCGGCCGCCATCCGCTCGTCCAGGCTGACCACGCCCTCCGGCCGGTCAGCACCGAACGCGGCCACCGTGCGCAGCGACGGGATCTGCCCGCGCAGCCCGGCGATCTCGGCCGCGGCGGCCCGCTGGCCGATCCGCCCGGCCGTGATGAACAGCCGGACCTGCGCCACGTTGCCCAGGTGGGTGAGCTCCCAGGCCCGGTACTGCACCGGGAACGGGGCCACGATCGCGCCGATCCGGACGACGGCCAGGAACGCGATCGCGATCTCCACCGTGTTGGGCAGCTGCACGCCGACCACGTCGCCGGTCCCGATGCCCTCGTCCAGCAGCACCTGCGCCAGCCGGGAGACTTCCTCGTCCAGCTGCGGCCAGGTCAGCACCCGGAACGGCCCGTCGAGCAGGGCCTCGCGGTTCAGCGGGTCGGTGATGGCCGGGATGTCGCCGTGCACCCTGACCCGCTCGCGCAGCAGCGCGTCGATCATGTCGTCGTTCCAGTAGCCCTTGGCGCGGTACTCCCGGACCCGCTCCGCCGGATGCAGTCCCATGGTTTCCCTCCTACGGAGCCAGTGCAGTCAAGGTAGCCACCCCCGCCGGGTCGGCGTCGCTCGACCCGGGCACCAGCGCGACCTCGTCCACGCCCGCGCTGGCGTACTCGGCCAGCCTGGCCCGCACCGCGCGCTGGTCGCCGACCAGCGACACGTGCCCGGTCAGCTCAGCCGGGATGGCGGCCAGCAACTCGCCCGGATGCGGCCGGGTCCGGGCGAAGCGCACCACGTCGCCGAACCCGGCTTCGGCGAACATCTCCCCGTACCCCGGCGCCGACATGTAGGCCACCAGCCCCCGCCGCAACTGCTCGACACTCGCCGCCGCCGGCCCGCCCTGCGCCGATCCGCCCGATGCCGATCCGCCCTGCACTGGCCCGACCACGGCCGCCAGCCAGACCGCCACCGGCGGCACCGGCCGCCCGGCCACGCGGCACTCGTCGTGCAGCATCTGCACCAGCCGGGCCGCGGACTTGGGCGTGACCAGGTTGATGACCATCCGGTCGGCATGCCGCGCCGCCGCCTTGACCGCGCCCCGGCCGAACGCCGCCATCGTCAGCGGCGTCCCGGGTGCCCGGGTCCGCAGCCGGAAGCCGCGGGTGCTGATCACCTCGCCCCGCACGTCCGCCTTGTCCCCGGCCAGCAGCGCGCGCACCGCGGTGGCCGACTCGGCCAGCGCCAGCGCGGTGCGCTCCTGCCGGCGGCCGTGCCACTGCTCCACCACCACCGGGCTGGACGAGCCCAGCGCCACGTTCACCGCACCCCCGCTCAGTTCGGCCACTGACGCGACCCCCATCGCGATCATCACCGGGTCCCGCACCGCCACCGCCAGC
>JAJKHX010000089.1 GCA_021154785.1 Nocardiopsis sp.
CTGGTGCACGGCGACTTCCGCACCGGCAACCTCATGATCGACCCAGACGGGCTGACCGGAGTGCTCGACTGGGAGCTCACCCACCGCGGCGATCCCCGGCAGGACCTGGGCTGGCTGTGCACCAAGGCGTGGCGCTTCGGCTCCCCGCATCCCGTGGGCGGCTTCGGCGCCCGGGACGACCTGATGGCGGGCTACGCGGCCGGCGGCGGTACCCCGCCCGACGAGGAAACCCAGCGCTGGTGGGAGCTGTACGGCACCATCCGGTGGGGCCTGCTGTGCCGCCGTCAGGCCGAACGCTACCTAGCCGAAGCCGAGCCGTCGATCGAGCTCGCGGTACTCGGACGCCGCGTCTGCGAGCAGGAATGGGACATCTTGCTCGCCCTGGGGTACGCCGCCCCGCGCACGGTGCCCGATCCGCTGGACGACGCAGGCAAGCTGGACGAGGACGCGCTGGCCAAGCCCGTTCGGCCTCATGATCGTCCGTACGGACCGGAGCTGCTCCGGGCGGTCCGCGGGTTCCTCTCGGCCCAAGCCGGCGCCGATGCCCGGACTCGCTTCCTGACCAGGGTCGCGGACAACGCGCTCAAGATCGCCGAACGCGAGGCCCGGCTCGCTCCCGCGCACGAGCAACGTCACCGGCAAAGGCTCGCCGCGCTCGGCGTCAGCGACGACGCCGCCCTGTGCGCCGCGATCCGCGACGGATCCCTGGACCACCGCTTCGCCGATGTAGCACGAGCGGTCCGCGACATGACCGTCGACAAGCTCACCGTCGCCAACCCGCGCCACCTGGCCATCCCCGGATGAGGAGCTAACAGTGGACTTCGCCTTGCCCGCGGACCTGCAGCGCTACCTGGCCGAGCTCGACGAGTTCATCGAGCGCGAGATCCGGCCGCTCGAGCAATATGACGACAACATCCGGTTCTTCGACCACCGCCGTGAGGACGCCCGGACCGACTGGGACCGCGGCGGCCTGCCCAGCCGCGAGTGGGAGGCGCTGCTCGGCGAGGCGCGCCGCCGGGCCGACGCGGCCGGCCACTACCGGTACGCGTTCCCGCAGGAGTACGGCGGCCGGGACGGCACCAACCTGGGCATGGCCGTCATCCGCGAGCATCTGGCCAGCCAGGGCCTCGGCCTGCACTGCGACCTGCAGAACGAGCACGCGATCGTGGGCAACAACGTCGGGCTGCTGCTGATGCTGCACTACGGCAGCCCGGAGCAGCAGAAAGAGTGGGTCGACGACCTCGCCGCCGGGAAACGGGGCTTCGCGTTCGGCATCACCGAGCCCGCCCACGGCAGCGACGCCACCTTCATGGAAACAACAGCGGTCCGCGACGGCGACGACTGGGTGATCAACGGCGAGAAGACCTGGAACACCGGCATCCACACCGCCTCGCACGACCTGGTCTTCGCCCGCACCAGCGGGGAACCAGGCAGCGGCCACGGCATCACCGGTTTCCTGGTCCCGGTCAGCACCCCCGGCTTCAAGGTCGAGGAGTACCTGTGGACCTTCAACATGCCCACCGACCACGCCCACGTCTCGTTCACCGACGTGAGGGTGCCTGACCGCGCGATCCTCGGCCAAGAGGGCCGCGGCCTGCAGCTCGTCCAGCACTTCTTCAACGAGAACCGGATCCGCCAGGCCGCCTCCAGCCTGGGCGCCGCCCAGTTCTGCATCGACCGCTCGGTGGCGTACGCCAGGGAACGCAAGCCGTTCGGCACGCCGCTGGCCAGCAACCAGGCCATCCAGTTCCCGCTGGTCGAACTGCACACCCAGGCCGCCATGCTGCGCGCGCTCATCCGCGAGACGGCCTGGAGCATGGACACCTACGGGCCGCTGACCCAGGCCGACAAGGTCTCCATGTGCAACTACGTGGCCAACCGGCTGTGCTGCGAGGCCGCCGACCGGGCCATGCAGGTGCACGGCGGCCTGGGCTACTCGCGGCACCAGCCGTTCGAGCACATCTACCGGCACCACCGCCGGTACCGCATCACCGAGGGGGCCGAGGAAATCCAGCTGCGGCGGGTGGCGGGCTACCTGTTCGGCTTCATCAAGGCCGACACGCTCAAGGGGGTCACGAGCTAGGCCTGCTTGCTGATGGCGGCCACGGTCGCCTGAGCGGCCTTCACCAGGTCGCCGGGCGCGAGCTCGATCTCCAGCCCACGGCGCCCGGCGCTGCAGAACACTGTGTCGAAGCCCAGCGCCGACTCGTCGATCACCACCGGCAGCCGCTTGCGCTGGCCGACCGGGGAGATGCCGCCGGCCACGTACCCGGTGGCCCGCTCGGCCGCCGTCACATCGGCCATCGCGGCCTTCTTGCCGCCCCGGGCGGCGGCGAGCGCCTTGAGGTCGAGCTGGCCCTCGACCGGAACCACCCCGGTCACCAGGGCCCCGTCCACCTCGGCGACCAGCGTCTTGAACACCCGGCCGGCCGCGACCCCGAGCGCCTCGCTGGCCTCGCGGCCGTAGGACCCGGCCCGCGCGTCGTGGGCGTATTCGTGCACGGTAAACGGGATCTTCGCCCGCTCGAGCGCCGCCGTCGCCGTCGTCCCGCGTCCTGCCACGACCGGCACCTTACGGCATCGCGAGCCGGGCGCGAAAACCATTAGGCGCCCCGAGCGCGACGTCCGCATAGTGGGGATATGCGTGTGACCTTCCCCCGGCTTCCCGACCACCAGCGCGCCTACGCGCTGGTGGAGCGGGACGACGGGGTCGTCTACCGGCTGTACGGCGGGATGGCCGGGCCGCGGCTGCCGCACGACATCATGCACCTGATAGCCGAACGCGAGCTCCGCATCCGGGACGGCATCTGGGCCGGGATCGCGGCCGGTGTCGTCTTCGAGAGCATGTGCCACGTCAGCGGCCGCCGCCCGCCCCACGCGGCCGAGCATTCCCGCGACCTGCTCCGCCGCTTCCGCCAGCAGGGCTTGCGGGCCGAGCTGCTGGCCGACCTGGTGGCCGCCACCGCGGCGCTGGAGACTATGACCCAGGACAAGATCAGGCAGCTGACCCGGGACAAGCTCGCGGTGCTGTCGGCCCCGCCGCCCGCCGGCGAGGTGGATCCGGTCTTGATCGCCGCGGCCGCGCGGGCACTGCAGGTGGAGGCGGCCCGCTGGGCCCGGCTGCGGGTCGGGGAGGAGCTGAACTACGAGTGGCCAGGGAACTGAGCCTCCTCAAACCCCAGGGACCGAACGAGGTAACGTAAACCGCCATGGGATACGGGTCAGTGGCAGCGGACGATCGCGACATGATGAAGCTCGCCCTGCACCAGGCGCGGATCAGCCTCGAGGCCGGCGGCGTCCCGGTCGGCGCCGTCCTGGCCGCGGCCGGGGAAGTGATCGCGGCCGGCCACAACGAGCGCGTGCAGCGCGGTGACCCGGTGGCGCACGGCGAGATCTCGTGCCTGCGCAACGCCGGCCGGCGCCCCTCCTACCTCGGCACCACCCTCTACACCACGCTGTCCCCGTGCCAGCTCTGCACCGGGGCGATCCTGCTGTTCCAGATCCCCCGCGTCGTCGTCGGCGAGGCGCAGTCCTTCCCCGGCGACCTCGACTTCCTGGTCAGCCACGGCGTCGACATCGTCCTGCTCGAGGACCCCGCCTGCGTCGCCGTTATGACCGAGTTCCAGCAGCGCTACCCCGAAGTCTGGTCCGAAGACATCGGCGGCCGCTAACCCGTGCTCCTTGGTGTCTCGCCGGACGCCGCCTACATTAGCGATGGCTTAACCCCGGTTGCGCAAGCCCCGCACAGGCCGAATGATGCTGTACATGCAGGTACCGGCCCACGTCGAGTATGAGCGAGCGACCAGTGTCGACCATGCGCTGGCGCTGCTGAGCAGACCGGATACCCGCGTCCTGGCCGGCGGTCATAGCCTGATCCCGATGATGAAGCTGCGCCTCGCCCAGCCGGAGATGCTCGTCGACATCAACGGGCTGGCCGAGCTCTCCTCCATCAAGCTCGACGCCGGCCAGCTGCGCATCGGCGCCCTGGCACGGCACGCGGACCTGCTCGACTCGGCCCTGGCCGGCCGGCACTTCCCGATCTTCCACGACGCCGAACGGGTGGTCGCCGACCCGATCGTGCGGCTGTGGGGCACCGTGGGCGGATCGCTGTGCCAGGCCGACCCGTCCGAGGACCTGTCCGCGGCGTTCGCCGCGACGCACGCCACCGCGGTCATCCGCGGTCAGGACGGCGACCGCGAGGTGCCCATCCGGGAATTCCACCTCGGCCCCTACCAGACCGTGATCGCCCAGGGCGAGCTGCTGGCCGAGGTCCGGGTACCGGTGGCCGGCCCGGCCAAGGGCGGCAGCGGCAGCGCGTACGAGAAGGTGGCACGACGGGTGGGGGACTGGTCGGTGGCCGCCGCCGGGGCCGTTCTGCGGCTGGACGGGAAGCCGGGCGGGAACACGGTCATCGCCCAGGCCGGCATCGGGCTGACCGCGGTCGGCGCCGAGCACTTCGTGGCGGCCGAGGCCGAGGAGTACCTTCGCGGCCGGGCCCCGGACGACGAGAGCTTCGCGGCGGCCGGCCGGATCGCCGCCGAGCACTGCCACCCCGTCGCCGACCAGCGCGGGCCCGAGGACTACAAGCGTCACCTGGTCGCCGAGCTCACCGCCCGCGCCCTGCGCCGCGCGGCCGGGCGAGCGGCCCTCGCGGCCGGGAGAGCAGGCCGGAAGAAATGACGATGCGGGTCGCGGTGACGGTGAACGGCACCGAGTACGCGCGTGACGTGGAGCCCCGGCTGCTGCTCATCCACTTCATCCGCGACGAGCTGGGCCTGACCGGCAGCCACTGGGGCTGCGACACGTCCAACTGCGGCAGTTGCGTGGTCTGGCTCGACAGAAAACCCGTCAAGGCATGCACCGTTCTGGCCGCGATGGCCGATGGCCGCATCGTCCGTACCGTCGAGGACCTGGAGCGTGACGGCCGGCTCGACCCGGTGCAGCAGGGTTTCGTCGCCTGCCACGGCCTGCAGTGCGGTTTCTGCACGTCCGGCATGATGATGACCGCGCGCTGGCTGCTCGACCGCAACCCGGACCCGGACGAGGCGGAGATCCGGGAGGCCATCTCCGGCCAGATCTGCCGCTGCACCGGCTACGAGAACATCGTCCGGTCGGTCCGCTGGGCCGCCCAGAATCCGGGGAACCCCGAGCACCCGGCCGAGACGCTATGACCGGCGGCTTCGGCTCGCGACCGCGCAAGGAGGACCAGCGGTTCATCCGCGGCCGCGGCACCTACGTGGACGACGTGAAGCTGCCCGGCATGCTCTACGGCGCGGTGCTGCGCAGCCCGTACCCGCACGCCCGGATCATCTCCGTCGACACCGTCGCGGCCGAGGCGCATCCCAGGGTACGAGCGGTCCTCACCGGCGAGACCCTGAAACAGCGCGGCCTGGCCTGGATGCCGACCCTGTCCGGTGACCAGCAGGCCGTGCTGGTCACCGACAAGGTGCGCTTCCAGGGCCAGGAGGTGGCGTTCGTGGTGGCCGAGGACCACTACGCCGCCCGGGACGCCCTCGAGCTGATCGACGTGGAATACGAGCCGCTGCCGCCGGTAGTGGACGCGCTGCGCGCCCTGGACCCCGGCGCCCCGCTCGTTCGCGACGACCTGGACGGCACCAGCAGCAACCACATCTTCGACTGGGAGACCGGCGACGCCGACCGCACCGACGCGGTCTTCCGCGCGGCGCCGGTCACGGTCAGCCAGGACATGCTCTACCCGCGGGTCCACCCGGCGCCGCTGGAGACCTGCGGCATCGTCGCCTCCTGGGAGAAGATCAGCGGGAAGCTGACCGTCTGGGCCACCAGCCAGGCCCCGCACGCGCACCGGACCCTGTACTCCATGGTGACCGGCCTGCCCGAGCACAAGATCCGGGTGATCTCGCCGGACATCGGCGGCGGGTTCGGCGCCAAGGTGCCCATCTACCCCGGCTACCTCTGCGCGATCGCCGGCTCGATGATCACCGGCCAGCCGGTGAAGTGGATGGAGGACCGCTCGGAGAACCTGATGTCGACCGCGTTCGCCCGGGACTTCCACATGCGCGGGGAACTGGCCGCCGACCGGGACGGCAAGATCAGGGCGGTGCGGGTGAAGGTGCTCGCCGACCACGGCGCGTTCAACGGCGCCGCCCAGCCGAGTAAGTTCCCGGCCGGGTTCTTCGGCGTGTTCACCGGCTCCTACGACCTGGAGGCGGCGCACTGCCAGGTGACCGGCGTGTACACCAACAAGGCGCCGGGCGGGGTGGCCTACTCCTGCTCGTTCCGCATCACCGAGGCGGTCTACCTGGTCGAGCGGATGGTCGACGTGCTGGCCTTCGAGCTGGACATGGACCCGGCCGAGCTGCGGATGCGGAACCTGCTGTGCCCCGGGCAGTTCCCCTACACCTGCCAGACCGGGTGGGTGTACGACTCCGGTGACTACCCCCGGGCGCTGCGCCTGGCCATGGACATCGCCGGCTACGAGAACCTGAGAAAAGAGCAACGGGCCGAACGAGTCCGCGGTCACCTCATCGGCATCGGACTCAGCTTCTTCACCGAGGCCGTCGGGGCGGGTCCCCGCAAGCACATGGACATCCTCGGCTTCGGGATGGCGGACGGGGTCGAGCTGCGGATCCACCCCACCGGCACGGCCGTGCTCCGGATCGCGGTGCAGACCCAGGGGCAGGGCCACGAGACCACCTTCGCCCAGATCGTGGCGGAGGAGCTCGGCCTGTCCCCGGACGACGTGGAGGTGGTGCACGGGGACACCGACCAGACGCCGTTCGGCCTGGGCACTTACGGATCGCGGTCCACACCGGTGTCCGGGGCGGCCACCGCGATCGTGGCCCGGAAGGTGCGCGAGCGGGCCCGGGTGGTCGCCGCCGCCATGCTCGAGGTCGGCGCGGACGACCTGGAGTGGGAGCCGGGCCGCTGGTTCGTCCGGGGCGACCCGGACTCCGGCCGGACGATGACCGAGATCGCCCTGGCCGCGCATTCCAGCCTTGAGCTGCCCGCAGGCGTCGAAGGGCACCTGGACGCCACCTGCGTGTACAACCCGCCCAACCTGACCTACCCGTTCGGCGCGTACATCTGCGTGGTCGACGTCGACCCGGGCACCGGCAAGGTCGACGTCCGGCGGTTCATCGCGGTCGACGACTGCGGGGTGCGGATCAACCCGATGATCGTCGAGGGCCAGGTGCACGGCGGGCTCGCGGACGGGATCGGGATGGCGCTGATGGAGAGCATCGCCTTCGACGCCGAGGGCAACTGCCTGGGCGGCTCGTTCATGGACTACCTGCTGCCGACCGCGCTGGAGTGCCCGTCCTGGGAGCTCGGCGCGACCGTCACCCCGTCCCCGCACCATCCCATCGGGGCCAAGGGGGTCGGTGAGTCCGCCACCGTCGGGTCCGCGCCCGCCGTGGTCAACGCGGTCATCGACGCGCTGCGCCCCTACGGCGTGCGGCACGCCGACATGCCGCTCACCCCGGCTCAGGTGTGGCGCGCGATCCAGGGCCGCCCGTTCCGGACCGACCTGGCTATCACCTGAATCCTCCCGCGACGATAAACCCGCTCCTTGTGAGCAGCCCGTCCACCCATGATCTTGCTGACCGGTTCCCGCAGGCTGGTGCGTTGTCGGCGGCGCTGGCGGGGGTGGGGTACC
>JAJKHX010000090.1 GCA_021154785.1 Nocardiopsis sp.
ACCGCGCGGGCGCATGAGCTGCGCGCGGCGGGGCTGGAGGGCGGCCTGGATGAGCTGCGGGCCCGGGCGTACCTGGACCTGCTGCTGGGCAAGGATTCCCGGCCGCAGCCGGGAGGCGGCGGAACCGGCGATGGCGGCGGGCCGGGCGGGTTCGCGGTGCGGGGGACGCTGACGGTCCCGCTGGTGACGCTGGCTCAGCTGGCGGACCGGCCCGGGGTGCTGGGCGGGATCGGGCCGGTCGACCCGTGGCTGGCCCGGGACCTGGCCGGGGCGGCGGCCCGGAACCCCAGGACGACGTGGTGCCTGACGGTGACCGACGGGCAGGGCCACGCGGTGGCGCACGGCTGCGCCCGGCCCGTGCCCCAGGGGCGCAGGAGACGGGAGAAACCGGTAGGGCCGGGCGGTACCCGGGACGGGCCGGAAAGGTCCAGCGTCACCCCCGCGGGACGCGACGGGCCGGCCGGGTTCAGCGTCACCCCCGACGGGCGGGAGGGGCCGCCGGGCGGGTACGGGACCTGGCGGCTGCGGACGCCCGGGGGCGGGCCGGATTTCATTGTCGGGCTTGACCCGCTGGGTACGGAGGACTGTGATCACCGGTTCCAGGCCGCGGGCCACGAACCGGGAGCCAGGCTCCGGCACCTGGCGCAGGTCCGGCATGCCACCTGCACCAGCCCGGTCTGCCGGCGGCCCGCGAGCCAGGCCGACTTCGAGCACAACATCCCGTATGAGGCGGGCGGCCGGACCTGCCTGTGCAATGCCGGCCCGAAGTGCCGGCATGACCACCGGCTCAAGCAGCAGCCCCGGTGGAAAGCAGACCAGCTTCCCGACGGGACCTTCCGCTGGACGACTCCCTCCGGGAGGAGCTACACCACTGAGCCCACCCGCTATCCGATCTGATCGGTCCGGGTAGATTGTCGCCAGAACCTGGGGGAGGGGTACGGTTATCGCCGGTGAAGGTGATGCCCAGTATCACAAGCGGGATTTCTGGGCGGACGAGAATCTCAAATACGCGGAGCCGCATTTCCGGATGCGCAAGGTCGCGCGGGAAGTGCGCCGTATCTGCCGTGGGCGTGAGTGTGACCTGCTCGATGTCGGGTGCGGGCCCGCGGCCCTGACCAGGCTGATGGCGCCCAGGGTGCATTATCACGGCATCGACATCGCCATTCCGGAGCCGGCGCCGAATCTGCTCGAGGCGGACATCATCGAGGAGCCGGTCGGTTTCGGCGGCAAGACGTTCGATGTGGTCGTGGCGCAGGGCCTGTTCGAGTACGTCGGGAAATTCGAGGCGAGGATGTTCGCGGAGATCGCCGGCCTGCTCAACGATGGCGGCACGTTCATCCTGACGTAGCAGAACTTCGGTCGCCGGAAGAGGGAAATCTACTGGCCGTACAGCAACGTGCAGCGGCCGGCTGAATTCCGCCGGGAACTGAGCCGGTTTTCCGGATCGAGCGTTCTTATCCCGGGTCGCACAACTGGAATCACAGCCAGCTGGGCCGGACGTTCATGCAGGTGTCACAGGCACGCCTCACGCTCAACGTCCCGGTCGTCAGCCCGATCCTGGCGGTGGACTACCTGTACGTCTGCACCGCGCGGTAGCCGCCGCGGGCATGGGGGCGCTTACGCCGCTGTCCACATAGTGGACTCATTTGCTCCACTGGGTGGACACAGGAATGATAGGGGGATGGCAGCTACTTCGGATACTTACCTGCACGGGCATCACGACAGCGTGCTCCGGTCTCACCGGTGGCGGACGGCGGAGAACTCGGCGGGGTACCTCCTGCCCCGGCTCCGGCCGGACGCGCGGGTGCTCGACGTGGGGTGCGGCCCTGGCACGATCACCGCGGACCTGGCCGGGCTGGTCCCGGACGGCGAGGTGACCGGGATCGACGCGGCCGAGGGAGTGCTGGCGCAGGCCCGGCAGGAGGCAGAGCGCCGCGGGCGGGACAACGTCCGGTTCGAGACCGGAGACGTGTACCGGCTGGCCTATCCGGACGGGGCGTTCGACGTGGTGCACGCGCACCAGGTCATGCAGCACCTGTCCGACCCGGTCGCCGCGCTGCGGGAGATGCGGCGGGTGTGCCGGCCGGGCGGGCTGGTCGCGGCGCGAGACGGGGACTACGGCGGGATCTTCTGGTTCCCGGCCGAGCCCGGGCTTACCGAATGGCAGACGCTCTACCGCGCCGTGGCGCGGGCGATCGGCGGCGAGCCGGACGCGGGCCGGCATATGCACGCCTGGGCCCGGCGGGCCGGGTTCACCACGATCGCGGCCACGGCCAGCGCCTGGTGCTACACCGGGCCCGAGGAGCGGATGTGGTGGGGAAATTCCTGGGCTGAGCGGCTGACGGATTCCCCGTTCGGGGAGCGGGCGGTCGAGCACGGCCTGGCTTCACGGGAGGACCTCGAACGGCTGGCCGCCGCCTGGCGGCGCTGGGCGGACAGCGAGGACGCCTGGTTCCTCATCCCGCACGGCGAGATCCTGTGTGAGCCCTAGCCGCTTCCTGGGGGCTTACGGGTCGCGGCGGGTGATGAGGACGGCGGCTGCGGCCAGCGCGGCGGCCGGCCAGGCCAGCACGACCAGCAGGGACCAGGCGGGGGCAAACAGGCTCGCCGACGGGTGCAGCGTGCTGACCTGCTGGGCCGCCTCCAGCAGCGTGAACCGGCCGATCCGGCCGCTCCACGGCGACGGCAGCAGGCCCGCGATGGCGGGCACCGCGATCACCGCGATGGTGGCGGCGATGCCGCCCGCGGTGTGCCGGGTGACCGCGCCGAGGGCCAGGCCGAGCAGGGCGCATACGCACAGCAGCAGGCCGGCGCACAGCACCGCCCCGGGGACACCCGGGTGACTCAGGGACACGCCTTCATGGTGACCGGCCAGGATCGCCTGCACTAGGCCGAACGAGGCGAAGGCGACCACCTCGCCCGCGACCAGCGTCACCGCGGCGAGCACGGTCGCCTTGGCGGCCAGCACCGCCCGGCGGCGGGGGGCCGCGGTGAAGGTGACCCGGATCAGGCCGGTGCTGTACTCGCCGGTGAACATCAGCACGCCCAGGGTACTGACCGCGATCACGGCGTACTCCAGGCTGATGACGCCGGGCAGCAGCGGGTCGGGCGAGGGCCCGGATTTCGGCGTAGTCGCGAAGGCGAAGGCGACCACGGTGCTGACCGCGACCGGGGTGACCACCGCGACCAGCAGTGCCCAGTAGGTCGAGCGGACCGAACGGAACTTGGTCCATTCCGACGCCAGCAGGTCGCGGGCCCTGGTCGCCAGGGAAGGGACGGTCATGACAGCCCCGCCCGGTAGTCGGTGCTGTCGCCGGTGATGTCCAGGTAGACGTCCTCGAGGGAGGCCTGCCGGGGCACCAGGGCGTGCAGCGCGATGCCGTGGCTGGCCGCCAGCTCGCCCACGGCGGCCGCGTCCAGGCCGGTCACCACCAGTGCGCCGTCGTCCTGCGGGTTCGCCGTGCCGCCGCGGGCGGCGATCAGGCGGCCCAGTTCGGCCGCCCGGGGCGAGCGCAGCAGCACGTCGTGGCGGGCGCTGGACTCGATCAGCTCGGTGGCGGGCAGGTCGGCCAGGAGCCGACCGCGGCCGATGATGATCAGGTGCTCGGCGGTCTGCGCCATCTCGCTCATCAGGTGGCTGGAGACCAGGACGGTGCGGCCGTCGGCGGCCAGCTCGCGGAAGAACCCGCGGATCCAGTGGATGCCCTCGGGGTCCAGGCCGTTCACCGGCTCGTCGAACATCAGCACCGGAGGGTCGCCGAGCATGGCGGCGGCGATGCCGAGCCGCTGCTTCATGCCGAGCGAGAAGCCGCCCGCCCGGCGCCCGGCCACTCCCTCCAGGCCGGTCAGCCGCAGCACCTCGGTGACGCGCGGCCGGGGTATCCCGTTGGACTGGGCGATGGACAGCAGGTGGGCGCGGGCGGTCCGGCCGGCGTGCAGGGCGGTCGCGTCGAGCAGCGAGCCGACCTCGCGCAGCGGGCGGACCAGGCCGTCGTAGCGGCGGCCGCCGACCAGGGCCCGGCCCGCGGTGGGCGTGTCCAGGCCCAGGATGATGCGCATGGTGGTGCTCTTGCCCGCGCCGTTCGGGCCGAGGAAGCCGGTGACCCGGCCGGGGCGGACGGTGAAGCTCAGGTCGTCGACCGCGGTCACCGGGCCGTAGCGCTTGCTGAGCTGTTCGACCTCGATCATGCCTGCGGCCGGAAGTAGGAGCTCGAATCGCGCCGCCACAGGAACACCACCGCGGCCAGCCCGGCCAGCCAGGTCACCACCGCCCAGATCCGGACTACGGCGGCGATCGGCGTGGTCAGCCCGATGAAGGTATCCACGGTAGCCAGGGCGAACAGCACCGTGCCGGTGATGCGCGCCCAGTTGTGACCGCGCTGGCAGGCCCGGGCCAGGACGATCCAGGCCACGGCGGCGATCACTCCCCCGGCGACGAACCCGGCGATCAGCACGTGCTGGGTGGAGCTGAGCTGGCTGGCCGTCATATCCGGGGAGCGGCGGGCGATCGCGGTCCTGGTGTCGCTGATGGTGAGGATGCCGATACCGATGCCGAGCAG
Organism: Nocardiopsis sp.; assembly: GCA_021154785.1. Lineage (GTDB taxonomy): Bacteria > Actinomycetota > Actinomycetes > Streptosporangiales > Streptosporangiaceae > Palsa-504. The sequence continues at coordinate 4,560 of JAJKHX010000090.1, forward strand.
GCTGGTGACGGCGCCGGCGTACATGGCGTTGACGGCGGTACGCACGGACGCGGGCGCCGGCCGGCGCTGGGTTTCCGGTAGCTGGGTGTCGCTGCCCGGGTAAGGCTGGTACATGAGGTCCTTCTTTCAGGCGTTCAGTGGCGGAGCCACGCCCGGCGCAGCTGCTCGTCGAGGGACCCGACGGTGACCGCGCGGGTGGTCAGTACGACGAAGGTGCGGTGGTCGCGGATGCGGCTGCGGAGCAGGGTGACGGCTTCGATCCCGGACCCGCCGTCCGCGGTGGTGCCGCCGTCCAGCAGCAGCCCGAGGCCGATCAGGGCACCGGCCCGCCGCGCGTCGATCTGGGGGGTTACCGCCTCGCGGGCTAGCGCGGGGGGCAGCAGCGCGGGCCATCCGGTGCCCAGGCGCACCAGGTCGGCGCCGGTGGACCACAGGCCGGCCACGGCCTCGATGGTGGCGACCTGGGGAGGGAAGGGCTCGAGGCTGCCGTCGGGGGTGACCGTGTAGCTGGTGACGGCGGCTGGGGGGATGTCCGCGGTGCGGGCGGGGAACCGGGAGTCGCGCATGCCCAGGGGACCGAGGACCAGGGCGGTAGCGGCCTGGGCGTACGGCATCCCGGTGATGTCAGCGATCAGCTGGCCGAGTACGCCGTAGCCGCCGTTGCTCGGCCAGAGGATGCCGCGCGGGCCGCCGCAGCCGACCACCGGGCCCATGAGCTCCGCCAGGGCGGGGACGGCGTCGGCGTAGAGCTCGTCGGGGCTGTCGACGCCGCCGGTGTGGGTGAGCAGTTCCCTGATGGTGATCGAGTCGTCAGCCAGGCGGACCGCGCGCAGCCGCGCGTTGGCCGGGTCGTCCAGGTCCAGGCGGCCCGCGGCGGCCAGCCGGAGCACCGCGGTCGTGGTGACCAGTCCGGTCAAACCGGGCACCGGGAACCGGTGCCCGGGTTCCAACGGCACCGCCTGATCCAGGTTGGCGTGGCCGGCGGCGACCGACCAGGAGGGCTGTCCGGGATCGCCGCCGGCCAGCAGCAGGGCGGGCAGCCCGAGTTCAGCGCAGGCCCGGGCGGCGATGGCACCGAGCTCGGGCGGCGGCCGGCCGGCCGCCCGGACCGGGGGCGGCGCCTTGACCCGGGGATCGGTGATCCACTCGGCGAGCGGGAAGCCGCGCACCCCGATCAGCCGGTGCGGCGGCTCGGGGGTAGCGATCGCGAGGTAGCGCAGGCCGGCCAGCTGAACCTGCGCCTCGAACGGCGCCTGCCGGATGACAATCAGCTCGCCCCGCAGGTCGGCGGGGCGCTGCGCGAGCGCCTCGGCCAGGCGGTCAGCGGGGAGGGCGGCCAGGAGGCGGTCGTCGAAATGCTGCCTGAGCTCGTCGTCGCCGGGTGCCGTCCAGCCCGCGCCGTCGGCGCCGCGGAACCGGCCGATGATCCACCGGACGTGGGCCAGGGCCGGGCCGTCCTCGGCGCCGGCCCCGCTGGCGAGCAGGTCGCAGGCCTGCTTGAGGGCGGCCCAGCCGGGCAGGCCGTGCTCGCGGCCGATGGCCGTCTGGGCATCGTGCAGGGTAGCGAACTCCCCCGCTGCATGGCGGCGCTTCGCCTCGATCTTGAGGTGCCGCAGGCTGGGACGAGCGGGCAGCGAGCGCAGCTCATCAGGCATGGCGTCCTTCCTCGCGCCCGGGGGTCCGCTGGCTCGGGCAGGAAAGACGTGCCGCTGATGACGCTGAACGCAACCGGTGAGCTTAGAGCTCTGCCCGCGGACCCAGGGGCGGCCGGAACCACCATCGCCGATGATACTCCTCCCGGCCGGGCGAGCTACCGCCGCGCCTGTGGTGACTGTGGGTTACGTGGCCAGGGACGCAGGCCGGTCACGGATGCGGGCCTTTAGCGACGCACGGGCCTTTAGGGAGACACGGGGGCGCGATAACCTGCCGACGTGGCGAACGATACAGGCAGCGCAGACAAGATCCGGGACGTTCAGGGTTCCGGCGCGGTCGTGACCGGGGCCGGCGCGGGCATCGGCCGGGCCCTGGCCCGCGGGCTGGCCGCGGCGGGCGCCCGGGTGGTGGTCAACGACCTGGACACCGAGGCGGCCGTGGCGGTGGCCGAGGAGATCGGCGGGTACCCCGTACCGGGCGACATGGGCACCCAGAAGGGCGTGAGCGACCTCATCGCCGCCGCCCGCGAGTACCTGAACGAGATCGACATCTACTGCTCCAACGCCGGCGTCGGCGGCGGTACCTCCCCCGTCGACACCCCGGACGCGGTCTGGCAGGCGACCTGGGACGTCAACGTGATGGCCCACGTGCGGGCCACCCGGGAGCTGCTGCCGACCTGGCTGGAGCGCGGGCACGGCACCATGGTCATCACCGCGTCGGCGGCCGGGCTGCTCACCATGCTGGGCGCGGCTCCCTACTCGGTGACCAAGCACGCGGCTGAGTCTTACGCCGAGTGGCTGGCCGCGACCTACGGACACCGCGGCCTGACGGTGCACTGCATCTGCCCCCAGGGCGTGCGGACGAACATGCTCGCCAACTCGGGCGAGGCCGGGAAAGTGGTGCTGCAGGACGCCGCGATCGAGCCGGAGCAGGTGGCCGACGCGCTGCTGGCGGGCATGGCGAGCGGGGAATTCCTGATCCTGCCGCACCCGGAGGTTCGCGGGTATTACCAGCTGCGGGCCGGGAACACCGACAAGTGGCTGCGCGGGATGAACCGGATGCAGCAGCGGATCGAGCAGGTGCAGCGGGAGTCCGGCCAGGTGCCCGCGGGCGGCCCGGCATGAGGGCCTGGCAGGTCACCGAGCTGGGCGAGCCGCGCGACGTGCTGCGGCTGGCCGAGGTCCCGGACCCCGAGCCCGGCCCGGGGCAGCTGCTGGTGCGGGTGCTCGGTGCCGCGACGAATTTCCCCGACATCCTCATGTGCCGCGGCGGCTACCAGGTCAAGCCGGCGCTGCCGTACACCCCGGGCATCGAGCTGTGCGGCCAGGTCGTGGCGGCCGGTGACGGGGTAACCGGGTTCGCGCCCGGCGACCGGGTCGTCGGCGGGCCGGTCGCGCCCACCGGCGCCTACGCCGAGCTGGCCCTGATGAACGCGGCCACCGCGCTGCCCGCGCCGGACGGCCTCGACGACGCCGAGGCGGCGGCGTTCTACGTGACGTACCAGACCGGGTGGTTCGGGCTGTACCGGCGGGCGGCGCTGCAGGCGGGCGAGACGCTGCTGGTGCACGCCGCGGCCGGCGGCGTCGGCAGCGGCGCGGTGCAGCTCGGCAAGGCGGCCGGGGCCCGGGTCATCGGCGTGGCGGGCGGCCCGGCCAAGGCCGAGGCGGTCCGCGCGCTCGGCGCCGACGTGGTGATCGACCGGCACGCCCAGGACTTCGTCGCGGTGGTGAAGGAGGTCACCGACGGCCGCGGCGCCGACGTGATCTACGACTCGGTGGGCGGCGACACCTACACAAGGTCGACCAAGTGCATCGCGTTCGAAGGCCGCATCTTGATCATCGGCTTCGCCGGCGGGACGATCCAGTCGGCCGCGCTGAACCACGCGCTGATCAAGAACTACGCCATCGTGGGCCTGCACTGGGGCCTGTACCAGAGCAAGAACCCTCAGCTCATCAAGGACTGCCACGCGCGGCTCACCAAGCTGGTCGCCGACGGGGCGATCAAGCCGCTGGTCAGCCAGCGGCTCGGGCTCGAGGAGGTGCCGGCCGGGCTGCAGCGGCTGGCCGCGGGCGAGACGGTAGGCCGGATTGTCTTCACCCCCTGAAGGCGCCGGGGTCGACTTTTTCGCGCAGGGCGGGCTTCCGGTCCCGCTGGTGACCGTCGAGCAGGCAGCGGGGCTCGCGGCTACCTCGTTCGGTATGAAGGTCCGGGCTTTTCCGCTGGGCAGTCAGCAAGATTGCAACTTCCTCCTGGCGGGGGACGGCGGCCCGGCGGGCGTGCTGAAGATCGCGAACCCCGCGTTCAGCCGGACCGAGGTCGAGGCCCAGGACGCGGCGGCGGAGCTCATCGCGGCGGCCGGGCTGCGGGCGGGGGTCGCGACGCACGGCCCGGTAGCGGTGCCGCTCGCGGGAGGGCCGGCGCTGGCCCGGGTCCTGCGCTACCTGCCGGGCGGCACGCTGACCGGGCCTGGTTACCTGTCGCCGCGGGTGGTGGCCGGGCTCGGCCTGGTGGCCGGTCGGGTCAGCCGGGCGCTGCGCGGCTTCGACCACCCCGGCCTGGACCGGGTGCTCCAGTGGGACCTGCGGCACGGCCTGCGGGTAGTCACGGTGCTGGCGGAGCACGTACGGGACCCGGAGCTGCGCGCCCGGGTGACCGAGGCGGCTTCCGGCGCCTGGCGGCGGGTCGAGCCGCTGGCCGGGGAGCTGCCGTGGCAGGCGGTGCACGGTGACGTCACGGACGATAACGTCGTCTGCTCGGTTGTTCGCCCGGGCGTGAACGGGCTGCGGACGCCGGACGGGGTGATCGACTTCGGCGACCTGACCCGTTCGTGGGCGGTGGGCGAGCTCGCGGTCGCGATCACGTCGGTGCTGCGGCACGCCGGGGCCGAGCCCTGCTCGGTGCTGCCCGCGGTGCGCGCGTTCCACGCCGAGCGGCCGCTGTCCGCCGCCGAGGTGGCGGCGCTGTGGCCGCTGGTGGTGCTGCGCGCCGCGGTGCTGGTGGTGAGCGGTGAGCAGCAGGCCGCCCTGGACAGCGGGAACGAGTACGTGACCGGCGCCCTCGAGCACGAACGGACCTGCCTCGACCAGGCGGTATCCGTCCCGGTCGAGGTCATGACCGCCCTTATGACGAACGAGCTAGGTTTCCCGGGGCCGGGGCCGCGGGTTGCGCCGGGGACGGCGGTCGCGGACCTGGGGCGGGTCTCGGTACTGGACCTTGCTGTCCAGTCCGATGTGGTGGACGAGGGGGCGTGGCTCTCGCCGGGACTGGCCGGGCGGATGGCGCTGGCTCGGCTGGACGGCGGGGCGGACGCGGTGGTCACGCGGTACGGGGAGGCGCGGCTGGACGCGTCCCGGGTGCTGGCGGAGACCTCGCCCGCGACCGTCGCTACCGGGATCGAGCTGTGGCTGGCGCGACCGGTCACGCTGGGGGCGGGTTCGCCGGGTTCGCCGGGTTCGCCGGGCGAGGAGCTGGTGCTCACCGTGCCGGGCGGGGGTACGGTGCTGCCGGCGCGGACGGCGGTTCAGGTGGGCGTGCGGGTGGCGGGCGGGCCGGAGGTGCCGTGGCTGGTGCGGCCGGAGTACGCGGCGGGGTGGCTGGCGCTGACGGCGGATCCGGGGCCGCTGCTCGGGCTGCCGCCTGCGGTCCCGGCCGGGGACCTAGTGGGCGGGGATCTGCTGGACCGGCGGTCGGCGGCGTTCGCGGACGTGCAGGAGCACTACTACGCCGATCCGCCGCGGATCGAGCGGGGCTGGCGGCACCAGCTGGCCGCCGTGGACGGGCGGTCCTACCTGGACATGGTCAATAACGTGGCGGTCCTGGGGCATGCGCATCCCCGGCTGGCGGCCGCGGTGGACCGCCAGCTGCGCAAGCTGAATACCAACTCGCGATTTCACTATGGCGTGGTGGCGGAGTTCGCCGAGCGGCTGGCCGGGCTGCTGCCGTCGCCGCTGGATACCGTGTTCCTGGTCAATTCGGGGTCCGAGGCGGTGGACCTGGCGCTGCGGCTGGCGCTGGTCACGACCGGACGCCAGGACGTGGTGGCGGTGCAGGAGGCTTACCACGGCTGGACGTACGCTTCGGACGCCGTCTCTACCTCTACTGCCGACAATCCGAACGCGCTGGCCACCCGGCCCCGCTGGGTGCACGCGGTGGACGCGCCGAACGCCTACCGCGGGCGGTACCGGGGGGCTTCGGCGGTTTGGTACGCGGCCGACGCGGTCCGGTTCATCGCGGGGCTGGCGGCTGACGGGCGGCCGCCCGCGGCCTTCCTGGCCGAGCCGTTTTACGGCAACGCGGGCGGGATGGCGCTCCCCGACGGCTACCTGTCCGCGGTGTACGCCGAGGTCAGGCGGCACGGCGGGCTCGCTATCGCCGACGAGATACAGGTGGGTTACGGCCGCCTGGGCCACTGGTTCTGGGGGTTCGAGCAGCAGAGCGTGGTGCCGGACGTGGTCACGGTGGCCAAGGCGATGGGCAACGGCTACCCGCTGGGCGCGGTCATCACCTCCCGGGAGATCGCCGGGAAGTACCGGGACGCCGGGTACTTCTTCTCCTCGACCGGCGGCAGCCCCGTTTCCTGCGTGGCCGGGCTGACCGTGCTGGACGTGATCGCGGACGAGGGGCTGCAGGCCAACGCGGCCCTGGTGGGCTCGTACCTGAAGGGCCGGCTCGAGGAGCTGGCCGGGCGGCATCCGCTGATCGGGGCGGTGCACGGGTCCGGGCTGTACCTGGGGGCGGAGTTCGTCAGGGACCGGGACACGCTGGAGCCGGCGACCGCGGAGACCATGGCCATCTGCGACCGGATGCTGAGCCTCGGAGTGGTCATCCAGCCGACCAGTGACCGGATGTGCGTGCTCAAGATCAAGCCGCCGCTGTGCCTGGACGCCGCGGGCGCGGACTTCTTCGCCGACACGCTGGACCGGGTGCTGACCGAGGG
>JAJKHX010000091.1 GCA_021154785.1 Nocardiopsis sp.
CCGGCATTGTCCGCGCGGCCCTGACGGCCGCCGCCGACGCGCCCGGCTACCCCGCGACCTGGGGAACGCCCCGGCTGCGGGACGCGGCGGCCGGCTGGCTGGCGCGGGACCACGGCGTCACGGTCGCACCCGACGACGTGCTGCCCGTCGTCGGCACCAAGGAACTCGTCGCCTGGCTCCCGCTCATGCTCGGGCTCGGTCCCGGCGACGTGGTGCTCCAGCCCGAGCTGGCGTACCCGACGTACGACATCGGCGCCCGGATCGCCGGGGCCGACGTGGTGTCCTCGGACAGCCTGCTCGGGGCCGGGCCGTCCCGGGTCCGGCTGGTATGGCTGAACTCGCCGTCCAACCCGACCGGCCGGGTGCTGCCGCCCGGGCACCTGCGCAAGGTGGTGGGCTGGGCCCGGGAACGCGGCGCGGTGGTGGCGTCCGACGAGTGCTACCTCTCGATGGGCTGGGACGCCTCGCCAGTCTCGGTGCTGCATCCGGACGTGTCCGGCGGGTCGCACGAGGGCCTGCTAGCCGTCCACTCGCTGTCCAAGCGGTCCAACCTGGCCGGCTACCGGGCCGGGTTCGTGACCGGGGATCCCGCGCTGGTCGCGGACCTGCTCGCGATCAGGAAGCAGGCCGGGATGATGATGCCGGAGCCGGTGCAGGCCGCGATGACGGCTGCTTTGGAGGACGACGCGCACGCGCGCGAGCAGCGGGAGCGGTACGCATCGCGGCGTTCGGTGCTGCGGGGGGCGTTCGAGGCGGCGGGGTGGCGTATCGACCATTCCGAGGCCGGGCTCTACCTGTGGGCGACGCATCCGGGGTACGACTGCTGGTCGGCGGTCGAGTTCCTGGCGGTGTCGGCCGGCATCCTGGTGGCGCCGGGCGCGATGTACGGGCCGGGCGGGCAGCGGCACATCCGGGTGGCGCTCACCGGCACCGACGAACGAGTGGCCGCCGCCGCAGTCCGGCTAGCCCGGCTCCCCGCCGGGCGCCGTTAGCCTTGGCTGGCCGGGCAGGAGGGCGCGTACTAGCAGGCCGGCGGCGAGGGCCCAGAAGGCGCCGCCGATGCCGAAGAACGTGAGCCCGGAGGCCGCGACCACGAACGTGATGGCCGCCGCCTCGCGGCCCTCGGCCGCCGACAGGGCGCCGGCCAGGGAGGACGAGAGCGTACCGAGGAGCGCGAGCCCGGCTACGGCGCCCGCCACGCCGGGCGGCGCGACGCTGACGAACGCGACCAGGGCGGTCGAGACCAGCGCGAGCACCAGATAGGACCAGCCGGAGGTCCACGCGGCCACCCAGCGCCGGGCCGGGTCCGGATCCGCCTCCGGCGACGCGTTCATCGAGGCGGTGATCGCGGCCAGGTTGATGGCGTGCCCGCCGGCCAGGGCCCCGGCCGCGGTGCCGAGGCCGGTCACGGTCATCGTCTCGCGCCACGGCACCTGGTAGCCGTAAGCGGACATGACCGCCACGCCGGGGATGTTCTGCCCGGCCATCGTGACCACGTACAGCGGGATGGCCAGGCCGAGCAGGCTGGCCCCGGTCAGGCTGGGCGTCGTCCAGGCGACCTGCGGGACGAGCGCCCCGTGCGGCCCGCCGTGGCGGGCCGCGTCGACGGCGACGACCACGAGGGTGGCCGCGAACGCGGCCGGCACGGCCCACCGGCGCGCCAGCCGGAGCATCACCACCCAGGTGAGCAGGATCGGCCCGACCGACCACGGGTGCGCCGCGAAGCCGCGCACCGGGGCCAGGCACAGCTCGAGCACCACGCCGGCCAGCATCGCCTGGGCGATCGGCGTCGGGATAGCGGAGATGAGGCGGCCGAGGCGGGGCCACAGCCCGGTGATCACCACCAGCGCGCCGGTGACGAGGAAGGCGCCGACGGCCGCGGGCCATCCGCCGTGCACCGCGCCGGTGCTGGCCAGCAGGGCCGCGCCCGGGGTGGACCAGGCCAGCGTGAGCGGGATCCGGTGGCGGCGCACCAGCCACAAGATGCCTGCGGCCTGGGTCGCGCAGACGGCGAGCAGCCCCGAAGCCGCCTCGGCGGGCGTGGCGCCGACGCCGCGCAGGCCGGCCAGGACGACGGCGAAGGAACTAGTGAACCCGACCAGCGCGGTCAGGATGCCGGCCAGGACCGGCCTCGTGACATGTTCCATATACAGAACCCTAGTGCCTTGGGTTCTGTTTACAGAACTTTCTTGCCTAGAATCATTCGTCGTGGACGATCTGGCCCGGCTGGTCGGCGAGCGGCTGCGCGCGGCGCGGCAGCGGCGCGGCCTGTCCCTCGGTGCGCTCGCGGAGGCGGCGCACGTCGGCAAGGGGTCGCTCTCGGAAATCGAGAACGGTGTCCGCAACCCGACGCTGGGCACGCTGTACGCCCTCGCGGGCGCGCTCGGCGTTCCGCTCGCGACCCTGATCGCGGACCGCCCGGGCGTGCGGGTCGCCTCCCCCGGCATCGAGGCGCGACTGCTCGACGTGAGCCACGACGGCGCTCCCGATCCCGGTCCCGGTCTTGGTGCCGGTCTTGGTGCCGGTCCTGGTGCCGGTCTCGGTGCCGGCGGGGGGCAGACGGTGGAGGTCTACCGGCTGCGGCTCGAGCCCGGCCGCTTTCACCGCTCGCCCGCCCACGGCCCCGGCGTCGTCGAGCACCTGCTCGTGACCAGCGGCCGGGCACGGGTTGGCCGCCTCGGCGAGGAAATCGAGATCGGCGCCGGTCAAGCGGCGCGATGGGCCAGCGACGTCCCCCATGGGTACGCCGCGCTCGGGGCTGACCCGGTGGAATCGGTGCTGGTCATCTGGTCACCAGGGCCGACCGGGCCGGGGCACGCGGAGCAGGCCGCTCGGGTCGGGCGTCTGTCGGGAGAAGCGCCTCGTTCCGGAGGCGAGGCCGCGGTACCGAAGCGAGGCCGCCGACCTAAAGCGAGGCCGAGGTACTCACTAGGTCTCGGTGGCACCAATAATCACGCTGATATCGTAGCCTTACATCGCACCATTACGCTCAAACGAAATTTCGACCTTTCATGATCACGAAGACTTTTATACCCTATATGCGCTAAAAGTCTTCGCGATCATGAAACTACTGCCAGCGAGGACATGAGGGCGGCACGTTCTTCGCTTCTTCACATCAGTTAGCCCGAGGCGAGATCCGGAGGGAAGAAGCGAGATCCACGGGAATGGGAGGCTGGTGGGAAAGGCCAGACTGGCTGGCCAAACGGGCTGGTGGGCTAGCCCGGGCTGGTGGGCGAGGCCGGGTCTGGTGTGCTAGGCGAACTGGTGGGCTAGGACGGGGTTATGGGGCGGAGGAGGTGCAGGACGGCTTCCTCGATGGGACCCTGGGTGGCCAGGCCGCCCGACGCGTTCTCGCCCAGCCGGTCCAGGGCGTCGGCGATCGTGTCGCCGCGTTCGTACCGCTCGATGACGCGCGGGTCGATGTACGAGGCCCGGCATACGGCGGGGGTGTTGCCCAGGTACTCGGAGACCTCCTTGACCACGCGGGCCACGGCCCGTTTGCGGCTGCTGGCCGAGGCGCGCGAGACCGGGGAGACGGCCAGGCCCACCGCGGCCAACACGGTGGCGTTCCAGGTCCGGAAGTCCTTGGCGCTGACGTCCAGGCCGGTCAGGAACTTGAGGTAGCCGTTGATGTCCGAGCCGTGCACGCGATGCCACTGCCGGTCCTGGTAGTAGGCGAACAGCGCGTCGCCCGCGGCCGGCCGGGACCTGAGCTGCCTGACGATCCGGAGGAGCTGCGGATCGGCCACCGCCTGGACCCGCTCGTAGCCGCCCTTGGCCGGGTAGTCGAACACGATCTCACCGCCGGACAGGCGGACGTGTGCCCGGAGCAGCGTGGACAGCCCGTAAGTCCCGTTGTCCTCCGCGTACCGCTCCCCGCCCACCCGGAAGAAGCCCAGGTCAAGCAGGCGGAACGTGGCCGCGAGGACCCGTTCCCTGGTCAGGCCGCGGCCGTCGAGCTGGGTGGCGACGATCTCGCGCGCGTCGGGCAGCGCGGCGGCGAAATCGAGGACGTGGTCGTGCTTTTCCTTGTCCCGCTTTTCCCGCCAGCGCGGGTGGTACAGGTACTGCCGGCGCCCGGCGGCGTCGAAGCCGACGGCCTGGATGTGCCCGTTCGGCCACGGGCAGATCCACACCTCTTTCCAGGCGGGCGGGATCACCAGCCCGGCGATCCGGTCCCGTTCCGCCGGCGACACCGGTTGCCCGTCCGCATCCAGGTAACGGAAACCGCGGCCGGACCGGATCCGCCGGATGCCGGGTCCGGTCACGTCGCTGCGCCGGAGCCGCACCACCCGGGCTCGCTTACCTGCCAGTCTGACCTCCCAGTTCAGGCGCATGTCTCTTCCCTCCGGTCCTCCCGGCAAACGCCGGGGACACGATCTCAGCCACGGGGCGGCGGAAACGGCACCAGGCACGTACACGGGTGGGGCAAGATTGTGGGGATGTTCCGCAGGCGCAGTTCCGAAGCAGGCAAGAACGAGGCGGCCGCCGCCGGCCGGCACCATGGCACCGCCCCGGCCGGCCTTGGCACCGATCACGGTGCCAGCCACCGGCCCGGGCCTGAGGTCAGCGATCCCGGGCGCGAGCAGGACGGGCCCTGGGGGCGGCCGCCGGCCGGGCTTGACGTCAGCCTGCCGCATCCGGCCCGGGTCCGGAACTACTGGCTCGGCGGCCGGGATTTCTACGCCGCCGACAAGGCGGCCGGCGAGGAGATCGGCCGGGAGTTCCCGCATCTGGCCGAGGCGGCGCGGGCCGAGCGCGCCTTCCTGGTCCGGGCGGTGCGGTTCCTGGCCGGCCCGGCCCGGATCCGGCAGTTCCTCGACGTCGGCTCCGGCCTGCCCGCCGGGGGCAACACCCACGAGATCGCTCAGGGCATCGCGCCGGACACCCGGATCGTCTACGCCGACCACGACCCGGCGGTCATCCTGCACGCCAAGACACTGCTCAGCAACCCGATGCTGGCCAGCACGCGGGAGGGCGCCGTCTACTACGCCGACGCCGACCTGCGGGACGTGGCCGCGGTGCTGGCCGCCGCCTCTACCACCCTCGACCCGTCCCGGCCGGTCGCGCTGATCATGCTGGGCATCCTCGGCCATATCGACGACTTCGGCGCGGCCCGCTCGATCACCAGCCAGCTGATGAGGGAACTGCCCGCGGGCAGCTACCTGGTCATCGCCGACGGGGTGGCCGACGGCGACTCCGCCGTCAGCGCCCAGCGACGGTATGACGCCAGCGCGCGGCCCCGGTACGGCGCCAGCGCGCCCGCGCCCTACCTGCTGCGCAAACCGGACGAGCTGACCAGCTTCTTCGCCGGGCTCGAGCTGACCGAACCAGGCGTGGTGCCGTGCCCGCAGTGGCGGCCGGACGGGCGCGGAGCCAGCCTTGCGGACGGGCGGGACGCCGCCGGGACGGCGGCCTACTGCGGGGTGGCCAGGAAGCCGTAGCACGGCCGGACGCAGAGCGGGCGCCGGGGCGGGCGTCCAAGTAGGTGCTCGCGCGGGGACTAAACAACGAATCGCCGTTTTAGAGCGCATTTACGCAGCGATTCGCCGCTGACACGCATGACCGGCACATGTTTTCCCGTCCGTCGAAGCCCTAACCTGGCCTCATGATCACGAGGGAGCGCCGGGCCTCCGCGCGCAGGTACCTGATGTGCCCGCCTGAGCACTTCGCCGTCACGTACGCCATCAACCCGTGGATGGCACCGGACGAGCCGACCGACGCGGCCCGCGCCCGGCGGCAGTGGACCCGGCTCCGCCAGGTCTACCTCGAGCTCGGCCACGACGTGCAGACGATCGAGCCGGTGCCCGGGCTGCCCGACATGGTGTTCGCGGCCAACGGCGGCACCGTGGTCGGCGGCAAGGTGCTCGGCGCCCGGTTCCGCTACCCGCAGCGGGCCGGAGAAGCCGGCGCGTACCTGGACTGGTTCGCCGGCCGCGGCTACCGGGAGATACGGGTACCCGAGCACGTCCACGAGGGCGAGGGCGACGTCCTGTTCGCCGGCGAGGTCTTGCTGGCGGGCTACGGGTTCCGCAGCGACCAGGCGGTCGCCGCCGAGCTGGCCGGCTTGTTCGGGCTGCCGGTGGTCAGCCTGCGGCTCATCGACCCGCGCTTCTACCACCTGGACACGGCGCTGTGCGTGCTCGACGAGGACACCGCCATGTACTACCCGGCCGCGTTCGACGACGCCGGCCGGGCGGCCCTGGCCGCGCGGTTCACCGAGCTGATCGAGGTGAAAGACGAGGACGCCGAGGTGCTGGGCCTGAACGCGGTCAGCGACGGGCGGCACGTCGTGCTGCCGGTGCAGGCGGCCACGCTGGCCGGCCAGCTGTTCCAGCGCGGGTTCATACCCGTCGGCGTGGACATGTCGGAGCTGCTCAAGGGCGGCGGCGGGGCCAAGTGCTGCACGTTGGAACTTCGGTAATAAGGAGGCACTCGATGACCGAGACCACGACCGGCCTGCTCAAGCTGGGCCGCGAGTACGGCGCGCACAACTACCACCCGCTGCCCGTCGTCGCGGCCGAAGCCGAGGGGGCATGGGTCACCGACGTGGAGGGCCGTCGCTACCTCGACATGCTCGCCGCCTACTCGGCGCTGAACTTCGGCCACCGGCACCCGCGGCTGATCGCCGCCGCGCGGCGGCAGCTGGACCAGCTCACCCTGGTCAGCCGGGCGTTCGAGCACGACCAGTTCGGCCCGTTCTGCGCCGAGCTGGCCGAGCTGGCGGGCATGGACGTGGTACTGCCGATGAACACCGGCGCGGAAGCGGTCGAGACCGCGATCAAGGTGGCGCGCAAGTGGGGGTACACGGTCAAGGGGGTGCCCGCCGGCCAGGCGGTGATCATCGCGTTCGAGGGCAACTTCCACGGCCGGACGACCACGATCGTCAGCTTCTCCACCGATCCCGACGCCCGGGCGGACTTCGGCCCGTACACGCCCGGGTTCCGGGTAGTGCCGTACGGCGACCTGGACGCGACGGCCGCCGCGGTCGCCGAGCTCGGTGACCGGGTCGTCGCCGTGCTGGTCGAGCCGATCCAGGGCGAGGCCGGGGTGGTCGTGCCGCCGCCCGGCTTCCTGGCCGGGATCCGGTCGCTGTGCACCCAGCAGAACATCTTGATGATCGCCGACGAGATCCAGTCCGGCCTGGGCCGCACCGGCCACACGTTCGCGTGCGCGGCCGAGGACGTGGTGCCCGACGCGTACCTGCTCGGCAAGGCTCTCGGCGGCGGCATCGTGCCGGTCTCCGCCATGGTGTCGTCCTGGCCGGTACTCGGGGTACTGCAGCCGGGGCAGCACGGTTCGACGTTCGGCGGTAATCCGCTGGCATGTGCGGTGGCGCGGGAGGTCGTCGCGATGCTGCGCACCGGGGAGTACCAGGCCCGGGCCCGGGTGCTCGGCCAGCGCTTCCACGCGCGGCTAGGGGCGCTGCCCGGGGTGGGCGCGGTGCGCGGGCGGGGGCTGTGGGCCGGGGTCGAGTTCACCTCGCTGCCCGGGCGCGAGGTGTGCGAGCGGCTCACCGCCCGCGGCGTGCTCGCCAAGGAAACCCACGGGAACGTCATCCGGCTCGCGCCGCCGCTGGTCATCAGCGAAGAGGACCTCGACTGGGGGCTCAGCCAGATCGAGGCCGCGATCCGGGATTAGGTCCCCGGTGGGGGCCGGAGGCCAGGGCTGCGAATGAGGCGATGACGGCGGCGACCACGCTGAGCGTGCCGCCGTACAGGAACCACTTACCCGGGGTGGTGGCCGTGATGATCACGGTGCCGCTGGCGACCGGCATGGACAGCACGAACGCCGCGATGATCCAGCCGATCCCGGGCAGCAGCGCCCCGCTGACCGAGCGCAGGGCCCAGGCCGCCAGCAGGCAGGTGAGCAGGATGGCGGCGCAGCAGGCCAGCGCGGCCACCGGCACCGGCTTGGGCACCCGGCTGTACTGGAAGCTGCCGATTATGCCCTGCACCACGCCGGCGATGAACAGCACGCCGTAAACGCCGGCCGCGACGGGCCAGTCCGGCCCGCGCCGGCCGGCGGTACTGCCGGGGGCGGAATCCATGGCAGCAGGCTACTGGCAGAAAAGGCCTGCCTAGCTGAAGAGGCCGCCCTCGCGGCCGCCGGGGGCGGCGGCGGGACCGCGCGGGCCGGCCAGCAGCGTGAAGTACTCCACCCCCACCAGGTCGTACCTGACCTGGTTGGACAGCGCGAAGTAGGGCGGGTCCACGGTGATCTGGGTGGCGTGCGCGCGCATCGCCGCCTGCTTGCGGTCCAGGTAGGCGGTGGCGTCGATCTCGGTGGTGACCGGGCCGTCCGCCGCCGACGTGGCGTAGAACTTCGCCAGCCCGTACTGGCCGGCCTGCTGGAAGGCGTGCCAGGCGACCCGGTGGGCCTGGATGTGATCGGGGTGGCCGTAGAAGCCGTTGGCGTCGTAGGTCACCAGCACCTGCGGCCGGACCTCGCGGATGACGCCGAGCAGCGCGTCCGCGGCCTCGTCCAGGCCGGCCCGCCAGAAACAGCGCGGGTCGTCGTTGCCCGCGGTGCCGGTCATGCCCGAGTCACGCCACCGGCCCGGGCCGCCGAGGTACCGGTGATCGGTCACGCCGAGCGCGGCGCAGGCGGCGGCGAGCTCGCCGATGCGGTACTCCCCCAGCCGGTCCTCCGCGTCGGCGCCCAGGTGCGCCAGGTCTGGCGGGATGATCTCACCCAGCTCGCCGAGCGTGCAGGTGACCAGCGTGACCTGCGCCCCTTCGGCGGCGTACTTGGCCATCGTGGCCCCGGTCCCGATCGACTCGTCGTCCGGGTGGGCGTGCACGAGCAGCAGCCGCCGCGCTGGATCCATGACCATGAGCCTAGTGGGGGCCACGGGACTGGCAAGATTGGAGGTTATGACCGAGAGTTTCCCGCGCCAGGAAGCCAGGACCAGGCGGTTCACGCTCGGGGTACCCCGGGCGTTCCGCGTCTCGCCCGACGGGTCCCGGGTCACCTACCTGCGCACCCAGGGCGGCAGCGACCCGGTGACCTGCCTGTGGGTGCTGGACGTGGCCAGCGGTTCGGAGCGGCTGGCGGTGAACCCGCGGACGCTGGGCGAAGGCGACGAGGCGGACCTGCCGCCGCAGGAGCGCGCCCGCCGGGAACGGGTCAGGGAGTCGGCCGGCGGCATCGTCGCCTATGCCGCCGACGCGGACCTCACGCTGGCGGTCTTCTCCTGGTCGGGGCGGGTCTGGGCGGCGGACGTGACCCAGCCGGACGCGATCCCCTGCCAGGTGGCGGTGACGGGCACCGCGCTGGATCCCCGGCCCGACCCGGCCGGAAAGCGGCTGGCCTACGTCAGCGCGGGGGCGCTGCGGGTGACCAGCCTCAGTGGTGAGACGGGCGAGGACCAGGTGCTGGCCGACCCGCGGGGCGCGGCGGGCGTGACGTTCGGGCTGGCCGAGTTCATCGCGGCCGAGGAGATGGACCGGCAGCGCGGCTACTGGTGGTCCCCGGACGGCTCGGCCCTGCTGGTGGCGCGGGTGGACGAGACGCCGGTACAGCGCTGGCACATCGCCGACCCGGCCAACCCCGGGCGCCCGCCCGCGGTGGTGGCCTATCCCGCGGCCGGCACCCCGAACGCCGCCGTGTCCCTCGCCCTGGCCCGGCTCGACGGCAGCACCGCGGACGCCGAGACCGGCGGCGCCGCGTTTCCCTACCTGGTCACCGCGGCCTGGGCGGACGGGCACGACCCGCTGGTCGTGGTGCAGAGCCGGGACCAGCGCACGGTGCGGCTGCTGTCCGTCGACCCGGGCACCGGCCGGAGCACGGTGCTGCGCGAGGACACCGACCCGGTCTGGGTGGAGATCGTCCCCGGCGTCCCGGCCTGGACCGCGGACGGCCGCCTGATCTGGACCGCCGACCGCGACGGCACCCGCCGCCTGCTGGCCGGCCCGCCCGGGGCTCTCAAGCCGGTGACGCCGCCGGGCCTGCAGGTTCGCGCCGTGCTCGGCGTGGACGGCGACACCGTGCTGTTCTCGGCGTCGGACGAGCCGACCGAGATCGGGCTGTGGGCCTACGGTCCCGACGGCCTGAGCCGGATCAGCGACGGCGGCACGATCGAGACCGGCGCCCGCGGCGGCGGGACCACCGTCGTCGCCAGCCGCGGCCCCGACGACGAGCGCGCGTCGTTCCGGGTGCACCGCGACGGGGCCGTGGTGGCCGAACTCGCCTCGCACGCCGAAACCCCGGCGCTGCCGGCGCCCCGGCCGCTGCTGTTCAGCGCCGGGCCGCGGGAGATCCGCACCGCCGTGCTGTTCCCGTCCTGGTACGAGCCCGGCCAGGGGAAGTTGCCGGTCCTGCTCGACCCGTACGGCGGGCCGCACGCGCAGCGGGTGCTGAAGTCCCGCGCCTCCTACCTGAACGCGCAGTGGTTCGCCGAGCACGGCTTCGCGGTGGTGATCGCGGACGGCCGGGGCACCCCGGCCCGCGGCCCGGAGTGGGAGCGCGCGGTCGCCGGCGACCTGGCCGGCCCGGTCCTGGAGGACCAGGTCGAGGCGCTGCACGAGGCCGCGGCCCGGTATCCCGGCCTGGACACCGGGCGGGTCGCGATCCGCGGCTGGTCGTTCGGCGGGTTCCTGGCCGCGCTGGCCGTGCTGCGCCGCCCGGACGTGTTCGGCGCGGCCATCGCGGGCGCGCCGGTCACCGACTGGCGCCTGTACGACACCCACTACACCGAGCGCTACCTGGGGCAACCCGACCGGGAGGCGGAGGCCTACGAGCGGTCCGGGCTAAAGATTTATGCCGAACGGGTGGCCGATCACCGGCCGCTCATGCTCATTCACGGGCTGGCGGATGACAACGTGGTGGTGGCGCACACGCTGCGGCTGTCGGGCACGCTGCTGGCGGCCGGCTACCCGCACACGGTGCTGCCGCTGACCGGGATCACCCACATGGCGTCACAGGAAACGGTGGCGGAGAACATGCTCCTGCTCCAGCTCGACTTCCTCCGCCGCGCCTTGGGCGTCACGGCTCGCTGAAGGCGAAGACGCCGTCGGGGCCGGGGGTGAGGGGGCGGGTTTCGATCACGGCGTCGGGGTTCAGGGGGCCGTAGATGTGGGGATACGGCAGGTCCTGGCCGGGGACGGGCTCGTAGCGGATGGGTGAGCCTACCCGTTCGGTATCGATGGTGAGCAGGATCAGGTCGGGGACGCCTCGGTAGAAGGCATTGGCCACCAGGGCGACCTGGGCGGGCTGCGAGGTGTGGATGAAACCCTGTTCGGCCAGGGAGACGCCGCGGGTGGACGTGGTGTACTGGCCAGCGCGCTGCGCCTGCTCCCAGTCCGCCGCCTCGGCGATGTGGTAAATGATGGCCACCCGACCGGAGTGTAGCCAGCCGAGTGTAGCCAGGGTCACAGCCACGATGAGGTCTCGGTCACTGCGCGATCCGGCCGACTGGAATAGGTTCAAGGTCAACACGCGGGATGGCCGCCTTGTTCCGGCGAGCGGCGCGTGGCGTTAACCTTGGAAACAGCGAGGACGCTGAAGAATGACACAAGCACCGGAAGTCCCGGCCCGGTCCAGGGCGCAAATCTCCGACCGCACCTTCCGCAAGGACCCCTGGTGGCAGGCACCGCGGATCACCGCGACCCTGCTCACTATCTGGGTGCTCTACGCCACGGTCCGCGTGTTCACCGGCCACTGGTACTTCGTGGCCAAGGACCACTACCTGACGCCGTTCTACTCGCCGTGCGTCAGCGGCGAGTGCGTGCCCGGCTCGAGCTCACTGGGCCAGTGGTGGCCGGCGGTGCCGCCGGTCATCCCGTACGCGATCGTGGCGCTGGTGTTCGTGCTCGGCTTCCGGACGACCTGCTACTACTACCGGCGGGCCTACTACCGGGCGTTCTGGCGGTCGCCGGCCGCGTGCGCGGTGCGCGAGCCGCACGCGAAGTACACCGGCGAGACCAGGTTCCCGCTGATCGGGCAGAACCTGCACCGCTACTTCTTTTACGCGGCCCTGCTCATCGGGATCCTGCTCACCTACGACGCGGCCCAGGGGTTCCGCGGGCCGGACGGGAACTTCGGGATCGGCATCGGGTCGCTGGTCCTGCTGGCCAACGTGATCTTCATCTGGGGCTACACGCTGGGCTGCCACTCGTGCCGGCACATCACCGCCGGGCGGCTCAAGAACTTCTCCAAGCACCCGTTCCGGTACTGGCTCTGGACCAAGTTCTCCTGGCTGAACGCGCGGCACATGCAGTTTGCCTGGATCTCGCTGGGCACGCTGATGCTGAGCGACCTGTACATCATGCTCGTGGCCAGCGGGGCCTTCTCCGATCCGCGCATCTTCAACTGAACGGGCAAGGGTTATGACCAGCGAAATCGATCGTCTCTCCTACGACGTGGTCGTCATCGGCGCGGGTGGCTCCGGGCTGCGCGCGGCGATCGAGGCCCGCCTGAACGGCAAGAAGACCGCGATCATCTCCAAGTCCCTGTTCGGCAAGGCGCACACGGTCATGGCCGAGGGCGGCTGCGCGGCCGCCATGGGCAACGTGAACCCGAAGGACAACTGGCAGGTCCACTTCCGCGACACCATGCGCGGCGGCAAGTTCCTGAACAACTGGCGGATGGCCGAGCTGCACGCCAAGGAGGCCCCGGACCGGGTCTGGGAGCTCGAGGCCTTGGGCGCGGTCTTCGACCGGACCAAGGACGGCAAGATCAGCCAGCGGAACTTCGGCGGGCACGAGTACCCGCGGCTGGCCCACGTCGGCGACCGGACCGGGCTGGAGATGATCCGCAGCCTGCAGCAGAAGGTCGTCGCGCTGCAGCAGGCCGACGCGGTCGAGCTCGGCGACCCGGAGGCGATGATCAAGGTCTACGCCGAGACCACGATCACCGAGCTGATCCTGGACGGCCCCGAGGGCGCCCAGCGGATCGCCGGGGCGTTCGGGTACTTCCGCGACACCGGCCGGTTCGTGCTGTTCGAGGCGCCCGCGGTGGTGCTGGCCACCGGCGGTATCGGCAAGACCTACAAGGTCACGTCCAACTCCTGGGAGTACACCGGCGACGGCCACGCCCTGGCGCTGCGGGCCGGGGCCAAGCTGCTGAACATGGAGTTCGTGCAGCTGCACCCGACCGGGATGGTGTGGCCGCCTTCGGTGCGCGGGCTGCTGGTCACCGAGTCGGTGCGCGGTGACGGCGGCGTGCTGCGCAACTCCGAGGGCAAGCGGTTCATGTTCGACTACGTGCCCGACGTGTTCCGGCCGCAGTACGCCGAGACCGAGGAGGAGGCGGACCGCTGGTACGACGACCAGGCCAATAACCGGCGCCCGCCCGAGCTGCTGCCCCGGGACGAGGTGGCCCGGTCGATCAACGCCGAGGTCAAGGCGGGCCGCGGCTCCCCGCACGGCGGGGTGTTCCTGGACGTCTCGACCCGGCTGCCCGCTGAGGAGATCCTGCGGAAGCTACCGTCCATGCACCACCAGTTCAAGGAACTGGCCGACGTGGACATCACCAAGGAGCCGATGGAAGTCGGCCCGACCTGCCACTACGTGATGGGCGGGGTGGAGGTGGACCCGGACACCGGGGCCGCCTCGGTGCCCGGCCTGTTCGCGGTGGGCGAGGTGTCCGGCGGCATGCACGGGTCCAACCGGCTCGGCGGCAACTCCCTGTCCGACCTGCTGGTCTTCGGCCGCCGGTCCGGGCTGGGCGCGGCCGAGTACGTCTCCGCGCTCGAGGCCCGGCCCGCGGTGTCCGAGGCGGCGCTGACGGAGGCCGCCGCGGTGGCGCTCGAGCCGCTGGAGCGGGCCGAGGGCGAGAGCCCGTACGCCATCCACAGCGAGCTCCAGACGATCATGAACGACCTGGTCGGGCTGATCAGGCGCGAGTCGGAGATGAAGACCGCGCTGGTCGAGCTGGACAAGCTGCGGACCCGGGCGGCCCAGGTCAGCGCGGCGGGCGGCCGGGCCTACAACCCGGGCTGGCACCTGGCCCTGGACCTGCGGAACATGCTGGTCGTCGCGGAGTGCGTGGCGCAGGCCGCGCTGGAGCGGCAGGAGTCGCGCGGCGGCCACACCCGGGACGACTACCCGGCCATGTCGCCGGAGTGGCGGAAGGTGAACCTGATCTGCTCGGCCGCGGCTGAGGGCACGGTGTCGCTGAAGCGCCAGCCGATCATCCCGATGCGGACCGAGCTGCTCGAGCTGTTCGACATCAGCGAGCTGAAGAAGTACATGACAGACGAGGAGCTGACCGGCCTGTCCGGCTACAGCGCCAGCGCTGCTGCTGAGGAGACACCTTCCGAAGCCAGCGAAGCGCCCGCGAGGAAGGCAGGGGAATAGAGCATGGGGTACAAGGCTGCGCTGCGGGTCTGGCGCGGGGACGCGGGCGCCGGCGAGCTCGCCGACTACCAGGTCGAGGTCAACGAGGGCGAGGTCGTCCTCGACGTGCTGCACCGGCTGCAGGCCACCCAGGCCAGCGACCTGGCCATCCGGTGGAACTGCAAGGCCGGCAAGTGCGGGTCGTGCTCGATGGAGATCAACGGGCGGCCGCGGCTGGCGTGCATGACCCGGATGTCGGTCTTCTCCCCGGAGGAGACGCTGACGATCACGCCGATGCGGACCTTCCCGGTGATCAGGGACCTGGTCACCGACGTCTCGTTCAACTACGCCAAGGCCCGGGAGATCCCGTCGTTCACGCCGGACCCGTCGGTCAAGCCCGGCGAGTTCCGGATGCAGCAGATCGACGTGAACCGGCCGCAGGAGTTCCGCAAGTGCATCGAGTGCTTCCTGTGCCAGAACACCTGTCACGTGATCCGTGACCACACGGAGAACGAGCAGGCCTTCGCCGGGCCGCGGTTCCTGATGCGGGTGGCCGAGCTCGAGATGCACCCGGCCGACACCGCCGACCGGCGGGAGATCGCCCAGGACGACTTCGGTCTCGGCCTGTGCAACATCACCAAGTGCTGCAGCGATGTCTGCCCCGAGCACATCAAGATCACCGACAACGCGCTGATCCCGATGAAGGAACGGGTGGTCGGCCGCAAGTACGACCCCCTGGTCTGGCTGGGCGACAAGATCACCCGCCGGGCCCACAAGGACACCCCCAAGGTTCCCGGCAAGAAGTAAAGTCGCCTGTCCCGATCCGGACACATATCCATGAAGACAGGATGAAACCGGCGGGGCGGCGTCGGCGCCCGGCTACCATGTCGGTGGCCGGGCTGTTGCCTACCCGCGGCGCCTGCCCTGGGTCGACTGAGCGTGCTCACGGTGCTCAAAGCATCACTCGTTCGGGATAATGGTTTGTTGGTTGGCGCGGTCATGGGCGCCGGGGGGAGCGAAGGGCTGGCATGTCGCATCTGAACTATGCCGAGGCGGGGGTCATCGGGCTCCTGCAGGGCATCACCGAGCTGTTCCCGATATCCAGCCTGGGGCACGCCGTGCTGATCCCGGCGATCGTCGGCGGGCAGTGGGCTCAGGACCTGAACGTCTCCGCCAAGGAATCGCCGTACCTGGCGTACATCGTCGGGCTGCACGTGGCCACGGCCCTGGCCATGATCATTTACTTCTGGCGGGACTGGATCCGCATCGTCCGGGCCTTCTTCGCCTCGCTCGGGCATTTCGCCTCGCCCGAGCCGGGCACCCGGCGGTTCCAGCCGCAGGGTACCGACCAGACGCTGGCCTGGATGATCATCATCGCCACGATCCCGGTCGGCCTGGCCGGACTGGCGCTCGAGCACACTTTCCGCACCATCTTCAGCAAGCCGCTCCTCACCGCGGCCTTCCTGTTCCTGAACGGGCTGATCCTGCTGGGCGGCGAGCGACTGCGGCGGCGCGGGGCCGACGAGGAGGCCCGGCAGGTGCTCGCCGACCAGCAGCTGGCGGCGGACCGGCAGCGGGCCATGGTGGCCGCGGGCGGGTACGGCGGCGGACGGCACTCCTCCGGGCAGCGGGCGGCCAAGCAGGAGCAGGCCAGCCTGGCGGTGGCGGCCGACCAGCGGGTGACCGGGGTCGGCTTCCTGAGCGCGCTCGGCCTCGGCGCGTCACAGATCCTGGCGCTGCTGCCCGGCATCAGCCGGGATGGCATCGTCATGGTCAGCGGCATGCTCCGCGGGCTGTCCCGGCAGGACGCCGCGCGCTTCTCGTTCCTGCTGTCCGCCCCGGTCATCCTGGCGGCGGGCGTGCTGAAGATCGGCGACCTGACCGGGCCGCTGGGCAACGGGATCCGCGGGCAGGTGCTGTTCGGCAGCCTGCTCTGCGGGATCGCCGCCTATCTGGCGCTGAAATTCCTGGTCCGCTACCTGAGCGACGCCTCGCGCACGCTGACGCCGTTCGCGATCTACTGCCTGGCGGCCGGCGCGGGCAGTTTCATCTACCTCGCCGTGACGTAGGCGTAGCCGGCGCGGTGACGCCGGGGGTCGGGATGCCGCCGCCCGGCGGTGCCGCCGAGCCACCCGGGCTCGTCGGGCTGACCTTGGCGTTGGCCGCCGGGCGGGTGAAGCCGATCGCGCCCCGGTTGAGGTAGCTGGACACCCGGATCGGGAAGCCGGTCGCGTACGCCTCGACCATCTTCCCGTTGCCGATCACCAGGCCGACATGGCCCGGGTCGGTGACGGTGCCGTCCGACCCGGCGAAGAACACCAGGTCCCCCGGCTCCACCTGGGAGGCGGGGACCTTAACCTCGGTGGCCCACTGGGCTTCGGACGTGCGCGCGATGTTGATCCCGGCGGTCCGGTAGGCCATCAGCACCAGGCCCGAGCAGTCGAACGCGTCCGGCCCGGTACCGCCCCACAGGTAGGGCTTGCCCAGCTGCTGCTCGGCGTAGGAGATCGCGGTCGCCACCAGCTGGCTCGGCGCCTGGACCAGCGGCAGGCCGCCCGCCGTCTGCACGCAGCCGGCCGCCGAGCTGTCCGAGGGCAGCTGCGCCGAGGCCACCGAGAACTTGCCGCCCGCGTACTGGCCCGCGTAGAACAGCACGCTCTGCACGTAGGACTGCAGGTGGTTATAGGCGAAGATGGCCCGGGACGGGTCGGTCTGAACCTGGAATTCGAGCAGGTACTTCGCCGCGCCCGCGATTGCGTCGGCCGGATCGTACACGCTCGCGGTCCCGTCACCGTCTTCGTCGGTGGCCACGCCGTTGACCACCTGGCTGGCCGGGTGGCTGGCCGCGCCGCCCCAGACGTCGCCGGCCGCGCCGCCGATGCCGATCTGCATCGGCCCGGCCGCGCCGAACGCGTTCGCGCCGCTGTGCACGCCAGGCAGGGTAGTGGTGCCGTTGCCGCTTTCCACCGTGCCGATCCCAGCCAGGATCGTCCACGGCACGCCGTACTGCTGGCCGACCTTCTTGTACCAGAACAGGTAGTTCGACGGGATCGACTTGGCCTTCGCGCCGGCCGGCGGCTGCCCCACCGCGCCGCTCTGCTGGCCGGAGCAGCCCGCGCTGGCCGCGAAGAAGGCGCTGGCGCCGATCATCAGGGGCAACGCCAGCAGGCCGAGGCCCACCACGGCGAACAGCCCGATGATGCCGAGCACCAGGATCCGCGGGGCCCGCTGTTCCCGGGGGCTGCCCGGCGGTGTCGGTTCGGTCCGGGTCAGGAGCCGGTTCGCCATGGCTGCTCCCCGGTCAGAACTGGCCCGCGGAGGACAGCTCGATATCGTTCACTTGCCAGCTGGTGCCCGACCCGGTGACCGTGATCGCGTACCGGGTGCTGCCGTTGCTGCTGCCCTTGGCCGTGGCCAGGTGCTGGGTCGCGGTGGCGATGAAGGTCAGGCTGGACGTCCCGAAGGAGCGCAGCGAGTTGATCACCGCCGTCGCGGTGGCCACCTGCTGCTGGTCGTTCCTGAGCTTGGCCACACCGGGCGAGGCGTACAGGTCCTGCAAGGTGGTGGACAGCTGCCCGGTGATCAGGCCGCCCATCTTGCCGACGTAAGCCCTGGCGCTTTCGGTGTAAGAGTAGGTGTCGTAGTCGGCGAGGAACTCCTGCGTCACCGTGGCGGCGGCCGTCAGCCCTTGCTGGGTGAACGGCAGCCACGAGTAGATGTTCACGCTGCCGGTCGCGGCCGGCGGCGCCGCCACGGCGCTGCCGCCCGACGAGTTGGCGCCCGGCGAGTTCGCGGCCGACGTGGGCGGCGGCGACGGGACCGACTCGGTCGGAGACGGGGTGCGGGCCGGGTGGGCCTGCGCGCTGGAGTGGCTGACCTTGGGCAGGACGAGCCAGTAACCGAGCGCGGCCAGGACCACGACGACAAGGGCGAACACGGCCTTCTGCTGGCCGGGGCTGAGATCCACCGGGGCCGCCCGCTACTTGTCCCGCCGGATCGGGCGGAGCCAGAACGGCGAGGCCGGCGGCTCGTCCTTGCCGCTGGTCCCCCGACCGCCCTGGTCCGCGGGCGGTGTGCTCGGCGTCCCCGCGGACGGGGCCTGGCCCGGCCGTCCCCGGCCGCCGGAACGCTGCCGGGCGCCGGCCGCCGGCCAGCCGCTGGCCGGCCAGGCC
>JAJKHX010000092.1 GCA_021154785.1 Nocardiopsis sp.
ACGACCGGGAGCTGCTGGCCGCCTGCGCCCAGCGCATCGTGACCGTCGAGGACCGGAACGTCTGGGTGCACGGCGGCGGCTTCGGCAGCTACGCCCAGGCCCGGGCCGACCGGATCAGCCGCCTCGAGGAGCTGCGCCGCCGCTGGGACGAGGAGCACGAGAAGCTGAAGGAGCTGGTCCGCACCCTGCGGCAGAAGGCCTCCTACAACGACGGCATGGCCTCCCGCTACCAGGCCGCGGTGACCAGGCTGCGCCGGTTCGAGGACGAGGGGCCGCCGCAGGAGGTCCCCCGGGACCAGAACGTCCGGATGCGGCTGCGCGGCGGGCGGACCGGCAAGCGCGCCGTGATCTGCGAGAACCTGGTACTGACGGGAAACACCCAGTCGTTCGGCACCGAGATCTGGTTTGACGACCGGATCGCGGTCCTGGGCGCCAACGGGTCCGGGAAATCGACCTTCCTGCGGCTGCTCGCGGGGGAGCAGGTGCCGCACGAGGGCCAGGCGCGGCTGGGCGCCCGGGTGGTGCCCGGGCTGTTCGCGCAGACCCACGCCCGGCCGGACCTGGCCGGGCGGACCCCGCTCGAGATCGTGATGACCGAGCACGCGCGGCTGATCAACGAGGCGATGTCGGTGCTGTCCCGGTACGAGCTGCAGGCGTGCGCCCGGCAGCCGTTCGGCACCTTGTCCGGCGGCCAGCAGGCGCGGCTGCAGATCCTGCTGCTCGAGCTGGCCGGCTCGACGCTGCTGCTGCTCGACGAGCCGACCGACAACCTCGACCTGCCCAGCGCCGAGGCGCTGCAGCAGGGCCTGGAGTCCTACCAGGGCACCGTGCTCGCGGTCACCCACGACCGCTGGTTCGCCCGCTCGTTCGAGCGGTTCCTGATCTTCACCGCCGACGGCACCGTCCGCGAGGCAACCGAACCAGCCTGGGACTGAGGGCCGGCCTGGGACTAGGTCCCGGGTCCGGTTGTCCGAAACGCCCGCCGGTACTGCTCGGGAGTCGTCCCGCGGGCCCGGGCGAAATGGCGCCGCAGGGTGTCGGGGCTGCCGAACCCGCTGCGGGCCGCGACCGCGGCGATGGTGTGGTCGCCGCCCTCCAGCAGCCGCTCGGCGAACATGAGGCGCTGGCGGTTCAGCCACGAGCCCGGGGTGGTCCCCATCTGCTGGCGGAAGCGGCGGGCGAAGGTGCGCGGCGACATGGCCGCGCGGACGGCCAGGACCTCGACGGTGATGGGCTGGTCCAGGTGCTGCTGCGCCCACCGCAGCGGCGCGGCCAGGTCGTCGGGATGCCCCGCCTCCGGGATCGTCATCTCGATGTACTGTGACTGGCCGCCGCTGCGGTGCGGCGGCACGACCATCTGCCGGGCGACGCTGTTGGCGATCTCTGCCCCGTGCTCACGGCGGATCAGATGCAGGCACAGGTCGATGCCGGCCGCTGATCCCGCGCTGGTCAGGACCGGCCCGTCCTCGGTGTACAGCCGGTCGGGCTCCACCGTCACCCGCGGGTACTGCCGGGCCAGCAGCGGCGCGTGCGCCCAGTGGGTGGTCGCCCGGCGGCCGTCCAGCAACCCGGTCGCGGCCAGCACGAACGCGCCGGTGCACATGCTGGCCACGGTCGCGCCGCGCCGTACGGCGTCGTGCAGCTGGCCGGACAGGGCGGCGGACGGCGGAGCCGCCGGCGGGTCGGCGCCCAGCACGATGATGAGCTCCGCCGTGGCCAGCCGGCCCAGCCCGTGGCTCGGCGTGACGGCGAAGCCGGACGTGGTGGGGACGGGCTCGATCCGCTCCGCGCAGACGGCGAAGCGGTAGCCGGGCAGCCCTAGCCGGGTCCGGTCGAGGCCGAAGGCCTCGCACACTACGCCCAGCTCGAAGGCGGGCACCGGGGCGGATACCGCCACGGCCACGCTGGACAGCATGCTCCCAGTTTGGCAGAAACTGCGGCAGGTATGGCTGTCCCGCCAATACTGCGGCCGCCGGCCCCGGGTAGGCCAGGTCAGGTCCAGATCTGAGCAGGAGGTGACCGGGTCCATGGTTGCGGGGATGACGGGCCGCCGCGGCGCCATCGCGGCCGCCCTCGGCGTGGTGTGGGTCGTCTGGGGCTCGACTTATGTCGCGATGCGGGTCGGCATCCGGGCGCTGCCGCCGCTGACGATGGCGGGCGTCCGGTTCAGCGTCGCGGGCATGATGTTGTTCGGCTGGTGCGGGTGGCAGCGGCGGCGCCATCCGGGGGCGGGCTGGCGGCCCGCGGGCTGGCGGGAGTGGCGCGCCAGCGCGGTCCTGGGCCTCCTGCTCCCGGCCGCGGGCACCGGCGGCGCGACCTGGGCCGAGCAGAAGCTGCCGGCCGGGACGGCCGCCCTGCTGCTGGCCACCATCCCGGTCTGGCTGATCATCGTCAGCCACGTGGCCGGACTGGAGCGCATCCGCCGGCGCGGGGCGGTCGGCCTGGCGCTGGGCCTGGCCGGCGTGGCCGTGCTGGTCAACCCGCTGTCAGGCGGCGCGCCGGACCTGGGTGCGGCGGCCGTCGCGCTCGGCGGCGCGCTGTGCTGGGGCTGCGGATCCGCCTACGCCAGGCGGGCCCCGCATCCCGACCAGCCGCTGCTCGCCAGCAGCATGCAGCTGATCTGCGCGGGCACGGCGCTGTGCGCGGCCGGCGCGGCCACTGGCGAACTTGGCCGTATCCAGGCCAGCGCCCTAGCCTCGGAGTCCGCGCTCGCGCTGGCCTACCTGATCGTGTTCGGCAGCCTGGTGGCCTACAGCAGTTACGAATGGCTGGTCCGCCATGCTCCCAGCCAGCTCACCGGGACCTATGCCTTCGTCAACCCGGTCGTCGCGGTCCTGCTGGGCTGGTGGCTGCTCGGCGAGCACGTCAGCGGCCGCACCCTGCTGGCCGCGGCCGTCATCGTCGCCGGCGTCGCGCTCCTGGTCACGCCCGCGCGCCGGCGCCAGCACGCCGAGGCGCCGGCCCGGGACTCAGATGCCGGTCTGGGTGCCGCACCCGGAGCAGAAGCGCGCGCCGGCCGGGAGCTCGGTCCCGCATTCGGTGCAGTGCTGGACCGTCGGCGTTAGCCGCTGGCCGCAGCCCATGCAGAACTTCGCCCCGGCCGGGTTGGGTGCCTGGCAGGACGCGCACACCATGCCGGAGGCCTGCTGCGGTTGCCCCTGGGGCGGGGTGCCCTGCGGCTGGCCGCCCTGGCCGCCCTGGCCGTAGGGCACGCCGTGCTGCTGCGCCGCCTGCTGGGCGGCCTGGGCCTGCTGCGCCTGCTGGGCCTGCGCCTGCTGGGCGCCGAACGCGCTGGCCAGGCCGAACCCGGCCCCGAGGAACGCCCCGTCCACGCCGGCGCCGCCCTGGGCCATGCCCTGGCCCGCGCCCAGCGCCATCTCGCCCGCCGCGTAGTTCTGGAAGCCGCCGGCCAGCTGCGAGTAGCTGGTGTCCTTGGCCAGCTGCTTGAGCTGCTTCTCGTCCTCGGGGGAGAGGTTGACGTCGAAGTTGCCCATCCGGGTCAGCTGGACGCCGTAGGCGACGAGCTGGCCGTTGGCGGCCTCGATGGTGTTCTGCTCGATCTCCGCCGAGTACGCCATCAGGCCCAGGATCGGCCACCCGTTGCGGATGATCTGGGTGGTGACGTGGGTCCGCAGCACCTTCAGCACCTGGTCGCTGACCCAGCCGGCGATCCGCTCGTTGTCGGTGACATCGACGGTGGAGGTCAGGTTGGTCACCAGCCGCACCGGGTCCGCCACCCGCAGCGCGTAGTCGCCGAACACCCGCAGCGTCACCACCAGGCCGGTCCGCGGGTCCTGCACGTCATCGACCCGGCCGCCGAACTTGAAGCCGGTGTACTCACGGGTGCCGACGAAGTACAGCTCCGCGCGGTACGCGTTCCCGCCGGTGATGGTGTCGATGACCGCGCCGAGGCCGGGGAGCTCGTTCGCGTCGATCTGGTGCCGGCCGGGGCCGAGGGTCTGCACGACCTGGCCGGTGTTGACGAACATCGCCATCTCGTCCGCGTTGACGATCGCGCGGGTGAAGCGGCGGATGGTGATGTCCGGCCATTTGAAGACGATCTGACCTTTGCGGTCGTCAGGTACGGCGATGAATTCGCGCCCGAGCAGTGCCATGGAAGAACCATACCGGGTCTCCCGATTGCCGCAGAAGGCGTTGTCATAGGTCCTTACCTGCTATCTTCCCCAGCGTGGAATTGATTCAGTGCCAGTGGTGCCAGGCGCAGAACCCGCCGGGAAGCACCAGCTGCCAGACCTGCGGCGCCCCCCTGGACCAGAAGAACAAGGTCAGTGACTCCGGCTGGCGCGAGGCGCCCCGGCTGCGGGACATGACCGAGTTCCGGTTCTCCGGCAGCACCTGCCAGGTCGAGGGCGAGCTCGTCCCGGTAGCCGAGCTCAACCTGCACCCGCAGGACGGCGTCTACTTCGAGCATCACGTGCTGCTGTGGAAAGACGAGACGGTCCCGCTCTCGTCGCTGAACACCGGCGGCGGGCTGAAGCGGTCGCTGGGCGGCATGCCGCACATCGTGACCGTGGCCAACGGCCCGGGCCGGATCGCGTTCTCCCGCAACGCGCCGGGCGAGATGGTGGTGCTGCCGCTGCACCCCGGGATGGAGATGGACGTCCGCGAGCACGCGTTCCTGGTCGCCTCGCACAGCGTCCAGTACTCCTTCATCCGGATCAAGGGCCTGGTCAACCTGCTGCACGGCGGGAACGGCATGTACATCGACCGGTTCGTCACGGCCGGCTACCCGGGCATGCTGATGCTGCACGGGAACGGGGACGTGCTCGAGCGGACGCTGCGGCCGGGCGAGAAGATCCTGGTCGAGCCGGGCGGCTTCCTGTACAAGGACTCCACCGTGCAGATGCAGGCGGTGCAGATGCCGCTGAAGACCGGGATGCTGCGGCACGGCATGTACCTGGCCGAGATGACCGGCCCCGGCCGGGTCGGCATCCAGTCGATGTACGTCCACCACCACGCGGACTGAGAGCCTCCGGACCCATGAATACCTACATCTGCCGGTACTGCAGGCAGCCGAGCGACCCGGGCGCGCCCACCTGCCCGCTGTGCGGTGCGCCGGTCGACATCAGGTCCTCGGTCAGCGACTCCGGCTGGGTCGCGCAGCCGCCGATCAGGGACATGGCCCGGCTCCAGTTCGGCCAGTCGCACGTCCAGATCGAGGGCACCACCGTCCCGACCGCGGAGTTCACCCTCGCGCCCGAGGACTGGATCTACTTCTCCCACCACGTGCTGCTGTGGACCGAGCCGCATACCCGGCTGGCCAACATGCCGATGAAGGGCGCGTGGAACCGCAGGATGGCCGGGATGCCCCTGGTCATGGTCGAGGGCCGCGGTCCCGGCCACCTCGCGCTGTCGGACAGCCACGCGGGCGAGGTCGTGGCGCTGCCGATGCAGCACAGCCAGCAGATCTGGGTCCGCGAGCACCGCTTCCTGTGCGCCACCGGCAACATCAAGTACGACTGGCACCCGACGGACGTCTGGTATGAGACCGGCCAGGACTCCGACGACCGCGAGATGCACTACCCGATGGGGCAGTTCGGCGACACGTTCGGCGCGCACGGGGCTCCCGGCCTGCTGCTGCTGCACGCGCCGGGCAACGTCTTCATCCGCGACCTGCAGCCGGGCCAGACCCTGCTGATCCAGCCGAGCTCGCTGCTGTACCGGGACGTCTCGGTGCGGATGGCGCTGCACCTGGAGTACCCGCGGAGCATGGGCTTCGCGTTCTGGCGCAGCTCGTGGAGCTACCGCAGCATCTGGGTCAGGCTGTGGGGCCCCGGCCGGGTCGCGGTGCAGTCGGTCTACCAGCCGCCCGAGGACACCGAGGTCATCGTCAACCACTCCTACGCTACGACGCACCACTGGTAGGGGTCAGCGACGGACGGGAGTTGAGCGCGGCCACGTCGGGCAGCGTGGTGGCCCGGTAGGCGCCGTCGAACGCGGCGAGCTCGGCCGCGCTCAGCACCTCCTCGATCCGGCCGAACCCGTCCGGCGCCCGCCTGCTCACCGTCTCCAGCAGCCGGTCAGCCGGCATGTCGCGGCAGGCCAGCACGATCGCGTTGACGGTCTCGCGGCGGGCCGCCTCGTAGGCGGCCAGGCCGTCGGCGAGCGCGCCGCCCGCCGCCCGGGCGCGGGCCAGCCACCAGGCGAGCACCCGGGCGTCGAGCACCGCCTGGGAGCCGCCGTTGGCCCCGACCGGGTACATCGGGTGGGCCGCGTCGCCGAGCAGCGTGACCCGGCCGGCGCCCCAGGACGGCAGCGGGTCACGGTCCACCATCGGGTACTCCAGGACCCGCGGCGCCCCGGTGATCAGCGCGGGCACGTCCAGCCAGCCGAACCGCCAGTCCGCGAACCACGGCAGCACGTCCCGCGCCCGCCCGGCCCGGTTCCAGTCGGCCCGCAGGCGGGCGTCCCGGTCGGGGGCAACCGCAGGCAGGGCGGCCTCGGCGACCCAGTTGATCAGCGCCCGGCCGCGCCGCCCGGCCCGCCGGGAGACGGGGTAGGCGACGAACTTCAGCGCCGCGTTGGTGCCCGCGATGGCCACCGTGCGGCCGGTCAGGAAGGGCACGGCCTCCGTCATCCCGCGCCACATCATGATGCCGCCCCAGCGCGGCGGCGGCTCGCCCGGGTGCAGCTGGGCGCGGACGCCGGAGTACAGCCCGTCCGCGCCGACCAGCACGTCGCCCCGCAGCACGGAGAACGTCCCGCTGGCCTGGTCGCGGACCCGGACCCGGACACCGGACGGTGACTCGGCGAACGAGGCGAAGGCGGTCCCGGTGCGCACCGCGTCCGGCCCGAGCCGGGCCCGCACCGCGGCGAGCAGGATCATCTGCAGCTCGCCGCGGTGGATCGAGTACTGCGGCCACCGGTAGCCGGCGTCGCGGCCGCTGGCGAAGCCCCAGATCCGGTTGCCGTGCCGGTCGAAGTGCACCATCTCCGCGGTCGGCAGGCCGGCCGCCGCCAGCTCGCCGCCGAGGCCGAGCTCGGTCAGCTCGCGGACCGCGTGCGGCATCAGGTTGATGCCCGCGCCGAGCGGCCGCAGCGAGGCCGCCGGGTCGATCACGACCGCGCCGATCCCGGCGGCGTGCAGGGAGAGCGCGGCCGACAGCCCGCCGATTCCCGCGCCCGCGACGATCACGCGCACAGGATCAGCGTACGGGGGGAAACCCCACCCCGAAGACGGGTGCTGACCGCGTTCTGCGCCGGGAGCCAGATCCGTAGCGTCGTCTGCAGACGCATCCAGGCGTGCCCGCCTTTCGGGGGCCGGGCCCGCTCCGACACGCTAACGGAGGGTTTCTCATGATCGAGGCACGCGGCCTGGTCAAGCGCTACGGCCCCACCACCGCCGTGGATCACCTCAGCTTCGACGTTAGGCCGGGCACGGTGACGGGGTTCCTGGGGCCGAACGGGGCCGGCAAGTCCACCACGATGCGGATGATGCTCGGCCTGGACCGGCCGGACGGCGGCACCGTGCGGATCAGCGGGCGGGACTACCGTGACCTGCGCAGCCCGCTGCGGGAGGTCGGCGCGCTCCTGGAGGCGCGGGCATTCCACCCGGGCCGCACCGCCCGCGCCCACCTGACCGCGCTGGCCGCCAGCAACCGCATCCCGCGCCGCCGGGTCAGCGACGTGCTCGAGATCACCGGCATGGAGTCCGCGGCCGGCCGGCGCGCGGGCAAGTTCTCCCTGGGCATGTCCCAGCGGCTCGGCATCGCGGCCGCGCTGCTCGGCGACCCGGCCGTGCTGCTGCTCGACGAGCCGGTCAACGGGCTGGACCCGGAGGGCATCCGGTGGATCAGGAACCTGCTGAAGAACCTGGCCGCGCAGGGCCGCACCGTGCTGGTCTCCAGCCACCTGATCAGCGAGGTCGCGCAGACCGCCGACCACCTCATCGTCATCGGGCAGGGCCGCCTGCTCGCCCAGACCACCGTGGCGGAGCTGTCCGCCCGCGGTCACTCCCTCGAGGAGGCGTTCTTCGCGCTCACCGAGGGCAGCACCGAGTACTCCGCCAGCAACCTCTCGTACCAGGGGAGCCCCTCATGACCACCGCCACGCTGACCCGCGGCGCGGCCAGGACCGCGCCCGGCTACGGTTTCCGCTCCGCCGCCCAGATGGAGTGGCTCAAGCTGCGCAGCGTCCGCTCCACCACGTGGACCGGCCTCGTCTTCGGGGCCGCCATGATCGGCCTGGCTATCCTGGCGCTCGGTCACGAGCACTGGGCGTCCATGAGCGCCGCCGACCGCGCCTCCTTCGACCCGGTCGAGCAGGGCTTCGCCGGCCTGGCCATCGGCCAGCTGGCGTTCGGCGTGCTCGGCGCGCTGGTGATCACCTCCGAGTTCTCGTCCGGGATGATCCGCGCCACCCTGGCCGCGGTGCCTAACCGGCCGCTGCTGCTCGCGGCCAAGGCCGCCGTGACCGGCGCGGTCACGCTGGTGATCGGGGAGGTCTTCGCGTTCGGCGCCTTCGCCGTCGGCGAGGCGGTGCTGCGCTCGCCCGCCCCGCATGCCACCCTCGGCCAGCCCGGCGTGCTGCGCGCGGTGCTCATGGCCGGCGCCTACCCGGCGCTGGTCGCGCTCATCGCCGTGGGCCTGGGCGCCGCCATCAGGCACACCGCGGGTGCCATCTCGGCCGTGGTGGGGATCTTGTTCGTGCTCCCGCTGATCCTGCTGCCGCTGGGCACCTCGATCCAGAACTCGGTCGGCCAGTTCATGCCGATGCTGATCGCCGAGAACTCGCTGACCGCGGTCAGGCCGGTGGCGCACAGCCTGGCCCCCGGGGCCGGCCTCGCCGTGCTGGGCGGCTACGCGGTCATCGCGCTGGCGGCCGGCGGCTGGGCCCTGGCCCACCGTGACGCATGAGCTGAGCGACGCGTGAGCTGAGCGACGCGTGAGCTGAATCCGGCACCGCACGGCCAGACAGGGGACAATAAGCCTCATGGAAGACGAGCTCCGGCGGGTGGCGGGCATCATCCTTGGTGCCCCGCTCACCCCCTGGGCTCTTCGTGACCTGCTGTACTGCGTGTTCGGCGGCCTGACCGGGCTGCTGGGTTTCCTGGTCATGGTCGTGCTGCTCGCCTTCGGCCTGACGGTTTCGGTGTCGGTCCTCGGCACCGTGGTCGGCCTGCTGCTGATCACGCTTACCCTGCGGCTGTCCCGGCGGCTCAGCTCAGTGCACCGCCGCCTGCTCCGGCGCGTCCTCGGCCACCAGGTCGAGGCGCCGTCGAAGTTCCAGCCCGGCACCGGCCTGCTCGGCCGCCTGGACCGGCGGCTGCGGGACCGGGTGGCCTGGCGGGGGGTCTGGTACAGCCTGATCAAGCTGCCGGTCGCCTTCGTCCAGTTCTACGCGCTGACGCTCACCGTCTTCGGCCTGATCGACCTGTCCTTCCCGGTGACCTGGCCCTTCTTCCACCCGATGGCGGTGCTGCAACCGCTGCCGTTCGGCGGGACACCCCATGTCTCCAGATGGCCTGCCACCTTGCCCGCGGCCGTCCTCAGCGTGTCCTAACTGGTGGCCGGGACGTGGCTGGCCCGCGGGATCAACCTGGGCGACCGGGCCCTGATCCGCGGCATGCTCGGGCCGAGCACGATGGCCGAGCGGGTCAGCGAGCTCGAGCGGACCCGGTCGCTGGCCGTGGACGACGCGACTGCGGCGCTGCGCCGGGTCGAGCGGGACCTGCACGACGGCGCCCAGATGCGGCTGGCCGCGCTGGCCATGAACCTGGGCATGGCCCGGGAGAAGCTCGAGGACCCGGACAACGAGACGGTCAAGGAGCTGATCGACGCTGCGCACCGCAACGCGGTGGACGCGCTGGCCGACCTGCGCGACCTGGCCCGCGGCATCCACCCCCCGGTGCTCGACAGCGGCCTGGCCAGCGCGCTGGCCACCCTGGCCACCAGCAGCGCCATCCCGGCGGCGGTCACCGCCGACATCGGCCCGCGGCCGGCCCCCGCGATCGAGACCATCGCCTACTTCTGCGCGGCCGAGCTGATCGCGAACGCGACCAAGCACAGCTACGCCAACCAGATCAAGATCAACATACGGACCGAACGGGGCGGGCTTCTTCACCTCGAGGTCAGCGACGACGGCGTCGGCGGGGCGGACGTCGCGCGCGGCAGCGGCCTGGCCGGGCTGGCCCAGCGGGTCTCCACGGTGGACGGCCGCCTCGAGGTATCGAGCCCCGCCGGCGGGCCGACCACGGTCACCGTCGAACTGCCGCTGCGGGCCTGAGGAGTCACGATGAAGGTGGTTATCGCCGAAGATGCCGCGCTGCTGCGGGCGGGCCTGACCCGGCTGCTGGAGGACCGCGGTCACGTCATCAGCGCCGCCGTGCCCGACGGCGACGCGCTGCTGGCGGCGGTGGCCGAGCACCGCCCGGACGTCGCCGTGGTCGACATCAGGATGCCGCCGACCCATACCGACGAGGGCCTGCGCGCCGCCCTGAAGCTGCGGCAGGACTACCCCGGCACCGGCGTGCTGATGTTCTCCCAGTACATCGAGACCTCGTACAGCGCGCAGCTGCTCGAGGGCGGCGCGGCCGGGGTCGGCTACCTGCTCAAGGACCGGGTGGCCAACGTGGCCGAGTTCAGCGCGGCGCTGCAGCGGGTGGCCGAAGGCGGCACCGCCCTGGACCCCGAGGTGGTCAGCCAGCTGTTCCGGGCCAGCCGGCAGCGCGGCGGCCTGGCCACGCTGACCCCGCGGGAACGCCAGGTGCTGGCGCTGATGGCCGAGGGCCGGTCCAACGCCGGGGTCGCCGCCGAGCTCGTGGTCTCCGGCGGCGCGGTGGAGAAGCACGTGGCCAGCATCTTCACCAAGCTCGGCCTGCCGCCGGACGAGAGCGACAACCGCCGCGTGCTGGCCGTGCTCCGCTACCTCGGGG
>JAJKHX010000093.1 GCA_021154785.1 Nocardiopsis sp.
ATGGCGGAGCGCGAACGACGCGACCTAAGGACCACGCGCCCTAAGGAGGACGAGCCATGGCATCGAAGCCCATCGTGGCCGGTACGGACGGTTCTGAGGAATCCCTGCGGGCGGTCGACTGGGCCGCCAGGGAAGCCGCGCTCCGCGACGCCCCGCTGCGGATCGTGGCCGCGGCGGCGCTACTGCCGCGAATGGCCGCCCGCGCGGGCACGGTGGAGTACGACAACGTGACCGAGGTCCTGCTCAAGCAGCGCGACAGCGCCCTGGCCCTGGCCGCCGAGCGGGCCGCCAAGGCGGCTCATGGCGTGCTGATCGACGCCGACCCGCTGGACGTGACGCCCGCCCAGGCCATCGTCGAGAGCGGCTCGGGCGCGCTGATGCTCGTGCTGGGCTCTCGTGGCATCGGCGCGTTCACCGCCCTGCTGCTCGGCTCGGTCAGCCGCTACGTCGCCAGCCACGCGCCCTGCCCGGTCGTGGTCGTCCGGGACGAGGCCCTGGGCCCGCATGGCCTCGTCGGCGTGGGGGTCGGCGATCTGGACCACTGCGGCGACTCCCTTACCTTCGCGTTCGAGGAGGCCAGCGTGCGCCAGGCCGGCGTGCTGGCGCTGCACGCCTGGCACACGCCGCAGACCGAGATCTCCCGGGCCGGACAGATGTTCACGGCCCCGGAGCAGCAGGCCGCCGCGGCGGACGCGGGCAGGCACCTGGCCGCCCTGCTGGAGGAGTGGGGGGCCAGGTACCCCGACGTAACGGTCAGCCAGGAAGTCGTGCACGGTCACCCGGGCCGGGCGCTGATCGGCCTGTCAGCCCGG
This sequence comes from Nocardiopsis sp., assembly GCA_021154785.1. Classification (GTDB taxonomy): domain Bacteria; phylum Actinomycetota; class Actinomycetes; order Streptosporangiales; family Streptosporangiaceae; genus Palsa-504. The sequence goes on from JAJKHX010000093.1 coordinate 813, forward strand.
GCCGACCTAGTCGTCATCGGCAGGCATTCCGGCCACCAGGGGCCCGGCTCGGTCCGGCACGCCGTGCTGAATCACGCGCATGGCCCAGTAGTCACGGTGCCCTCCGCCTGAACAAGCTACTGCGTCCCGTCCCGCCGGGAAGCCCGTCGGGACGGGACTTTAGTCCGCCCGGATACGGCCCGACCGCCCTGCCGCCCGCGTCGGCATGAGATCACGATGGTAGTGCGGACTCGAGTAAGGAGGGCCAGTCATGACAACAAGGGCCATCGTGGCCGCTACGGACGGTTCAGAGGAATCCCTGCGCGCGGTCGAGTGGGCGGCTGCCGAAGCCCATTTGCGAGCTACACCGCTGCGGATCGTGTCGGCCATGTCGCTACTGCCCTGGACGATCCCGCTCCAGCTGCGGCCGGACCGCGATCACATCGCCGACCTCATCCGCAATGAGCGCGAACAGGCCCTGAAGACGGCGGCGGCCAGGGCCGCCGCGCGGGCTCCGGGCCTGGCGATCGTGGCCGATCCGCTCGGAGGCCCGCCCGCCCAGGCGATCGCCCAGGCCGGCTCCAGCGCGCCGATGCTGGTCGTCGGCTCCCGCGGGGTCGGGGCGTTCACGGCCATGACGCTGGGCTCGGTCAGCCGGTACGTGCCGGCCCACGCGGGCTGCCCGGTCGTGGTCGTCCGTGACGAGGCCGCCGTCCCGCACGGGCAGGTGGTCGTGGGCGTGGACGATCCGGACGACTGCGCCGACGCGCTCGCCTTCGGTTTCGAGGAGGCCGACCGGCGCCAGGCCAGCCTGCTGGCGGTTCATGCCTGGCCAGCGCCCGGGCCGGTGCCAGCCGGAGCTTGCGCCGGCCTGGCGGAAGAGCTGCGGATGTGGCAGGAAAAGTATCCCGACGTCCCAGCCGGCCACGAGATCCTGGCTGGCTACCCCGCCCGGGTCCTGGCGGGCCTGTCCGCCCGCGCCGACCTAGTGGTGATCGGACGGCGCGCGTGGCACGCGCGGCACGCTGGCCTGATGGGTCCCGGCTCGGTCCGCAACGCGGTGCTGAGCCACGCGCACGGCCCCGTTGTCGTGGTCCCGTCATCGTGATCGGTCCCGGCCTGCTGCGCCAGCAGGGCCGTGCCACGTGCCCTGGCCTCCCTGGCCGCCCAGTGCAGCGCCTGAGCGGCACCTCGTGACCCCTCGTAACCGGCCACGATCCCGTACATTGTCCCGGTCATGGCGGCCTCCTCCGTGTCTGGTCAAGACAGCCTTCCGCGTCCTGGAAGGGGCGGCCAGGGCAGAAGGTCCCGATACCCGGGTACCGATCGGCACTGCCCGGACTGGGCCGGGCGCGACAGGCTTGACGCACTGCTCGCCACTGGGAGGTGAACGTTATGCGCAGCCGTACGGACTGCAGATCAGACAGCAAGGCGGCCAGGTTCACCCGATGGCTCGGCTTGGACCGCAACCCGCTGCGCCGGGGCACCGACCGGGTCGAGGCCGCCCTGCGGCTGGTCCTGATCATCCTGCTCGTGCTGGTGGTACCCGCCGCGGCGGTCGCCGCCGGCCGGTGGGCCGACCACAAGGCGGTGCACCAGGCTCAGCTTGAGCAGGCGGCAAAACACCTGGTCACCGCGGTCTTGCTGCGGAACGCCCCAGCCTCCGGGCCGCCGGACCCGTACACGTCCGTGCAGACCGCCTGGGTGCTGGCCCGCTGGCAGCCGCCGGGACACCCGCCCCGGACCGGCGAGGTCCTAGCCGTGGCCGGAGCGGGCAAGGGCAGCATGGTGCGGATCTGGATCGGCCCGTCTGGGGCGGTCACCGATCCGCCACTAAAACACCGGGTCATCGCCGGCGACGTCTGCCTCGCCGTCATGGCCACCTGCCTGCTGTCGTGGCTGGCGCTGCTGGCGGCCTGCGGGCTCGCCCGCCGTGCGCTCGACCGCCGGCGGTTCAGTGCCTGGGATGCCGAGTGGCGGGCGACCGGACCGCAGTGGAGCGGCTACCGCGGCTGAGACCCGCCGGGACCGGACCAGCTAGGTGGCGCGGGCCTGGATCGCGGTCAGCGCGATCGTGTAGATGATGTCCTCGGCCAGGGCGCCGCGGCTGAGATCATTCACCGGCTTGGCCAGGCCCTGCAGCATCGGGCCGATGCTGATCACCCGCGCGCTGCGCTGCACGGCCTTGTATGTCGTGTTGCCGGTGTCCAGGTCGGGGAAGACGAAAACGCTCGCCCGGCCCGCTACCAGGCTACCGGGCCGCTTGGCCTGGCCGACCGAGGCGATGGCGGCGGCGTCGTACTGCAGCGGGCCGTCCACCGGCAGTTCCGGCTGGCGCTCGCGGACGATCCGGGTGGCCTCGGCCACCTTGTCCACGTCCGACCCCATCCCGGAGGTCCCGGTGCTGAAGCTAATCATCGCCACCCGCGGCTCGATGCCGAGTACCCGGGCCGACGCCGCGCTCTGGATGGCGATGTCGGCCAGGTCCCCGGCGTCCGGCTGCGGGTTGATGGCGCAGTCGCCGTAGACGACGACCTCATCGGGCAGGCACATGAAGATGACCGAGGAGACCAGGCGGGCGCCCGGCTTGGGCCCGATGATCTGCAGCGCGGGGCGGATCGTGCTCGCGGTGGTGTGTACCGCCCCGGAGACCAGGCCGTCGACCTCGCCCAGTTGGAGCATCATCGTGCCGACCGTGACCGGGTCGGCCAGGTGCTCGCGGGCCACATCCTCGCTCCAGCCCTTGTGCCGGCGCAGCTCGACCAGCGGGGCGACGTAGCGCTCGGCGACGGTCCGCGGATCGACCACCGTGACGCCCTCGGGCAGGTTCAGGCCGAGTTGCGCGGCCTGGGCGGCCACCGCTTCCGGGGAGCCGAGCAGCAGGCAGCGAGCGATGCCGCGTTCGGCGCAGGCGACCGCGGCCCGGACGGTCCGGGGCTCGGTCCCCTCGGGCAGGACGACCAGCGCGTCAGCGGCCCGGGCCAGCTCGGTCAGCTGATACCGGAACGCCGCCGGGCTCAGCCGCCGCGACCGGGACACGCCAGTCAGCGACTTCAGCCAGGACGGATCGAGCGCATCAGCGACGTTGTCGGTCACCTGCTCGATTCGTTCCAGGTCATCGACGGGCAGCCCCGGATCGAGATCTCGCACCCGCATGGCGGTCTGGTAGCTGTCGTCGTCCACGAGCAGGACCGGGAGGCCGGCGGCCGCGGTAGCCCGGGTGAGCGCGCTGATCCTGGGATCGGGGGCGGTCCCCGTGCTCAGCAGCAAGCCGGCCAGGTGGGTCCCGCTCAGCTCGGTCAGGTATGCGGCCATGATCACCTCGTGCCGGTCGCCGGGGACCACCACCAGCCTGCCGGTGTCCAGGGCGTGAATGCCGCCCGGAATGCCCTGGGCGAATACCGCCACCTCCCTGATGCGGCGGGACATATCGCCCTCATGCAGGATCCGCGGGTGCAGGTGGCGGACCAGATCGCGCATCCTTGGCCAGGTCAGCCCGGGACGGTACGGCACCGCCGCGACGACGGAGAGCCGCCGCCTGGCCAGGGCGGCCCGCAGCCCGGCCGCCACGACGGCACCGGCGGCGGGCAGGCCGTGGATCACGCAGCCGACCACCCGTGCCTGCTCGCCGGCCACGTAACCGCTGGCCGCGATGGCAAACTGCTCGGCCAGTCCCTCCACGTCGCCATCCGCGGGCCAGTAGCCGGCCAGCACAACATCGGCGTCGAGCGCACGAGCCAGCGCCTTATTGAGCGAACTGGCGTACAGTCGTGAAGGCGCCGGGCTGAGGCCCTGGATCACGACTACGTCGGACCCGCCGTAGACCGGCTCCCAGGCGGCGACGATCTTCTCCAGCACCACTTCCAGCTCGCCCTGGCTGAGCTGCTGCTCCAGCAGGCCGGTGCTGAGCGGTTCCGGGGGCCGGAGCGCGGTGACCGCGGCCACCAGCTCCGCTGACCGGTCCGGGCCGCCATCGGCGCTGGGTTGCGCCACTGGTTTGACGAAGGCGACCTTGACGCCCTGCCGGTCCAGCGCGCGCAGGAGCCCCAGGCACGTCCTGGCCAGGGCGGAATGATCGGCGACCGGCGCGACGAGCAGGCTGCGGGCCATCTGGTATTTCTATCAGCTTGTGGGCATTCCGTAGCGGAGGGTGGGTCCGGCCGCGGCGATCTCCAGGAGGTTGTACTTGGCCACGCGTTCGCCGCGGGCCGGCGCGCCGGTCTTGAGGTGGCCGCAGCCGGTGCCGACGGCTAGGTCGGCGATGAAGTGGTCCTCGGTTTCCCCGGACCGGTGCGAGACGAACTGCCGGTAGCCCGCCTGACGGCAGATGGCCATGGCCTGCAGCGTCTCGGTGACAGTGCCGATCTGGTTGAGCTTGATCAGCGCGGAGTTACCGATGCCGCGGGCGATGGCGCCGGTGATGATGGCCGGGTTGGTGCAGAAGATGTCGTCGCCGACTAGTTCGACGGAGCCGCCCAGGCGGGTGGTGAGCGCGATCCAGCCGTCCTCGTCATCTTCGCCCAGGCCGTCCTCGATCAGGTGCACCGGGAACTGCCTGGTGATGGCGGCGAGCCGGTCGGTCATGTCGGCGCTGGACAGCAGGCCGCCGGCCACCCGGTAGCGCGTGTTGCCGGACCACGTCCGGCTCGGGCCAGCGACGGGATGTAGGCACCCCTTACTCGGGGTATTGGACGGCGAACTGGCGCAGGCAGCCGCCGTGGCCAGAATCAGGGCGGCTGCTACCGCCGCGGTCCCCAACGGGACATCTTCATCTTGCGTCTCACTTGCCCCTACCTCCTTACGAAGGAGTCATAGTGGAAGTGCTTAAGAGGCGTCTTCATCTGGCCTCCGGACGCGGCGGCCAGATAGTGCGGAAAGTCCTTTGGCTGATGGCCATTGGTCGAGACAGTGAGCGGGAGGGCCGAGTGCGCAGGAACAGCGCCAAGATCATCATGAACGGGATGCCGGCTCGCTGGCTCGGAGCCAACTTCTGGTCGCGGACCGGAGGACCGCTGATGTGGCGAAGCTACGATCCGGCCATCGTCCGCGACGCCCTAGCCCTACGACGCGCGGGCATTCGCGGCGTTCCGCGAGTTCTACGGCAGCGGAGCGCAGGTCTGCCGTGTGGATAGGCCTGACGGTCGCATTCGCCTCGGCGCTGGTCACCAACATGGCCTACTCCCTGGAGCATGACGCCGCGGCGGCGCTGCCGCCGCTCTCACCGCGCCGGCCCTTCCAGTCGGCGAAGCTCCTGCTGGGCGACCGGCGATGGCTCCTCGCCTTCGGCGCTGAGACCGCGGGCTGGCTGATGTACGTGGCGGCGCTGCGGCTGGCGCCGCTGTCGCTGGTGCAGGCGGTGGCCGCGTCCGGGGTGGCCGTGCTGGCGTTCGCCACCGCGCGCGGGCATCCGTCGCGGCTCGCGCGCCGCGAGCAGGCGGCCGTCGTCCTGGCGATCGCCGGGCTGACGCTGCTGGCATTCTCGCTCGTCGGCACGGCGGAGTCCGATCAGCGTCCGGCGGCCCTCGGCGTCGTCATCTGGCTGGCGGCGTTCGGCGGTGGCGCGGTGCTGCTGATTGCCGTACCGATGCATTTCGGCCGTGCTGCCTCGCTCGGCTTGGCGGCCGGGCTGCTGTTCGCCGACGGCGATATCTCCGCCAAGCTGGTCGGTTACGGCGGGGTGTGGCTGGCCGCGGCCGGCACGCTCATCGTGGCCTACGCGGCCGGGACCAGCGTGCTGCAGTGGGCCTACCAGCGGGGCGACGCGCTGACCGCGGCGGGCATGGCGACCATGGCGACCAACGCGGTCCCGATCGCAGCCGGGTTCGTGCTCTTCGGCGAGACGCTGCCGCACGGGACGCGGGCCATCCTGCAGGTCGCGGCATTCGCCTGCCTGGTGGTGAGCGCGGTCGCGCTCGGGCGCCAGCAGGAGCCGCGAGCGGATCAGCCGGCGAGGCGTGCTGACGGTCCCTGATCGGCTGGCGGGTCGCCGGGTCGCTTGCGGCGGAACAGGATGCGGTCCAGCCGGACGGCGGCGTACCCGAGGGTAGAGGCCCCGAAGACCACGGCCAGGTCGAGAACGGTGAGCGGCTGGGTGTGCAGCAGTTCCTGGAGGAAGGGCAGGTACAGCCCGGCGAACTGCAGGCCCAGGGCGGCGGCGACAGCGGCAGGCAGCATCGGGTTGGCCAGCGTGCCAGGCCGGGACCGGGAACCGAGGGCGACGGCGAGCTGGGTGGTGCCGAGGGCGAAGAAGGCCATACTCTGCCAGGGCCGTCCGGTGGCGTGTCCCCACAAGGCGATGCCGAGGGTGACCGCGGCGACCACCAGGCCGATCCGGAGGATCCGCTGCCACAGCCCGGCGCCGAGTACGCTTTCCGCGGGCGGCCGGGGCGGGCGGTCCATGATGCCGGGGTCGGCGGGCTCGCCGCCGAGGGCGACGCCGGGCAGGCCGTGGGTGAGCAGGTTGACCCAGAGAATCTGGGCGGGCAGCAGGGGCAGCGCCAGGCCGAAGACGGGCCCGGCCAGCATGACGGCGATCTCGGCGCTGCCGCCGGACAGCCCGTACAGCAGGAACCGGCGGATATTGCCGTAGACCCGGCGGCCCTTTTCGGCGGCGGTGACCACCGTCTGCAGGTTGTCGTCGGCCAGGACCAGGTCGGCGGCCTGGCGGGCGACTTCGATGCCGCGCCCGCCCATGGCCACGCCGATGTCGGCGCGGCGCAGCGCGGGCCCGTCGTTTACCCCGTCGCCGGTCATGGCCACGACGTCGCCGGCGGCCTGCCGCGCGGAGATGATGGCGAGTTTCTGCTCCGGGCTGGCCGGGGCGAACACGCGTGCCCGGGAGTCGGCGAGGTCGGCGGCCAGGCCGGTGCAATCGATCACGTCGTCGCCGGGGTGCACGATGCCGAGCTCGGCTGCGATGGCGCGGGCGGTGGCCGGGTGGTCCCCGGTGATCAGCACGGGGGTGATCCCGGCGGCCTGGCAGGAGGCGATGGCGGCGGCGGCGGAGCGGCGGGGCGGGTCCAGGATGCCGATCAGGCCGAGCAGCCGCAGCCCGTGTTCTAGTTCATCCGGGGCGGAGACGGCGGGCCGGTCGGCCGTGGCCGCGGCGAGTACCCGGAACCCGTCCCGGGCGAGTTCTCCGGCGTGCTGACGGGCCCTGGCCACGGTGCCGGGATCATCGCACAGCACCGCCTCATCCAGCAGTGATTCGGGAGCTCCCTTGCAGATCACCCGTACGCCTGCGGCGGGGTGCCGGTGCACGGTGGTCATCTTCTTGCGGCCGCTGTCGAACGGGATCTCGCCGATGCGGGGCATGGCCGCGGTGAGCTGCCCGGCCTGCAGGCCGAGCCGGGCCGCGGCAGCGAGCAGGGCCGCCTCGGTGGGGTCTCCGATCGCGGTCCAGCCCTGGCCGCCCGCGGGCGGGCGCAGCGCGGCATCGTTGCACAGCGCGGCTGCGGTCAGCAGCTCTGCGACATCAGGGTCGGTGGCGGGGCCCAGGGGGCGGCCGTCGCGGAGGACCCGGCCACGCGGTTCGTAGCCGTCACCGCTGATCACCGTCTCGCCGGCCGGAGTCCACAGCCGCCGGGCGACCATGGCGCCCTCGGTCAGCGTGCCGGTCTTGTCGGTGCCCAGGACGGTGACCGAGCCCAGGGTCTCCACCGCGGGCAGCCGCCGGATGAGCGCGTGCCGGGCGGTCATCCGCCGCGCGCCCAGGCCAGCGCGAGGGTGACCACGGCGGGCAGCGACTCGGGCACAGCGGCGACCACCAGGCTGATCGCGGTGATGACCATCAGCTCGGTGCCCTGGCCACGGGCCAGCCCGACCGCCAGCACGATCGCGCACAAGGCCACCGCCGCGACGGCTAGCGCCCGGCCCACCTCGATCATCCGGTGCTGCAGCGGCGTCAGCGCGGACCTGGCCGTCATCAGCGCGGCGACCCGGCCCATCGCGCTGGCCGTGCCGGTGGCGGTCACGACGGCGTAGCCCCGCCCGCGGACCACCACCGTGCCCGACGACACCACGTCAGCCCCGGCGGCCTTGTCGACCGGGACGGACTCCCCGGTCAGTGCGGATTCGTCGACCAGCAGCGCCGCCGCCTCGGTGACCTGGGCGTCGGCGGGCACGATGTCGCCTTCGGCCAGGACGATCAGGTCGCCAGTGACCATGTCGGCGGCGGGGATCTGCTGCTGGGCGCCGTCGCGGATCACCCGGGCGTCCGGCGCGGTGAGCTGGGTCAGGGCGGAGATGGCGTGGTCGGCCTTGACTTCCTGGATGACGCCCGCGGTGGTGTTGACCACGATGACCAGGATGATCACGGTCGCATCGGTCCAGTCCCCGGTCTCGACGCCGCGGTCGGCCAGCGCCCCTGCCAGTACCCGTTCCACCTCCATCTGCCGGACCAGCGTCAGGTGCGAGAAGGCGGTGTCTGGCAGCGCGAGGTCGCCGAACGTGACGCGGACGGCGCGGCCGCCGAGCCGCAGGTCGGCCGCTGGCGCGGTGTCGGCCCGGGCCGGCAGCGCCGACGTCACCCCGATCGGACGCAGCACCTCCAGCGTGCGGGCGTGCAGGATGAGCGCGCGGGAGGGGCGGACCGCCTCCGGACGCCGGTCTACGATACGGACGGTCGCGCCGTGGTCATGCGCCTGCAGGGCCAGGGCCAGCCCGGCCGGGCCCGCGCCCGCCACCAGAATGTCGTGGTTTACGTGACCTGGACCAGGCGCCACCAGGTCTCGTCCCCGCCCATCAGGTGTGGCCGTTCGAGCACCTCGTCCCGGCGCAGCCCGGGCAGCACCACGTAGTGAATCGAGCCCGGCACCGACACCAGGGCGAGCACCCGCCATAGGGCCCGCGCGTAGTTCTCAGCCAGAAGCGGGTCGTCCCACTCGTACAGGCCCCGGTAGCGGCCCAGATCGTCGTTTGCCAGCCATAGCTTCGACGCGAACCCGGGGAAGCCCGCGAACAGCGGGGTGTTGAGCAGGCTCTCCCGGCGGAACGCGGCATGCCCGGGTCCGCGCACGGCGCGCAGCCGGAACTCCACGACGAGCACGCACGGGTCCAGCGTCACGCCCCGGTCGGCGACTGTCTCCCGGTACACCCGCGCCGAGGTGCCGTCGGCAAAACGCAGCTGCGTCCCCACCCACCGGGCGGGCAGGCGCAGCCGGTGCTGCCGGAGCAGCCGGGCCGTGCTGGCGGAGCAGCGGGCCAGCGCCCGCAGCGCCGCCGGGTACGACAGCGGGGGGCGCTCGTAGATAATTTCCATCTCTCATCCCTCCCGAAGCGCCGCGGCAGGGCGCGGCCGGACCGTCGGAGGTAGCCATGAACCCAGTCCGTTCGGCGTCAATGTCCTGCTCTTTCCCTCATCATGGATCAGCGGGACCGGCCGCGGTCATGGGCCTTGGTTGTCGGCCGACGGGTCTTTCGTCCTGTCCTCGTAGGCCTGCACGGCCGTGGGCCAGGGCAGCCAGACGCGGTGGTAGCCGCGCAGCCCGGCCAGTCCCGGAATGCCGTGACCAACGCCTCTGGCGGCGCGTTCGGTGCCGGGTAACGGTGAGATCGTGATTAAGGAGGTTGTCATGACTGCAACCATGAATGAGCCCTCCACCGCCAGGCCGGATCGCGACGGCATCGCCGCACGGCTTCTAGTCCCCGCGTTCTGGGGTGCGGTGAGCATCGTCGCGATGTGGCTCGCGGTCCTGTTCGACGGCATCTTCGGTGGCGACATGGTCTTCTCGAACCCGTCCAGCGGCCCGACCATCATCCCGTCCGCGGTGGCCGTAGCGCTGTTCGCCTTCATCGGGACGACGGCCGTGGCCAAGCGCGCCTTCACCCGCCGGGACGCCGGCTAGGGCCGCCCGGGACCCAGGTCCCGGCAAATCCAGCTGTTCGTCCCTAGCCCGCGGCGCCCGCGGACCGCGACAGTGAGCCTGCAGGGCCGGCCGTGGCCGCGCCGCACCTGATCAGTCGCGGGAATCCGTCCCGGGCGGAAGAGAAAGGCTCGGACCATGAAGCACATCACCGGCACGGCGCTGAGGAGCGCTGCGTGCGTCGTCCTGCTGGTCACCGGCCTCGCGCTGCTGGCGGGCAATGACGACATCCGCAAGTTTCACCGCATGCGCAGCATGTGAGCGCGTAGACCGAGAAGGCGAACTGACATGAAACTGATCACAGCCATCGTCAGGCCCGACAAGCTCGACGAGCTGATCGGCGCCCTGGCCGACAACCGGGCTCGTGGCCTGACCGTGACCGATATCCGCGGTTTCGGCCGCCAATTCGGCCAGCTGGCCGCCGGGGCTGGCTTGTCCCGGGTGACGTTGCTGCACAAGATCCGGCTGGACATCGTTGCCCTCGATGACGACGTGGAAGCCCTGGTCGAGGCCATCGCCAAGCACGCCCGGACGGAAACGATCGGTGACGGGAAGATATGGGTCACCCCGGTAGACGGCGCCCTGCGCGTCCGGACCGGTGAGCGTGACCGCGCCGCCATATAAGGCGATCTCGCGCGGCGAAGGGGCCTTAGTCCCTGGCCAGCCGCCGGTCGCTGACGTGCAATGAGACCCTAATGGCCGCGGAAAAAAGGGGCTGCCTGCGATGACCATCGCGGACCGGATCGGAGATCATCAGGCGCGCTGCCTGCCGCACCTGCTCACGTTGCGGCTCCTTGCCCGCGACGACGCCGAGGCACCGTCCCCGTGGCTGACTAGGGCCGAGGTGACCGGGGCCACCGAGGCGATCCTGGCCGAGGCCGCAGCCGCGGGCCGCGAGGTCCGGGCCGTGACCGGGAGCAGCCCGGGCACCGACATCTTCCTCGGCGTACGCCTGCGTCGGCTAGCAGCAGCGGCCGACGACGCCATCGCCGCGGCCGGGACGGGAGACTTCACCCGGCTGCGCCGTCACCTGCACAGGTTCGAGGTGCTGACGTCGGCGATCTGGGAGGTCCAGGAAGCCACGCGGCCCGCGCCGGCCGAAGGACCCCGGGTCTGGTGACCTTCGCCTGGTGTGCTGCCGGTCGGCGGCGCGGAGATTGGCATCTATGACTATGACTATGACAGCAGCCCGCGGTGCGCTGACGTGGCTGAACCGCCGGTCGGCGCCGCTGCTGCTGGCCGCGACGACAGCCGGGCTGGTCGCGGGCGGCCTATGCCGCCTGGCCGGCGCGGGCGGAGCCGCGGACCTGGCGTGGCTCGCCACGGCGGCGTGCGGCCTCGGCTACGCGCTGTGGACCGCGGTCGCCAGCCTGTGGCACGGGCGACTCAGTGTCGACGTCATCGCGCTGCTGGCGCTGGCGGGCGCGGTGGCGGTCGGTGAGCTGCTCGCCGCCGCCGTGATCAGCGTCATGCTCGCCAGCGGGCGTGCCCTCGAAGCCTGGGCCGCCTACCGCGCCCGCCACGACCTGAGCGCGCTGCTGGCCCGGGCGCCGCGGACCGCCCGGCGCTACCGGGACGGGGCGCTGGAGACCGTGCCGCTGGATCAGGTCGCTACCGGTGACCTGCTGCTGGTGGCGGCCGGCGACGTCGTCCCGGTGGACGGCGTGCTGGCCTCAGGCGCCGCCGTGCTTGACGAGTCGGCGCTCACCGGGGAGGCCTTGCCGGTCGAGCACCAGCGGGGTGACCCGCTGCGCAGCGGCACGGTGAACGCTGCCGGGCCGTTCGACCTGCGGGCCAGCGCCAGCGCGGCGATGAGTACCTATGCCGACATCGTCCGCCTGGTCAGCGAGGCGGAAAGCACACAGGCGCCGTTCGTCCGGCTGGCCGACAGGTACGCCATGTGGTTCCTCCCCCTGAGCCTGGCGGTAGCCGCGGTGGCATGGGGACTGGGCGGTGCGGCCCGGGCGGTGGCCGTCCTGGTCGTCGCCACTCCGTGCCCGCTGATCCTGGCGGCACCGGTCGCCCTCGTCTCCGGCCTGTCCGCGGCGGCCCGCCGCGGCATCGTGGTGAAGAACGGCGGGGTTCTCGAACGCCTCGCCCAGTGCACCACCGTGATGCTGGACAAGACGGGTACGCTGACCAGCGGCCAGCCCGCCGTGACCGCCATCGTGCCCGCAGGCAGCCTGCCGGCGGATGACATCCTGGCCCTCGCGGCGTCACTCGACCAGGCCTCCGGGCATGTCCTGGCGGCGGCCGTCGTCCGCGCGGCGACCGAACGCGGCTGCCCGCTGATCCAGCCCGCGGGGGTGACCGAACAGCTCGGCCAGGGCATCACCGGAACGGTCGGGGACCGGGCGGTCAGACTTGGCCGGGCCGAGTGGGCCGCAGTGACGGGCGCTCCTGCGTGGGTCGGGGCCGTCCGCAGGCGAGCCTGGCTGGACGGGGCCCTCACCGTGTTCGTCGCGGTGGACGGCGAGCCCGCGGGCGCGCTGCTGCTCGAGGACAGGATCCGGCCGGACGCCCGGCAGACGGTCAGGGCGCTGCGCCGCGGCGGCATCACCCGGGTCGTCCTGGCGACCGGCGACCGCGCCGAGGCAGCCGGCGTTGTCGGGGCGCTCACCGGCGTCGACGAGGTGCTCGCCGGGCTGACTCCGGACGGCAAACTGGACGCGGTGCGCCGGGAACAGCGGCGGGCCCCGGTCATCATGACCGGCGACGGGATCAACGACGCGCCCGCCCTGGCCCTGGCCGACGTCGGGGTGGCCATGGGGGCCCGCGGTTCCACCGCGTCGTCGGAGGCAGCCGACGCGGTCCTCACTGTCGATCACCTCGGCCGTCTCGGCGAGGCGGCGGCGCTGGCCCGCCGGACCAGGCGGATCGCGTTGCAGAGCGTCCTGGCCGGAATGGGGATGTCGCTGGCCGCGATGGGCGTGGCCGCCGCCGGGCTGCTTCCGGCGGTCTGGGGGGCGCTGCTGCAAGAGGGCATCGACGTGGCCGTCATCCTCAACGCGCTCCGCGCGTTGCGTCCGGTCGCCGCCGCGCGGCTGACCGCCGCGGACGTCGCGCTGACCCGGAGGTTCCGCGCCGAGCACGAGTTCATCCGGGCCGACATCGAGCAGCTGCGGACCGCCGCCGACGCGCTCACCACGGAACCACGCGTCGCCATGGCCCGGGTCCGCCAGGCGCACGCGGTGCTCACCGGGGAGATCTGGCCGCACGAGAACGCGGAAGAAGCGGACCTGTACCCGGCCGTGAACCGGCTGCTCGGCGGGACCGATCCCACCGCCGCCATGAGCCGGGCCCACGCTGAGATCGCCTACCAGATAGCCCGGCTCGGCCGGCTCATCACCGAGGTCGGCGACCGTATTCCCGACGAATCGGACATCGCCGACCTTCGCACCACTCTCTACGGCCTATACGCGATCCTGCGGCTGCACACGGCGCAGGAGGACGAGGCGTACCTGTCGCTGGGCGACGAGGAAACCGCGCCGAGCGCCAGGTGACGAGTGGTGCCCCCGCCTTCATGCCGTCGTCACGTTCCCTTCCTAGAGTGCGCACCGTGAGCGCAGATAGTCGGGATAAGGTCTGGCTGCCCGGACGGGCCGAACGCAGGGCCGACGCGGGCGTGGCCGCCAACGCCCGGCTGACGGCGTCTAACGCGGCCGTGCTGCTGGCGCTGCTGGCGATCGAGGGCGTTACGGTCCTGCGGGTACGCGCGCTGCTGACGCCGCACGTGTTCATCGGCATGATGCTCGTACCGCCGGTCCTGCTCAAGGTGGCCAGCACCACCTGGCGGTTCGCGCGTTACTACCGCGGTGACGCGGCCTACCGGCGCAAGGGGCCGCCGCCGTTGCTGCTGCGCTTGCTGGGCCCGGCCGTGACGATCCTCACCCTCGTCTTGCTCGCCAGCGGCGTGGTACTGCTCCTGGCGGGCGGCTCGTGGCTGCCGCTGCTGCTGAAGGTGCACAAGGCCAGCTTCATCTTGTGGTTCGGCGCCATGACCATCCACGTGCTCGGCCACCTCGGCGAGGTATTCCGGCTGGCGCCCCGGGACTGGCTGCGGCGGACGCGCCGTGACGTCACCGGGGCCGGGATCCGGCAGTGGCTGATCGCTGCCAGCCTGGTCGCCGGGGCCATGCTCGGCTTTCTCCTGCTCAGTCACGTGGGCCACTGGCTGGCGCTGGCACCTGGCGCAGGCCAGTAGTGGCATCCAGGCAAGCTGCCCCGGTAACGTCGGACGCGCCGGTGCTGGGCCGCGTGCTGCTGCCGCTGCGCGCGTTCCTCGGGTTCACGTTCTGCTTCGCCGGCCTGCAGAAGCTGGCCAACCCGCGGTTCTTCGACGCGAGCGACCCGGCCTCGATCCAGGCCCAGCTGGCGGCCGCAGCCCGGCGCAGCCCCATTCACGCGCTGATCTCACCGCTGGCCCACGTCGCGGTCCCGCTGGGCATCATCATCGCGTTCGGCGAGCTGGCGGTCGGCGTTGGAACCCTGCTCGGGTTCCGGGCCCGGCTCGCCGCGGCCGGCGGCATGGCGCTGTCGCTGATGCTGTTCCTCACCGTCAGCTTCCATGCGGCTCCGTACTACACCGGGGCGGACATCGTGTTCGCGTTCGCCTGGACGCCGCTGCTGCTGGCCGGCTCCGGCCCGGTCCTGTCCCTGGACGCGGCCATCACGGACTGGGCGGCCAGGCAAGCGCGGCGTTCCGGGGTCGGCGGCCCGGCGGCCAGCCGCCGCGAGGTCGTACTCAGGGGTACGGTGACCGCCGCGGTCGCGGTCGCGAGCCTGGTCGTCGGCGGCCTCGCGGCGGGCCTGGGCCGGCTGGCCGGAGGGACGGCGGGCAAGAACGCCGGGCCGGCCCTGGCGCCGGCCACCGCCACCGGGCCCGCCTCACATGGTCCCCCCCAGGCCGGCACCTCCTCGCCGCACGATGCAAAAACGGCCGCGCCACGGCAGGCTCCGCCGGGCCAGGCCGTCGGCCCGGCCAGCGGCGTTCCCGTCGGCCAGGCGGCCTCGTTCACCGACCCGTCCTCTGGTGACCCGTCGCTGGTGATCCAGCCGAAGGCCGGCACGTTCGTCGCCTTCGACGCGGTCTGCCCGCACGCCGGCTGTACCGTCGGCTACGACCCCGCCGCCAAGGTGATCGCCTGCCCGTGCCACGGCTCGCAGTTCAACGCCGCCACCGGCGCGGTCGAAGTCGGCCCGGCCACGGCCGGGCTGACCAAGCTCGCCATCGCCGAGGGACCCAACGGCCAGCTCTACGTCAGCTGAGCCGGCCGGCCTGGTGCACGCCAGCGCCTCCACGCGGTGAGCGCGGCGATGGCGGCCAGCACCACGCCGGCGCAGGCGGCGAGGATCGGGGCCGACGGCAGCGGCAGCGCCAGGATCCTCCGAGTCGCCGGGACGGCCAGCAGCGGGACGACGCAGACGCCCATCGCCGCGACCAGGACGACCCGGCGGATGGCCGGCCGCCCCGCGACGAGGCCGAGGACCCACAGGCCCATGGCGAACACGGCCAGCATGGCGGCCGTCCGCGAGACGGCGGCGTACCCAGCCGCGCGGGTGATGGCGTAGCAGGCCAGCGCCGCCGTCGCGGTGGCGGTCCCGGCCGGGATGGTGAACGCCAGTACCCGCCGGGTGAAGCCGGGCCTCGCCCTGGGCGCGCCGCGGCCCAGGGCGAGGAAGAAGCCGGGCACCCCGATGGTGAGGGTGCTGATGATGGTCAGGTGCCGGGGGAAGAAGGGGTAGGTGATTCCGGCCGCCCCGACCGCGACCGCGATGATCGCCGCGTACACGGTCTTGGTGACGAAGAGCCCGGCCACCCGCTCGATGTTCGCCACCACCCGGCGTCCCTCGGCCAGCATCGGGCCGATGGCGGCGAACGTCCCGTCGAGCAGCACGACCCGGGCCACCGAGCGGCTGGCCTGGCTGCCCGAGCCCATCGCGATGCCCAGGTCGGCCTGCTTGAGGGCCTGCACGTCGTTGACGCCGTCCCCGCACATCGCGACCACATGCCCGGCTGCCTGCAGCGCCCTGACCGCGGCCAGCTTCTGCTCGGGCCGGACCCGGCCGAGGATGTTCGCCGACGCCAGCACGTCGCCGATGTCCTCCTCGCCCAGCGTGGAGGCGTCGCGGGGCGGCCCGCCGGGCGGGATCCCGGCCCGGCCGGCGATCGCCGCCACCGCGCGGGGCGCGTCGCCGGACAGCACCTTGATCGTGATCCCCTCCGCCAGCAGGTAGCGCACCGAGGCGGCGGTGTCCGGCCGCAGCTCCTCGGCCAGCACGAGCAGCGCGGTCGGTTCCACACCACTCGGCAGTTCGTCTCCCGCTAGGGACCGCGGCGTGCTGGCCAGCAGGAGCACGCGCCGTCCGGCTGCCTCGTGCTCCCGGACGGCCGCGGCCACGTCGCCGGGCAGGCGGCCGCCGGCGACGACGGACGGGGCGCCGAGGAGCCAGGTACCGTGGCCGTCGAACGCCGCCCCGCTCCACTTGCGGGACGAGGAGAACGGCACCCGCCGCCGGATCGTCCACCCCGCGGGGGCGGGATAGCGGGCCGAGAGCAACCGGCCTGTCTCGTTCGGCGCCTCGTCGGCGGCGGCCAGCGCGCCGATGGCCTCGGCGACGGGCGCGCCCGCCCGGCCGGTGACCACCTCGGCCGCCACCAGCCGCAGGCCCGGCTCGGTCAGCGTGCCGGTCTTGTCGATGCACAGTACGTCGGCCCGGGCCAGGCCCTCGATCGCCGCCAGTTCCTGGACCAGCACCCGGCGCCGGGCCAGCCGCAGCGCGCCCGCCGCGAACGCGAGGGAGGTGAGCAGCACCAGGCCCTCCGGCACCATGGCCACCACGCCAGCGGCCGAACCGCGGGCCGCATCGCGCAGCGGGTCGTGGCTGCGGAGGAACTCGCTCGCGATCAGCAGCAGCCCGGCCGGGATGATCACCCAGGTCACCAGGCGCAGGATCTGGTTGGTGCCCTGCTGGAGCTCGGAGCGGATCAGGCTGAACCGCCGGGCCTGGGCCTGGAGCCGGGCGGCGTAGGCGTCGCCACCGACGCGGTCGGCGCGGATCCGGGCGGTTCCGGCCACCACGGCGCTACCGGACAGGACGGGGTCGCCGGGCTGCTTGCGCACCGGTTCGGCC
>JAJKHX010000094.1 GCA_021154785.1 Nocardiopsis sp.
ATCCTGGGGACACAGCACGGCCAGCCGGTCCTGCACCTCCTGGGCTGCCCGCCGGGTGAACGTGATGGCCAGGAAGCCGGCCGCGGGCAGGCCGCGCTCCGTGATCTGGTGCGCGATCCGGTAGGTGAGCGTGCGGGTCTTGCCGCTGCCAGGTCCCGCGATGATCAGCAGCGGCCCGTCGGCGGTGGCGGCGGCCCGCTGATCCGGGTCCAGGCCATCGAGAAGCGAGCGGGGCAGCGATCCCCGGTCGGCAGAAGGAGCCGCGGCGTCCTGATCCGGTCGCACGGAGCTGGCCGCGGGACGGGGAAGCCTGCCCCGTTCGGCGTCATTGGTCTTCTGGGCGGGGGCCGGGCGGTCCATCGCGAACAGGGCCGCACCGTCCAGCTCGTCCGGCCGGAACAGGCGGATCGTGCCGTACTCGCCGTCGTAGCCCGAGTCCCTGATGACCTCGCCGCGGCGCAGCCGGGCGATGCCCTCGCTGAGCAGCGACCCGCCGGCCCGGCGCAGGTCGTCGAGCGGGACGTCGCGCAGGATGCCCAGCTCGGGTCCGAGCGCGGCCACCAGCTTGCCGACCGCGCCGGCCACCTTCTTGCTCTTCGGGCCGGTGCCCACGATCTCGCCCATGATCTCGGGCAGCTGGACCAGGTGAGTGAACCCGGCCGCGCCGGGCGGCCGGTACCCGGCGGGCCGGTCCGCCAGTTCGGCCACCCGGTGCAGGACGCCGACGGTGAGCGGCTTGCCGCATCGCGGGCAGCTGGCGTCGACGCCCCTGGTCTGCTCGGGTTCCAGCCGGACGTCGCACTTGCGGTGCCCGTCCAGGTGGTACTTGCCCTCTTCGGGGAAGAACTCGACGGTGCCCGCCAGGCCGTCACCGGTCTGCAGCGCCGTCATCATCGAGAAGTAGTCCAGCTCCGTGTCGAAGACGGTGGCCTCGCGGCCGAGCATCGGCGGGGAGTGCGCGTCGGAGTTGCTGACCAGGCGGTACCCGTCCAGCGAGGAGCACCTCCAGTTCATCGCCGGGTCCGAGGACAGGCCGGTCTCGACCGCGAAGATGTGGCCGGCCAGGTCGGCGTAGCAGTCCCGGACCGCGTCGAAACCGGACTTGGAGCCGAGCACCGCGAACCACGGCGTCCAGACGTGGGCCGGGATGAGGTAGCAGCCGGGGCCGCCGGACAGGGTGATGTCCAGCAGGTCGCGGGAGTCGAGCCCGAGGATCGGCCGGCCGTCCGAGGCCAGGTTGCCGATCTTGGCCAGCGCGGCGGTGATCCGGTCGGCCGACTCGAAGTCCGGCGCGTACAGCAGGTGGTGCACCTTGCGGGTGCGGTCGTCACGCTTGTAGATGGTGGAGATTTCCACGCTGAGCTGGAACCTGACCGGGCCCGCGCAGCTGGCCGGGGTGTCGCGGAGGAGTCGCTGCTCCAGGTCCGGGCGGATCCGGAACAGGCCGGGCTCGGCCGGGACCAGGGTTTCCCTGAGTTCCGCCGACCAGGCCGGATGGGTGAAGTCGCCGGTGCCGAGGACCCGCAGGCCCTTGCGCAGCGCCCACCAGGACAGGTGCTCGATGTCGCAGTCCTTGCTGCAGGCACGCGAGAACTTCGAGTGGATATGGAGGTCGGCGTGGAACATCGCGGGTCCGATCCTGCCACGCCGGAGGGGATGCTTGGTGCGTAACGGCCGACGGCCCGGCACCTGAGGGCGAATCAGGCGCCGGGCCGGTCCCTTCAGACCGGGGCTCAGGTGATGCCGTCGACCCGGTGGACTGCGCCGCAGTCCACGCCGATGGCGGCGTGGTGCTGGCGGACGGCCTCCTCGTCGGGCCCTTCGAGCAGGCAGTACACCTTGCCGTCGGGGTTGTGGAAAAGCTCCACCTGCCGGACGCCGAACTCGTCCGCCTTCTCGTTGCGGGTGTCTTCGCTGATCTGCGCGATGGCCTCGGGCGGCAGCTTGAGGTCCTCGTGGAAATCCATGAAACGGGGCATGCCGGTTCCTTCCTCACTCAGGGCTGTCGGTCAGGCCGCCGCGGTCAGCGGACGGCGGCGGGCGGGGCGGAAACGGTCCAGCAGGACCGCCGCGGCGGCCGCGACCAGGGCGGCCACGATCGCGATGGCGGCGATCTGCCAGCCCGGCATGCCGCCCACCACCACGGTACGTACCACGGTCGTCGGCCCGGCCGGATCGCCGGTCCCGCCTGTGCCACCGGGACGCGGGACCATTCCGGTCGCCGCCGAGGCGCGGCCGGCGAAGGCCAGCGCGACAATCCCCAGCGTCGTCAGCAAGACGCCCAGCCTGGCTAGATTCTTGATGTTGTGCATGGTTAATTTCCCTCCCCAAGGGACGCGATCAGGGCCTGATCGCTGCGTTGCTTACCCTGTGACGGTATGGCAGCGGCCCGGTCCGGCGAATCGGGAGCGGTTCCCCAGTTTTGGTTCCGGGTTCCCTAGTTTTCGCCGGGATGATTCACTTCTCTCCAGGCACCGATGAGGGGGAGCCACCATGCCTTCGATCCCCGACACCCTGCGTACGACCGCGGCTCGCTGCCCGGACCGGGAGGCGCTTGTCTTCGGTGCCGTCCGGCGCACCTACCGCGAGCTCTACCAGGAGGTGGAGCGGACGGCGGCGGCGCTCGCCGCCCACGGGGTCGCCCCCGGCGACCGGGTGCTGCTGATCTCGCCCAACAGCGACGCGTTCGTGATCGCCGCCTACGCCGTGCTCCGGACCGGCGCGATCCTGGTCCCCGGCAACCCGCGGAACGCTCCGCCCGAGGTGGCTCACCTGATCACCGACTGCGGGGCGGCGGTCGTGCTCTTCGCCCCCGAGCTCGGTGAGGTCGTGGCCCAGGGGGTGTCACAGAGCGGGACGGCGCCGCGACTGCTCTCGCTGCCCCACCTCGCCGGGCTCGCCGTCGGGGAGCATCCCGCCGTGACGCACGTCCCGGCCGAGGCCGACGACGCCCTGCTGCTCTACACCTCGGGCACCACCGGCGCGGCCAAGGGCGCGCTGTTCGACCATCACCGCTCGCTGTGGGTCGCCGTCAACATCATCGGGACGGCCGGCTACCGCGAGGGCGACCGCACCATGCACGTCGCGCCGCTCTACCATTCCGCGCAGCTGACCCTGGTCCTGTGGGCCGGGACCATGCTGGCCATGACGCACGTGGTGGTGCCGGCGTTCGACCCGGCCGAGGTGGCGGCGCTGATCGAGCGGGAGCGCATCTCGGTGTTCTTCGGCGTGCCGACGATGTACCAGTTCATGCTGCGGCTGCCGGACTTCGCCCGCCGCGACTTCTCCGCCTGGCGGGTCGGTATGTTCGGCGCCGCGCCGATGCCGGCCGAGGCGGTCCGCGCGCTGAGCGCGGCGCTGCCCGCGGTCGAGCTCTACCAGCTGTGCGGCCAGACCGAGGGCGGTCCCGGCGGCATCTACTCCGGCCCGGAAGACGTCCGGGCCCGGCCGGACGCCAGCGGGCGCTACGCCATCCCCAGCACCGAGGCCCGCATCGTCACCGCCGACGGCGCCGACGTGGCCCCCGGCGAGGTGGGCGAGCTGATACTGCGCGGCGAGACCATCATGAAGTGCTACTGGAACCGGCCCGAGGCGACCGCGGACACCCTCCGGGACGGCTGGCTGCACACCGGTGACCTGGCGGTGGTGGACGCCGACGGCTACATCACCCTGGTCGACCGGCTCAAGGACATGATCATCACGGGTGGCCGCAACGTCTACTCGGTCGAGGTCGAGAACGCGCTCGCCGGTCATCCCGGCGTCCTCGACGTCGCGGTCATCGGCGTCCCGCACCCCGACTACGGCGAGAGCATCCTCGCGGTGATCGTCCCGGCGGACGGGGCCGAGCCGACGGCCGGGGAACTGCGGGCGTGGGCGCGCGACCGGATCGCCGACTACAAGGCCCCGCACGCGGTGGTGGTGCACGCGATCCCGCGGAATCCTTCCGGGAAGATCCAGAAGCACCTGCTCCGGGCGGAACTCGGCGTCCAGGCCGCCGGCCGCTGACTGGCCAGAGCGGACCCTGGGAACCGCCCTGGCCAGATCGGGGTTTTTTAGCGGAGCTTCATGGTCCGGTTGACCAGCTTGAGCATGGACGCGGTCGATACCGCGTCGTTCGTGCCGCTGAAGTTGGTGATGACGAAGACGTCGGTGCCGTCCACGGTGACCAGGGTGTTCAGGTACAGCGAAAAGCCGGGGAGGTCGGAGAAGTTAACGCCCTGGTTGGCTTTTCCGCCGCCGAGGTCCGCGACCGGAACCCGACGGGACCGGGACCCGTGCGGGCCTCGCGGGGACCATGGTGGATGCTGGTACCGGTAAAGCCCTGACCGAGGAGGAGGCTGACCCCGTGCCACTCGCCTGGGTGCCCTACGCCGACCGCGCCGAAGCCGAACGGCGCCTGGGCGGCATTCCCGCCGGGCTGGAACTCGACTTCTACCGGGCCGACGGGGACGACTTCCCCGGCACGATCGACGAGGTCGCCTTCTACGTGCTGCCCTACATGCGGGGCCCGGCCGTCCTCGAGCGGGCCGCGGAGATGCCCAAGCTAGAGGTGGTGCAGACCCTCACCGCCGGCTACGAGGAGTTCCTGCCGCTGGTGCCGTCCGGGGTGACGCTGTGCAACGCGGCGGGCCTGCACGACACCAGCACCGCCGAGCTGGCCGTCGCCCTGGCCCTGGCCAGCGGCCGCCACCTGGACGAGTTCGCCCGGAATCAGGCCGACCGGGCCTGGAAGTTCGCCTTCGGCCAGGCGCTGGCCGACCAGCGGGTGCTGATCGTCGGGTACGGGCACATCGGGCAGGCCATCGAGCGCCGGCTGGACGGCTTCGAGGTCGCCTCGGTCACCCGGGTGGCGCGCCGCGCCCGCCCCGGGCCGCCGCGCGTGCACCCGGCCGGGGAACTGCACCAGCTGCTGCCCGAGGCCGACGTCGTCTTCCTCATCGCCCCGCACACGCCGCAGACCGAGGGCCTGATCGGCGCCCGGGAACTCGCGCTCCTGCCGGACGGCGCGCTGCTGGTCAACGTGGCCCGCGGCAAGCTGGTCGACACCGACGCGCTCGTCGCCGAGCTGGCCACGGGCCGGATCCGGGCGGCGCTGGACGTGACCGACCCGGAGCCGCTGCCCGCCGGTCACCCGCTCTGGCGGCAGCCCGGGGTGCTGATCTCCCCCCACGTGGGCGGCGCGAGCTCGGCCTTCTTCCCGCGCGCGGACCGGCTGATGGCCGCGCAGCTGGCCCGCTTCACGGCCGGCCAGCCGCTGGAGAACATCGTCAAGCCGCCGGAGAGCTAGCCGCGGCCTAGGCGGCCAGGGCGGCGTAGCGACCCTGACCTTCCAGCAGGCTGTCGTGGGTGCCGGCTTCGGCGACGCGGCCGTGGTCCAGCACGACGATCTGGCCGGCGTCCCGGACGGTGGAGAGCCGGTGCGCGATCGTGATCGTGGTGCGGCCCTGAGCCAGGGCGTCGAACGCCTGCTGGACGGCGCGCTCCGTCTCGGTGTCCAGGGCGCTGGTGGCCTCGTCGAGCACGAGCACGCGCGGATCGCGCAGCAGCGTCCGGGCGATGGCGATGCGCTGCTTCTCGCCGCCGGAGAAGCGGTGCCCGCGGGAACCCACCATGGTGTCGTAGCCGTCGGGCAGGCTGGCGATCAGCTCGTGGATCTGGGCGGCGCGGGCGGCCTGCTCGATCTCGGCGTCGGTGGCGCCGGCCTTGGCGTAGCGCAGGTTCTCGCGCACCGTGGTGTGCAGCAGGTAGGTCTCCTGGCTGACCACGCCCACGATGGCGGCCAGGTCGGCCAGCCGCATGTCCTTGATGTCGGTGCCGTCGATGTGGATGGTGCCCTGGGTCGGGTCGTAGAGCCGCGCGACCAGGGAGCCGAGGGTGGTCTTGCCCGAGCCGGTCTCGCCGACCAGGGCCAGCGTGCTCCCGGCCGGGACGTCCAGGTCGATGCCGTCCAGGGCGGCGCGGTCGGCGCCTGGGTAGGTAAAGCTGACGGCGTCGAAGGTGACGTGTCCGGTGACCGCGGCCGGGTCGACCCGCACCGGATGGGCTGGGTCGTCGACTTCCACCGGCAGGTCGAGGTACTCGAAGATCCGGGCGAACAGCGCCAGCGAGCTGATCACCGAGACGCTGGTGCCGAGCAGCCCGGTGATGGGCCGGAACAGCCCGCTCTGCAGCGTGGTGAAGGCGATCAGGGTGCCGATGCTGATCGTGCCGGCGGTGACCGGCAGCCCGGCCGCGAGGTAGATGATGGCCGGGATGGTGGCGAAGATGATGCTCAGGGAGGCCATCCGCCAGCGCCCGGCTAGCTGCGAGCGGAGCTCCAGGTCGATCAGCCGGGCCGAGGAGGCGGTAAACCGCTCGACCAGGGCCGCGCTGGTGCCCATCGTCTTGGCCAGCTGGATGCCGTTGATCGACAGGCCTTCCTCGATGGTGACGTTGAGGCCGGCGAGCTCGCGCTGCTGCTGGCTGGTGATTGCGCGGCGCATCCTGGCGACCTTGCGGGTCAGGTAGATGGCGGGCGGCATGACCACCAGCGAGATCAGGGAAAGCCGCCAGGACAGGGCCACCATGGCCACGCTGGTGCCGACGGCGGTGGTGAGGTTCGAGGCGATCGAGGTCGCGGTCGAGGTCACGACCGCTTCCATGCCGCCGATGTCGTTCTGGATACGGGACTGCACCTCGCCGGTGCGGGTCCGGGTGAAGAAGGCGATCGACTGCCGCTGCAGGTGGGTGAAGACGCTGGTGCGCAGCCCGTGCATGACGTGCTGGCCGACCTTGGTGGAAATCCAGGTCTGGATGATGCCGAGGCCTGAGCTGACGGCGGCGACCGCGACCATGGCGATCACCAGCCAGGCCAGCAGCTGCAGGTTCCGCTCCGGCAGGGCCTTGTCGATGACCGCGCGGAGCAGGAACGGCGAGGCCAGGCCGACCAGCGAGGAGGCCACGATGATGGCGGTGACGATGGTCAGCTGCCACTTGTAGGGCGTGAAGAGCCGCCCGATGCGGCGCAGTGACACCTCGTGGGCCTGCGCCTTTTCCGCCGCGGTGACGGTCTTGGGGCCACGGCCGCGGCCGTGGGTATCTCGGTTCGTGGGGGGTGCTGCCAAGGGTGTTTCCCCGATCTGAAGGTCCAGTACAATACTGAGGTTACCTCACTATGAGGTTACAGCAATAAAAGCTGATACGCTATTCCCGTGAGCCAGGACCGCCCGGTGCCCCCCGACCGCCCCGGGGACCAGGACAGCAGTGAGTCGCTGTCCGAGATCTTCTGGTCGGTGGCTCGCCAGCTCCGCGGGGCGTCTCAGGAGACGCTGGCGCCCTGGGACATCACCCCGGCGCACCTGCGCGCGCTGCGCACGCTCGGGCACCACGGGGCCATGCGGCTCTCGGACCTGTCCGGCCGGCTGCATATCGCACCCCGTTCGGCCACCGAAGTGGTGGACGCCCTGGAGTCCCGGGGCCTGGTCGGGCGGCGCCCCGACCCCGGTGACCGGCGGGCCACCCTGGTCGAGATGACCGAGCACGGCGCCGAGGTCATGAGCGCGATCCGCGCCGCCCGGGGCAACGACGCCGAGCGCGCCTTCGGCCGCCTCAGCCCGGCCGACCGCGCCGAACTCGCCCGCATCCTCGGCCAGCTCCGGGATCCAGCCTGATCTAGTACTTCACCGGAAGCACGGTGACCAGCACGTCCGCCACCGGGGCGTCCGTACCGGATGCGGACCGGGCCCGGGCC
This sequence comes from Nocardiopsis sp., assembly GCA_021154785.1. Lineage (GTDB taxonomy): Bacteria > Actinomycetota > Actinomycetes > Streptosporangiales > Streptosporangiaceae > Palsa-504. The sequence continues at coordinate 7,730 of JAJKHX010000094.1, forward strand.
ACCTTGCGCCAGCCCCAGGTCCGGAACGCGTTCTGCGCCGGGGCGGCCGCGGGCAGCACGGTGAGCGTGGCGCGTTCCTCGGGCCGGCCGTCCAGGATGAGGCCGTGCAGCTCCGCCCCGATGCCCTGGCGCCGCCAGGACGCGCGGACCAGCAGGTCGACCAGGGCGAAGGTCCTGCCCGGGTGCTCCTCGGTGACCTCGGCGGGCAGCGGGGTAGTCAGCTCCCGCCACCACGAGGTGGACGGCCGCAGCGGCATCCCGGCCGCGTAGCCGACCAGGTAGCCGCCGTGCCGGGCCTCGGCCAGGACGAACCCGGGCTGGCGGCGCTGGACCCGGAACCGGCCCGGGTACACCTCGGCGTCATCGGCCCGCCGGTACGGCGGGTCGCCGTAGACCTCGGCGTGCAGCCCGGCGTAGTCGTCCGCGTGCTCGGCCGCCTGCCCGCCGCCGAGCACCCGGAACACCAGCCCCGGATCGTTCATGCCAGTACCGTAACGCCAGCCCGGTCAGGCCAGCCCGGTTAGGCCAGCACCGCGATGTCGAGCCCGGCCAGCCGCCCGGGGTCGGCGATGACGTCGATCCCGGTGATCTGGTCCTCGCTGTAGGTGAAGGCCAGCGCGACGACCAGCCGCCCACCGGGCGCCATCACCAGACCGGGCGCCCCGTTGACCAGGGCGACCCGGCCGTACCGCGAGCGTTCGGCGGCGACGCGCGCGCCGCGGGCCACGGCCTGCGCGCCGCGGATGGTCCTCGCCACGCCGCCCGGCACGGCCGCGGCGTCCGAGGTCAGC
>JAJKHX010000095.1 GCA_021154785.1 Nocardiopsis sp.
CTCCCGCCCTGCTAGGCCGGTGCCCAGCCTGATTACTTGCCCCCAGCCAGCTCTCCGGCCTCCTATCCCACTGCCTTGAGTCACAATTGACGCTATCGTTTCTCTTTTCCCATTATTGTTTTCAGCTGGCAATTTATGGCAAAGCCCGATATAGTGTTCTATACAACTTTTCCGAACGGAGGTGGCGCGTGCACCCGCCCTCCGCTTCTGCTGTTCCCGGGTCTGGCGAGGACCCAGGGTTCGTGCCCGGCGCGCAGCCTGAGCCGGATCGCCGGGAGCCGGTGATCACCCGCCCCGATCCGATGTCGCCCGCCGAGTGGGAAGCGCTGCTGGCCGCTAGCCTGGATGAGGTCGAGCCGCCCGCGGACGAGGAGTACCTGGACCCGGACGGCAGTGTCCTGCCGCCGGATGAGGACCTGGCCGTGATCGAGGCCGAGGCCGGCCAGTTCGCGGCGGAGCGCCGAGCGGACGCGCGGTACCTAGCCCGGGCGGAGACCGCGGAGCTGGCCGGGGTGGTGGCCGCGGACCAGGCCCGCAAGCGCGGTCCCCGCGGCCCGGGACTGCCCGGATCCGCGGATCTGGTCCCCGGCATATCGGGTGGCCCGGCCGGCGGGTTCGGTGCCGGGGAATGCCTGGACACGGCGCCGGGGTCAGCTGTGCTGCACGAGTTCCTCGAGGCGGCGGTGGCTACGGCCCGTCTGGGCGAGGCGTCCGAGGATGAGATCGTCGGGCTGATCACCGCCGCGGACCGGGCCGAGGCCGCCGCCTGCTGGCTCAAGCATGCCGCGGCGGCGGAACTGATCCGTCGGCGTCCCGCTCCCGGCTGCACACTCCTGGGGCTGGCGCGGATGCCAGAGTCCTATCTGGACTCGGCCGGAGACGAAGTCAAGTGGGCGCTGGCCGAGATCCGGCCTGTCGCCGATGGGGTGCTGTCCCTGGCCCATGACCTGGAAGTCAAGCTCCCCGGCACCAGCGCGCTGTTCCGAGACGGACTGCTGCGGCACTCCAAGGTGCAGATCATCGCCCGCGAGACCGCGCTGCTGGACCAGGACGAGGCCCACCAGGCCGAGCAGCTGATCCTGGACCAGGCTAGGGCCATGAGCCCGGGCGCGCTGCGCCGCGCGGCCGCACTGGCGGTCGCCCGGGTCAATCCCGCTAAGGCGAAGAAGCGGCGCGAGCATGGTGCGCGAAACGCGCGGGTGGAGCGGTGGCGGGAACACTCCGGCAACGCCGGGCTGGCCGGCCGGGAGCTCCCCGCGGCGCAGGTGCTCGCGGTGGACCAGCGGATCACCTGGTGGGCCCGCCAGCTCCAGGCGGCCGGGGTAGCGGGCGGGATGGACCTGCTCCGTGCCCGCGCCCTGATCGACCTGCTGCTGAACCAGGACTCCCGCCCGGCGGCCCTCCGCGGCACCACCCCGCCCGACACCAGTGCCGATCACCCGGCCGGGCCGCACCGCGCACCCGGTTCTGGCGCGGGCCCGGCCTCTGGCGCAGGCCCGGGTCCCGCCGGGTATGCCGACGGGTTCGCGGGCCGGAACCACCTCACCACCCCGCTGACTACCCTGCTCGGCCTGGCCGACCGGCCCGGCGAGCTGGCCGGGCTCGGGCCAGTGGACCCGTGGCTGGCCCGCGACCTGGCCACCGCCTCAGCGGCCAATCCCAAGACGACGTGGTGCCTGACCGTCACTGACACCCGGGGACGGGCCATCGCACACGGCTGCGCCCGACCCGACCCCCGCTGCCATACCAGGCGGCGGAAGCGGCGGCCGCCCGGCGGGACCAGCCCGCCCGGCACCACCAGCACCGGATTCACCCTCACCCCGGCCGGCCCCGGACCACCCGGCCGATACGGCACCTGGCGGTTCACCACCGGGGCCCCCGGCCAGCGGGCCTGGATCATCGAGATCCACCCGATCCCGGCCGGCGACTGCGACCACCGCTACCAGGCCAACGGACACGAGCCCGGGGTCAAGCTCCGGCACCTGACCCAGATCCGGCACGCCACCTGCACCGCCCCCATGTGCCGGCGCCTCTCAGGCCGCGCCGACTTCGAGCACAACACCCCGTACGAAGCAGGCGGGCGGACGTGCCTGTGCAATGGCGGCCCCAAATGTAGACACGACCATCAGCTCAAGCAAGACCCCCGCTGGAGAGTCACCCAGCACCCCGACGGCACCTTTACCTGGACCACCCCCGCCGGACGCCAGTACACCACCGGGCCCACCGAGTACCCGATCTGACCTGTGGATTGACGGTCGGGCTGGGGCCGCTCCGCCGCTGCCTAGAAGGTAAGCCCGGCGTAAGCCGCTCCGGCCCCGCCTAAGGCTCATCTCAGTCGGCAATATAGGGCTTTCCTCCGATGCCCTACGGGGGGTCTTACGACGAGACTCATAGTTACCGGCGAAGAGATGGCCGGAAACCGAGGAGGAACAATGAACCACAACGTACTGGCTCGCATCCGTCGCAGCGTCGCTGCCTTCGTCTCCGAGTGCAATTACGCTCAGACCCGGGTGGCCAGCGTGCGGCACACCCCCGAGCGTTTCTGACCCGGGAACATTGGCGCCCGGCGCCGGGCCGGATTCCCGATCCGAATCCAGAGCCCGCTCCCGCAAGAACCAGCCGTTAGCCGGCCGGGCCCATGCCCGGCCGGCTAACGCGCTTCCGCCATCAGCGCGCGTCCCGGGGCGCCGACCCCGCCAGCGCAGTGGTGTCGAGGTACCTGATCTCGTAGACGCGCTCGGTGAACTTCCAGCCGTCCGGGGTCCGCCGGTACTCGTCGTGGTAAATGGCGTAGTTCAGGTGCGAGCTGCCGTCGCGCAGCCGGATGAGCTCGGACATGTACGCCCGGCCGGACGCGGTATCGCCGTCGAGCCGGATCGTGCCCGGGTGCGTGGTCTGCACGAAGAGGTCCACCACCGTGGGTACCCGTTCACCCCAGGCGCGGATCTCCTCCCGTCCGGGCAGCTCGATGCTGGCGTCCGGGATCCGCAGCACGCCGTCGGCCGTGAACAACGTAGCCAGGCGGCCGTAGTCGCGCATCATCGCCGCGTCGGTGAACTCGCCGCGCAGCGCCTCGATCTCCACCCGGTCCGCGATGACCTCGAGGTCCCTCATGGGTTTCCCTGCCTTTCATCCGAACTAGCCGGGCTGATAATCCCGGCCGGCTTCTGAGCATTACGACGGCGCACCCGGTCGCAATGTCAGGCGGCTCGCCGCCTCACAAACCGGCGTGCTATCTCGTCGGACTGGTAAGGGCAGTACGACCAGGGAAGGACAGCATCGTGTGCTCGGACCTGAGCGCGATCATGAGCGAGCGGCGTCAGTTGCTCAACCTCGCCTACCGGCTGCTCGGCTCGCTGGCCGATGCCGAGGATGTGGTGCAAGAGACCTACGCCCGCTGGTACGCCATGTCCCAGTCACAGCAGGAAGCCATCGAGTCCCCGGGCGCTTGGCTGACGAAGGTCGCCAGCCGCATCTGCCTCGACCTGCTCGGCTCGGCGCGGGCCCGGCGGGAGCGTTACGTGGGCGAATGGGTCCCCGAGCCGCTGCCCGAGCCGGCTGAGTGGCGTCCGGGTGACATCACGGCCGACCCGGCCGACCGGGTCACACTGGACGAGTCGGTCAACATGGCCTTCCTCGTCGTGCTCGACTCGATGACCCCGGCCGAGCGCGTCGCCTTCATCCTGCATGACGTCTTCGGCTACCCCTTCGCCGAAGTGGCCGAGATCGCCGGCCGGACCCCGGCGGCCTGCCGCCAGCTGGCCTCCTCCGCCCGCCGCCGCATCCAGTCGTCACAGCCTCCCGCGACCACCCCCACGGCCCGGCAGGCCGGCCTCGTCAGAGACTTCAAGCAGGCCTGGGCAGCCAAGGACATCAACGCCCTCATCGGGCTCCTCGACCCCGGCGCCACCGTGATCGCCGACGGCGGCGGCCTGGCCCCCGCCGCGTTGCACCCGATCGAGGGCAGCGAGCAGATCGCGCGCTACATCGTCGATCTGGCCGAACGGAGCCCCGGCAACGTGACGATCCTGGAGCGCACGGTCAACGGCCAGCCCGGCCTGGTAGCCCAGCAGGACGGCGTCACCGTGACGGTGTTCGCGTTCGATGTCGACGGCGGCCGGATCAAGCACATCTGGGCTGTCCGCAACCCCGACAAGCTCCGTCCCTGGACGGCACACTGACCTGCGGTTCCGCTGGACGTGGAGTCCTAGCGACCGCGACGGCAGATGATGCATGATAGGTGCCGGATGCGGGAGGTGGGGGAATGCCGGGCGACGACATCAAGCATGGCGATATTGAGCATGGCGATATCGGGCATGACCGCAAAAAGCACGACGGCAACAAGCAGGCGGTGGCCGAGTTCGTCGAGCGCTGCCAGAACCAGCACGACCTGGCGTTCGCCGACGAGGCCTTCCACCCGGAGTTCAAGAACCACTACCGGCCGGAAGGCCGCGCTCTTCCGGAGACGGACCGGCCCGCGAGCGGATTCCAGGCCTTTTACGGCGCGCTGCTGCAGGCCTTTCCCGATGCCACCGTGGAAATCGGCGACCAGCTCGCCGAGCGCGACCTGGTGGCGACCCGCAAGACATTCCGGGGAACGCATCTCGGTGAGCTCTGGGACCTGCCGCCGACCGGGAACCGGGTCGAGCTCGAGTTCATCGACATCTTCCGGCTCCGCGATGGTCGGCTGATCGAGCACTGGACGTCGATGGACATCAACGCGCTCCGGCAGCAGATGCGCCCGGAGGCGCGGGGGTAACGGTGGCGCTTCCCGAGACCCGGTAAGAGGCCCGCGCGGATCTCCCGCAAGGCGACCCGCATCTCCGCCGCCGTGGCAAAGCGGTCAGCGCTAGCCGGGGCGCACGCCCTGACCAGGAACCCCGCCAGGGCCCGGTCGAGGTCAGGGCGGATCGTTCTCGGATCGGTCACCGGCAGGCCGGCCATCGGCATCGCGTGCGGGAACGGGTGGTGGCCGTTGCCCAGGAGCCGGTAGAGCAGGACGCCGACGGCGAAAAGGTCAGTGGAGACGTCCCAGCGGTCCAGCCCGGCGTCGGGCGGCTGATACGGCGGCGTGCCCGACTGCGTATGCACTGGATCGCCGACCCGGGAGGCGATGTTGAAGTCGAGCAGTTTCGCCCCGGTGCGGGTGAGCATCACGTTGAGCGGCTTGATGTCGCGGTGGACCAGCCCCTGGCTCTGCAGTTCCGTCAGCTCACGCGACTCGGCTTCAGTCAGGCCGCCCGCCAGGCGCTGAGCCTCGAGCTGCTTGATGCGGGCCGCGTCCGGGTGAAAGGCGACGAGCGCGTCCAGCAGGTCGAGCGCCACGTCGACGGCCTCCCGGTCGCGCAGGCTCCTCCTTCCGGTGGCGAACTCGTCGAGTGATTCCCCGTCGAGGAACTCGGTGATGAGATACCACTCGCCGTCGCGCGTCTTGCCCGCCCAGAACACCTTCACCACGTTGGGGTGCTGGATCTTCCGCAGGGCGCCGATCTCGCGGCGCACGGCCTGATACCCGGCGGCGTTGTCGAAGAGCTTGATCGCGCGCTCCTCGTCCTCGACGTCGTCGCGTACGCGGTAGACCTTCGAGAAGCCGCCTCGCCCGACGACCTGGAGGATCTCGAAGCGGCCGTCGATGACATCGCCGACCGCGTAGTCGCGCGGCTTGGTCCCGGCCGAGGACCGCACCTCCTCCGGGTCCGGCTCAGGGAGCCCCTGGCTACGACCCGAAGCCAGCCCCGCAGCCGGCCCTGGAGCCAGCCCCGAAGCCGCCACCGAGGGCAGCAGGGCGGGCGACGCCGACGGCAGCAGCAGCGACGCCGGGCGTGACGCGGCGCCCGCCATCCCGGAGCGGCCGCTGCGCTCTCCGGGCGCGTACGGCACGGTGTGGCGGACGACCACGGCGCCCTCGGTGCCCTCCGGCACGTGCCGGATGCCCCCCACCGCGTACACCAGGCACGGGTGCAGCACGTAGGTGTCCACCTCGGGCGGGAAGTGGAACTGCTCGATGTCGCCCATGGAGTAGTACCGCCGCCGCCCGGCCTCGTCGATGTACCCGAGCAGGCCGTTCTGCCACAGGACGGTGGCGAGGTTGGTCGCCCGCTCGAAGTGCAGGTCGGCTACTTCCTGAAGCGCCTCGAGGTCTCCGCGCGAGAACCGGTCCACGCCGATAATCCGGACGAACGACCTGACATCCTCCTGCGTGCCGCTGATGTAGGCCTGGGTGCTGGTGAACAGCTCGGAGTAGTCGTGCAGGGCGGCCCCCTGCGGCATCAGGTCCGAGGAGATCTGGTTGGCGCACTGCGCGAGCTGGGAGTCGCCGAACCGCTTGGCGCAGCGCTGCACCACTGCCTCGATGGCGCCCGGCGGCACGCTGCCGCTGCCTGCCTGTTTCTGCCGCAGCACCTCCTCGCTCAGCTCGTTGCCGAGCGAGATGATGTCGCGCGGGATCAGCCGGGTGTGGTGCAGCAGGTAGTCCTCGATCGTGCCGTCGCCGTCGGGCCCGTTCCAGTCGCCGTCGATCCCGAGCCAGTCCCTGATCGACGGGGGGCCGCTGGCGGCGCGGCGCATCAGCAGCGACGGCGGCAGCCGCTGCAGCTTCTGTCCGAGCAGGTAGAGCAGCGAGGTCCGGTCCCAGGTCAGGACGCGGATGTGCGGTTCGTTGTAGTACCGCGGCGCGTGCTCCGACCGGTACACCGACGACATGACGATGTCCCTGATGCAGACGACCACGTGCAGCCGGCCGCCCAGCTTGTGATCCCGGAGCAGCCTCATGACCTGGTAGAACAAGCCTTCCTGGCACCGGAGCCAGTACATCGGGGCGTGGCTGAACTCCTCGTCGATCGCGTCCAGGTAGAAGTAGACCGGCTTGCACTGGCCGATGACCTCGCCCAGCAGGTCCTCGAGATCGTCCCAGAGCGGGTCGTCGAGGTAGGCGGACAGCTGGTGGGCCGTGTGCCGCTCGTTGATGATGTCGGGCACTTCGCTGTAGATCGACCGAGGCCGGCGGGAGTCGGCGATCAGCCGGGCGTAGGACCGCTCGAGCTCATCGGCCTGCTCGTCGCGCAGCTGCTGGCGCAGTTCGGGCCGTCGCAGCAGGTGCGAGGCCAGCGCCCGCATGATCGCCCGCTCCCAGATCTGCATCCACTTCTCGACCAGGACGCTGTCCGAGAACCACTGGCACGCCTTCACGATGACCTCGGTCTTGGGCAGGCTCTGCTGCGGCACGTCGGCGTAGACCGAGTCCTGGTGCGACTGGAAATCCTGGAGGCGCCGCAGGTAGACCGTCTTGCCCGCGCCGAGCTTGCCGACGATGACCCGCACCTTGGAGTCGTTGGCCCGGGTCGCGAGGTGGCCGTAGGCTGGATTGCCGCCGAAGTCGACGAACTCGCTGAGGACGTCCTCGATGTCGGCTCGTGACCCGTCCGGATTGCCGAACGGCCCCACAGGATCGAGCCGGCGCCGCCTGCTGCTCATCTTTCACTCCCAAAAGCGCATCGTAACCTCTCCTCACCAGACCAGAGGCAGCCGGGAGCAAGTCCGGTCAAAGCCGGAGGAACTGATCCCGCCCATGCCGGGCGAATTCCGCCTCTAGCGCGTCCTTGCGGTCCGCGGTCATCAGCGAATACCCAGAACCCAAGCGCTCGTAGACCGGCTTCTCGCCGTGCCACAGCAGGCGGCGCAGCGAAGGCTTGCTGATCTTATGGGTCGCTGTTTCCGGCAGGCGAGCGGTGACCCAGAGAAGGCGCGGCGCCTGCGCCGCCATGACCTGGTCACCGGTGACCGGGTCGGGGACGGGATAGACAGCCGCCGCGGTCACGCCGGGGAAGCGGACAAGGATCCGCTCGACCAAGGTCGCGCCGAACCGGCGGATGTCGGGCCGGAACCCGGAGGCGGAGAACCGGCGGCGCAGCGCGAACGCCGCGCCGTTCGCGATACACGGACCGAGCGCGCTCATCAGCGCGTTGCCGTGGAAGATCGGCATCGCGTTGTAGGCGGCCAGCCCGGCCCCGCGCCGGGTCGGGTTGATGCCGACCACCGTCGCCCCGCACAGGGCCGCGCCGGCGATGAGGAAGACGTACTCAGGCGTATTCTCCAGCAGCACGCCAATGTGCCAGGGTCTTCCTTCCGGTCGCACCTTCACCATAGCTGCCGAACGGGTGGCCGCTTCCCCCAGCAGCTCGCGCCAGCTCCACCGCTGATCCTCGAAGAGCAGCGCGGTGTTATCGTCCTCGGCGCGACGGCGGAAGAATTCTCGATCCCAGACGGCCCCGGTCATGGCACCAGACTAGAACGTGTTCCATTTGGTGTCGCCCCGCCCGTCATCCGCCGCTGACTGGGGCTAGCTGACCGGCCTGGCCCGCGCGAGCACGTCCACCAGGACGGCGCGGGTCTGCGCCGGGTCGATGACGTCGTCGATCTCGAAGGCCATCGCGGTGCTGAGCGCCTTGCCCCGGGTGTACTGCTCGGCCACCAGCTGCTCGTAGCGGGCCTGACGGGCCCCCGGATCCTCGATCGCGTCGAGTTCGCGCCGGTAGCCGAGCCGGACCGCGCCCTCCAGCCCCATCCCGCCGAACTCCCCGGTCGGCCAGGCCACCGTGATGGCCGGCCGGCGCAGGTCCCCGGCTGTCATCGCCATCGCGCCCAGCCCGTAGGCCTTGCGCAGGACCACCGCGCAGACCGGCACGGTCAGCCGGGCGCCGGCCACGAACATCGCGCCGAAGCGCCGCACCACCGCCGTCCGCTCCACCTCCGGGCCCACCATGAAGCCCGGAGTATCCACCAGTGAGCAAACGGGAATCCGGTGCGCCTCGCACAACCTCAGGAACGCGGTCGCCTTGTCCGCCGCGTCGCCGTCGATCGCCCCGCCTAGGTGCAACGGGTTGTTAGCCAGCAGCCCGACTGGGTGCCCGCCGATCCGGACCAGCGCCGTCAGTATCCCGGTACCGAACCCGGCCCGCAGCTCCAGCACGCTGCCGGTGTCACACAGCGCCTCGATGACCGGCCGCACGTCGTAGGCCCGGACCCGGTTCTCTGGGATGAGCTGGCGCAGCCTGCGCTGGTCGTCGTGCTTACTTTCAGGGCGCGGCCCGGAGAAGTAGGAGAGGTAGCGACGCGCCGCCGCCACCGCCGCGGGCTCGTCGGGGACCAGGAGATCGACCACTCCGTTCGGTACCTGGACGGACATGGGTCCGACCTCGTCCGGCGCGACGACGCCGAGCCCGCCTCCCTCGATCATCGCCGGGCCGCCCATGCCCAGGCTGGCCTCCGGCGTCGCGATGATCACGTCGCACGCCCCGGCCAGCGCCGCGTTGCCGGCGAAGCAGTAGCCGGAGACCACGGCCACCAGCGGGACCTGGCCGGACAGCTCGGCCGTCAGCCGGAAGGTCGGCACGTCGAGGCCGCCCACGGAGGTGGTGTCGGTGTCGCCGGGCCGCCCGCCGCCGCCCTCGGCGAACATCACCAGCGGCAGCCGCTCCCGGCGGACCAGCTCGAGCAGCCGGTCGGTCTTGCGGTGGTTCATGTGACCCTGCGTGCCGGCCAGCACGGTGTAGTCGTAGGACATCACCGCGACCGGCCGCCCGCCGACCCGGGCGGTGCCCAGGACCAGGCCGTCCGCCGGGGTGCGGGCGATGAGGTCGTCGAGCGCGCGACGGCGGCGCTGGGCCGCGATGACCATCGCGCCGTACTCGGTGAAACTGCCCTCGTCGACCAGGTCGGCGATGTTCTCCCGGGCCGTCCGCCGCCCGCCGCCGTGCCGCCGCCCGGTCACCTCCGGCCGTCCCTCGTCCAGCCCGATCCGGTGCCGTTCCCGCGCCTCCGCGAGATCCGGCCGGATGTGGTCCAGCGGCACCTCGTCGGCCGGGGCCGCCTCGGTCCCCTCGGCCCCGGCGTCGGCCAGTACGACCAGCACCGCCCCCGCCGTCACGGTGGCGCCCACTCCCACCTGCACCCCGGCCACCCGCCCGGCCACTTGCGCCCTGACCTCGTGCTCCATCTTCATGGCCTCGAGCACGAGCAGCTCTTCGCCGGCGGCGACCAGCTGGCCGGGCGACACCGCCACCGAGACCACCGTCCCGGTCAGCGGCGCCGGTACCGCCGCGTGCCCGTCCGGCAGCCCCGAATCCCCGACCCCACCAGCCCCACCGACCGCGCGGGATACGCCCACCCTTCGAGCATCGCCGTCCCCTCCAGCATCACCGGCCTCTCCAGCATCAGCCGCGAGTTCGGCCGCGTGCGCGTCCAGGTAGCCGGCGTCGAGCGTGCCGAGCCCGGGGAGCCGCAGCAGCGTCTGGAGCAGCCCCGCGTTGGTCGGCACCCCGGCGATGCCGAACTCGCCCAGCGCCCGCACCGCCCGGCGGGCCGCCTCCGCCAGCGTGCCGCCCTCGCAGATCACCTTGGCCAGCAGCGAGTCGTACCGCGGGCTGACCTCGTACCCGGGATACGCGGCGGTGTCGACGCGGACGCCGTGCCCGGCCGGAGGCTGGAACCGGGTCAGCGGGCCGGCGCCGGGCAGGAACGTCCCGTCCGGCTGCAGCGCCTCGGCGTTCACCCGGGCCTGGATGGCGGCGCCGCGCGGCACCACCGCCTCGAGCGCCAGCTCGCCCAGCCGGGCGCCGTCCGCGACCCGCAGCCCGAGCTCGACCAGGTCCAGTCCGGTGACCTGTTCGGTGATCGTGTGCTCGACCTGGAGCCGGGGGTTGACCTCGAGGAACGCGATCTCCTCGCCCCGGACCAGGAATTCGGCGGTGGCCAGGCCGCGGTACCGGCACGATGCGGCCAGCGCCACCGCGGCCCGCGCCAGCCGGTCGCGGACCGCGTCCCCGAGTACCGCCGGGGCGATCTCGATGAGCTTCTGCCGCCGCCGCTGCACACTGCAGTCCCGGTCGCCGAGCACCGCCACCGCGCCGGTGCCGTCGCCCAGGAGCTGGACCTCGATGTGCCGGGCCCCGGTCAGCAGCTGCTCGGCGTACACCCGCCCGTCACCGAAGGCCGACGCCGCCTCGGAGGCGCACCGGCGCATCGCCTCGGCCACGTCCTCCTCGCGGGCCACCGGCCGCAGCCCGCGCCCGCCGCCACCCGCCACCGCCTTGACCATCACCGCCCCGTGCTCATGCAGCAGCTCCCGCACCTGCTCCGGCGTAGGGTCGATGCCGGTGCCGGCCAGCACCGGCACGCCCAGCTCGCACGCCCGGGCCCGGGCCGCCGCCTTGTCGCCGAACAGCGCGAGCGCCTCGGCGTCCGGGCCGGCGAAGCGCAGCCCGGCCGCGGCACACCGCGCGGCCAGCTCCGGCCGCTCGGACAGGAAGCCGTATCCGGGGTGCAGGGTGTCGCAGCCCGCCGCGGCGGCCGTGGCCAGGATCGCGTCGATGTCGAGGTAGGCGGCCGCCCCGGTGCCCGGCAGCTCGATCGCGGTATCCGCCCGGGCGACGTGCCCGCAGGCCGCGTCGTCAGCGGGGTAGACCGCCACCGTCTCGATGCCGAGCACCGCCGCCGTCGCCATGACGCGCACCGCGACCTCACCCCGGTTAGCCACCAGCAGCCGCTTGATCATGCCCCATCCTCGGTTAGCAGCGTCTCAGGCGGCTCTTCCCCGGCCCGCTCGTGCAGCGGCGGTAGCGCCTGCTCCCGCAGTATCCCGGCCGTCCCGCCGGAGAAGTTGACGGTCAGCATCGGCTCTCCGGGCGCCGACTCGAGCAGCCGGGCCGGGTCTCTACTCGACGTGGCATCGAACGGGCACTCGTAAGCCCACAGCGTCCAGTCGCTGTCAGGGTTCAATCCCACAGAATGGCCCCGCAAGCGGCGCAGGTGCCACTTTGATAATCCCGCGCCTCGGCCGGATGCGAGCACTCCGCCTCCGGCCACGAATCAGCCCCCGCCACGTCATCCTCAGCCACGTCAGCCGCCGCCAACCCAGCCCCAGCCGGCCCCGGCTCCTCCGGGCCGACCCCCTCCGAACCAAGCGGCCCAGATTCAGCCCGCCCCCGACGCGGCGGCCCTATCCCCGGTGGCTTTCCCCGCGATGACTCCGCCCGCGGTGGCTCCGCCCGCGGTGGCTCCGCCCGCGGAAGTTCCGGCTGCGGCCCTTCCGGCTCGGCCGGCCGCGACGCTTCCGCCTCGGCCGACCGCGACGCTTCTGCCTCGGCCGGCCGCGGCAACCGAGGCTGCTGCAACTTCGGC
>JAJKHX010000096.1 GCA_021154785.1 Nocardiopsis sp.
CCCACACCCCAGCAGGCAAGATGACCTCGAGCCGCTTGCCGCCCACCTCGACGGTGACCGCCTCGCGCCCCGCCGGCTCGGACACCCCGGCCGCGTCCTGGGCCGGCATGGGCGTGTCGAACTCGGTCTCGATCCAGCGGGTGTGCACCCGCAGCGGCTCTTCGGTGAACGCCGGGTCGGTCACCACGGCGCGGTGGAAGGGCAGCACGGTGGGCATGCCGCCCACCTCGAACTCGGCCAGCGCGCGGGCCGAGCGCTGCAGCGCCTGCTCCCGGCTGGCGCCGGTCACCACCAGCTTGGCGATCATCGAGTCGAACGCCTGGGGCACCGTCATCCCGGCCGTGAACCCGGTGTCGATGCGGACGCCGGGCCCGGACGGCGGGTTCCAGCCGGTGATGGTGCCCGGAGCGGGCATGAAGTTCTTCGCCGGGTCCTCGGCGTTGATCCGGAACTCGATCGAGTGGCCGCGGGGCGCCGGGTCGTCGTAGCCGATCGGCTCGCCCTCGGCGATGCGGAACATCTCCCGCACCAGATCGAGCCCGGTGACCTCCTCGCTGACCGGGTGCTCGACCTGCAGCCGGGTGTTGACCTCGAGGAAGCTGATGGTGCCGTCCTGGCCGACGAGGAACTCGCAGGTGCCCGCGCCGACGTAGCCGGCCCGCCGCAGGATGTCCTTGGAGGCGCGGTAGAGGGTCTCGGTCTGCTCCGCGGTCAGGAACGGCGCCGGGGCCTCCTCGACCAGCTTCTGGTGCCGGCGCTGCAGCGAGCAGTCCCGGGTGGAGATCACCACGACGTGGCCCTCGGTGTCGGCCAGGCACTGCGTCTCCACGTGCCGCGGCCGGTCCAGGTAGCGCTCCACGAAGCACTCGCCCCGGCCGAACGCCGCGGTGGCCTCGCGCACCGCGGACTCGTAGCGGGAGGCGACCTCCTCTTCCGTCCAGGCCACCTTGAGCCCGCGCCCGCCGCCGCCGAACGCGGCCTTGATGGCCAGCGGATAGCCGTACTCCCGGCCGAACTCCTTGACCTCATCCGCATCCCGTACCGGGTCCGGGGTCCCCGGGGTGAGCGGCGCCCCGGCCTCCAGCGCGATGTGCCGGGCCTTGACCTTGTCGCCGAGCGCCTCGATGGCCGCCGGCGGGGGGCCGATCCAGGTCAGCCCGGCGTCCGTCACCGCCTGGGCGAAGCCGGCGTTCTCGGCCAGGAAGCCGTAGCCGGGGTGTACCGCGTCCACGCCGGACTCCAGTGCCACCTTGATGATCTTGTCGATGTCCAGGTAGGTCTCGGCGCTGGTGGCCCCGCCCAGCGCGTAGGCCTCGTCGGCCATCCGTACGTGCAGCGCGTCCAGGTCGGGCTCGGCGTACACCGCCACGCTGGCCAGCCCGGCGTCACGGCAAGCCCGCGCGATCCGCACCGCGATCTCCCCGCGGTTCGCGATCAGCACCTTGCGCACTACCGCCTCCCAGCTTTCTCAGCAGCACAGAAATATCAATGGGTCACCCCATGCTGCCATAACCATCAGCATGTCCATCTACCCGGTAAAAGCCGCGCGGTCCCGGCGCTGGAGCGAGTTTGTCGCCCGCTGTACTCCCTTCCTCAACCGAAGTGTGATCTCGGGTACGTAGAGTAAGCATCAGACCGGTTGGGAGACCGTCGTTTTAGGACCGTGTCCGCCTGGATTTTCCGAATGAAGGAAGTTGGAGCGGGCAGGGAATCGCGCGCTCGCAGACGCAAGGACCTGCGCGGCGACCGCGACGTTTCGTTACGACGAGGTAACGAAAGCGTGACTTAGCTATCCGCTTTTGCCCGGCGTGCGTTGAGTACTTCAGAACAGCGGGGCGGAACGGAAGGAGCCCGGGTGCGCTTCAGGATCTGGGAGCGCCGAGTATGACCGTCTTCGGCATGCTGGCGTGGTTCGCGGCGGCGGTGAGCCTGTGGCTCGGCGCCCGCCGCTACGACCATGCCATCGGGCGGGCCTACCAGTGGCTCGCCGCCGGCGCCGCGCTGTACGGTTGCGGGCTGGTCGTGCTGGAGTTCCTCGGCGGCACGCTGAACCCCGCCCCCGGCCTTTCCTTCACCAACCTGCCGGCGCTGCTGGCGCTGGCCGTCACGGCGGTGGGCACCGCGCTGCTGGCCACCGCCGAGCGGGACGGCCGCTCGCCGCGACCGGACGCACCCGACGGAGGCGACGGCCACGCGGTCCCGGCCGGCGCCCGCGATTCGGTCCTGCCCGGGCTGGCCGACGGCTACGTGATGGCCGTCGCCCTGCTGGTCATCGGCTGGACCGCGACCTTCAGCGCGGAGTTCCACAAGTCCGGGGACCGGCCCGGCACCTTCCTGCTCGCGCTGGTCCACCCGCTGGCCGACCTGGCCGTGCTCGGCGCGCTGCTGCCCATGGTCACCGCCGCCTGGCGGCGGGCGATGCTGCCCTACCTGGCCCTGGTCGTGATCGCGGTCGGTGACTCGCTGGCCGTGGGCCAGCGGGTGCTCGGCGGTCACCCCGGCATCGCGGCCCGGCTGCTGCCGGTGCTCGCGGCGCTGCTGCTCGGCGCGGCCCCGTGGCGGGTCACCGAGGGCTTCGGGTCGAACTGGACCCGGCGGGCGACGAGCTCGGCCGCGTCGACCATCGTCGCCGCGCTGGCCGCGACCGCGGCCACCCTCTTCGTGATCGTGAACGGCCTGGCCGCGGCGCCGGCCTCCGGGGTCGCGCTGATCGTGGCCGGCGGCGCCGGGGTCCTCGTGCTCGCCGGCCGGGTCTTCATGCTGGTCCGGGAGAACCTGGCCGTCCTCGGCATCTGGCGCGAATCCAGCCGCAGCCTGCGCGACCTGGCCAGCCGGACCAGCGACGTGGTCCTGGTCTGCGACCTGGACGGCTCGGTCCGGTACGCGAGCCCGACGGTCGCCGACTACGGCTACGCGCCCGGGACGCTGACCGGGCGCCGCCTGCTCGAGTACGTGCACCCCGAGGACCGGTCGGCCGTGCTGGCCTCGGTCCGGCTCGCGCTCGGCGGCTACCAGCCGTCCGGCATGGGACCGGCCGGGCCGCGGCCGGACTCCGATTCCGGGGAGAGCGCCGAGGGATCCGGGGCAGCCGGCGCGTCCGGCCGGTTCCGGGTCCGGGTCCGGGCGGCCGACGGGACCTGGCGGCACATCGAGTCGACCCTGCTGCGCTACCAGGCGCCCGGCGAGCCCATCCAGATGCTGGTCACCGCGCGCGACGTCAGCGACCAGGTCGCGCTGCGCCAGCAGGTCACCCATCTCACGTTCCACGACGGGCTGACCGGGCTGCCGAACCGGGCCTACGTCGAGGAGCGCGCCCGCGACGTGCTGCGCGGCCCCGGCCAGCGCGACCAGGGGCGGCACGACCAGGGGCAGGCCCGGGCCGGCGACGCGGGCCGGACCGGCGTCATCTTCCTCGACATCGACCGCTTCACCGCGGTCAACGACTCGGTCGGCCACGGCGCGGGCGACCTGGTGCTGGCCCAGGCGGCCCGGCGGCTGCGCGCCGTCGTCCCGGTGCACGACACGGTGGCCCGGTGGGGCAGCGACGAGTTCGCCGTCCTGGTCGAGAACGCCGGGAGCGACCAGGAAGTGGCCGAGATCGCCGACCGGCTGGCCGGCGCGGTCGCGGCCGAGCCGTTCCGGGTAGCCGGCCAGCAGATCGCCCTGACCGCGAGCGTCGGCATGGCGCTGGCCGACCTGAGCCCCGGCGACCCGCCCGGCCTGGTGCTGCGCAACGCGGACGTGGCCATGTCCCGGGCCAAGGACAGCGGCGGGGACCGGGTCGAGGTCTACGCCGCCCACATGCACGCCGACGTGGTCCGCCGCCTGGAGATCGTCAGCGACCTGCAGCGGGCCATCAGCGAGGGCGAGCTCACGCTGCAGTTCCAGCCGATCGTGGACCTGGCCTCCTCGCGCGTGACCGGCGCCGAGGCGCTGGTCCGCTGGTGGCGCGGCGACCAGGTGGTCTCGCCGCGGGAGTTCCTCGGCGTCGCCGAGGAGTCCGGCCTGATCGTCCCGCTCGGCGAGTGGGTGCTCCGCGAGGCCTGCGCGCAGGGCGCGGCCTGGCGCCACTCCTGCGGCGGGTCTTCCTGGGACATCGGGATCTCGGTGAACCTGTCCGCCCGGCAGATCACCGCGCCGGCCTTCGGCGCCCGGCTGGCCGCGATCCTGGCCGAGACCGGGCTGCCGCCCGAGGCGCTCACCGTCGAGGTGAACGAGCGGATCCTGGTCGAAGAGGACGAGCTGATCATCGAGCGGCTGGCCGGCCTGCACCAGCTGGGCGTGAAGCTGGCCCTGGACGACTTCGGCACCGGCTACGCCTCGCTGGCCTACCTGCACCACCTCCCGCTGGACATCATCAAGATCGCCCCCTCGTTCGTGGCCGGGCTCGGCCAGGACGAGAGGCTCACGCTGCTGACCAGGACCGTGGTCCAGGTCGGGCGCGACCTCAGGCTGCGGGTCATCGCCGAGGGCATCGAGCAGCCGCGGCAGCTGAGCGCGCTGCGCGAGATGGGCTGCGAGTTCGGCCAGGGGTTCCTGGTGGCGCGGCCGATGGGCGCGCCCGGGGTGGAAGCCCTGATCAAGACGGCCGGGCTTCCCGCCAGCGAGCTGACGCCGCCCGTGCCGAAGCCGTCGGGCGATGCCGGAAATGACCAGGAAAGGCGTCCTTCCGTCTCGGAATGTGAGACAAGTCGCGTCAGTAGTTGACGCGGCGATTCCGGATGGCAGTAAGGTGTTATCCGTGAAGTACCCGCAGATCCTCGTACTTGGCCGGCGCGCAGGCAGCTGACCAAGCAGCTCACTGCGCGCTCCCCTCGACTGCCGTCCGGCACGAGGGGATTTTTTATGCCACCGGACCCCAGCCGATGGACTCAGCTAATGGAGACTTACCGATGACCGAGCAGATGACTCCCGGGACTCCGGGTCCTCCGGGACCCAGCCCGCGAGACCTGGCCGCCCGCTCAGCGCATCACCCGGCCGTTCGGGCCGACGGCTCGCCGCGCCCGCCCGAGGCCCCGGTGCCGGCTTCCGCCCCGGCTTCCTCCCCGGCCGCCGCGGCGGAGACGCCGCGGGTGCAGGTGACCAGCCCGGGCAAGGTCCGGGCGACCGGGGCGCAGGCGCTGGTGTACGCGCTCGAGCGGGTCGGCGCGGACACCGTGTTCGGGATCCCGGGCGGCGCTGTCCTGCCGGCCTACGACCCGCTGCTCGACTCGAAGATCATCCGGCACATCCTGGTCCGGCACGAGCAGGGCGCCGGCCACGCGGCCACCGGGTACGCGCAGGCCACCGGGCGCGTCGGCGTGTGCATGGCGACCAGCGGGCCGGGCGCGACCAACCTGGTGACCCCGATCGCCGACGCCTACATGGACTCGGTCCCGATGGTGGCCATCACCGGCCAGGTGCCGAGCAACCTGATCGGCACCGACGGCTTCCAGGAGGCCGACATCTCCGGGATCACGATCCCGATCACCAAGCACAATTTCCTGGTCACCAGGCCCGAGGACATCGCCCGCACCATCGGCGAGGCCTTCCACGTCGCCTCGACCGGCCGCCCGGGCCCCGTCCTGCTCGACATCCCGCAGGACCTCTCGCGCGCCGACATCGACTACGAGCCGCGGACCGAGCCGGTCGAGCTGCCCGGCTACCACCCGGTGACCAGGCCGCACGCCCGCCAGGTGCGCGAAGCCGCCCGGCTGATCGGCGAGTCGCGCCGCCCGGTGCTCTACGTCGGCGGCGGCGTGATCAAGGCACGGGCCTCCGCCCAGCTCCGCGAGCTGGCCGAGCTGACCGGCATCCCGGTGGTCACCACGCTGATGGCCCGGGGCGCGTTCCCCGACCGGCACCCGCAGCACATGGGCATGCCCGGCATGCACGGCACGGTGGCCGCGGTCGGCGCGCTCCAGCAGGCCGACCTGCTCATCGCGCTGGGCACCAGGTTCGACGACCGGGTGACCGGCAAGCTGGACACGTTCGCGCCGGGCGCGCTGATCGTGCACGCGGACATCGACCCGGCCGAGATCTCCAAGAACCGCCGCGCCGACGTGCCCATCGTCGGCGACTGCCGTGAGGTGATCACCGACCTGGTGGCCGCCGTGAAGGCCGAGCATGAGCAGGGCCGCCGGCCGGACATCGGCGCCTGGCGGGCCCAGCTGGACTCGTGGCGCCAGACGTACCCGCTGGGCTACGACGAGCCGGACGACGGCACGCTCGCCCCGCAGGCCGTGATCGAGCGCATCGGCCAGATCGCCGGGCCGGAGGCCATCTACGTGGCCGGCGTCGGCCAGCACCAGATGTGGGCGGCCCAGTTCATCGACTACGAGAACCCGGGTACCTGGATCAACTCGGGTGGCGCGGGCACGATGGGCTTCGCCGTGCCGGCCGCGATGGGCGCCAAGGTCGGCCGCCCGGACACCACCGTGTGGGCGATCGACGGCGACGGCTGCTTCCAGATGACCAACCAGGAGCTGGCCACCTGCGCCATCGAGGGCATCCCGGTCAAGATCGCTATCATCAACAACGGCAGCCTCGGCATGGTCAGGCAGTGGCAGACGCTGTTCTACAACGAGCGCTACTCCAACACCGATCTTCATCCGTCCGACGCCAGCTTGCCGCCGGTCAGCACGGCGGGGAAGCTGGCCGGCACCCGCATCCCCGACTTCGTCAAGCTCGCCGAGGCCTACGGCTGCGAGGGCATCCGCTGCGAGGAAGCCGGCGACGTCGACAAGACCATCGAGCGGGCCATGGAGATCAACGACCGCCCGGTCGTGGTCGACTTCATCGTCCACCGGGACGCCATGGTCTGGCCCATGGTCGCGGCCGGCACGTCCAACAACGACATCAAGTTCGCGCGCGGCCTCGCGCCCGACTGGGGAGGTTCCTCCGATGACTAGGCACACGCTGTCAGTGCTGGTCGAGAACAAGCCGGGGGTCCTGGTGCGGGTCGCGGGCCTGTTCGCCCGCCGCGGCTTCAACATCGAGTCCCTCGCCGTCGGGCCCACCGAGCACGACGAGATCTCCCGCATCACGATCGTGGTCAACTGCGACGAGCACCCGCTCGAGCAGGTGACCAAGCAGCTCAACAAGCTGATCAACGTGCTCAAGATCGTCGAGCTCGAGCCGGGCGCCACCGTGCAGCGCGAGCTGATCCTGATCAAGGTCAGGGCCGACGCCGAGAGCCGGTCACGGGTCCTCGAGACCGTCAACCTGTTCCGGGCTAAGGTCGTGGACGTGGCGCTCGACGTGATCACCGTCGAGGCGACGGGGAACCGGGAGAAGCTCGACGCGCTGATCAAGGTGCTCGAGCCGTTCGGGATCAAGGAGCTGGTGCAGTCCGGCCTGGTGGCCATCGGCCGCGGCGGCCGCTCCATCACCGACCGGGCGCTCCGTCCGGTGGAGCGCAGCGCTTAAGTTTTCCCAGCCAACACTTCAAGAAAGGCCCGTTTCAGTGGCAGAGATTTTCTACGACGACAGCGCCGACCTGTCCATCATCCAGCGCAGGCACGTGGCCGTCCTCGGGTACGGCAGCCAGGGGCACGCGCACGCGCTGTCGCTCCGCGACTCCGGCGTGGACGTCCGCGTCGGGCTGCCCGAGGGCTCCAAGAGCCGGGAGAAGGCGGCCAACGACGGCCTGCGCGTCGTCACGCCCGCCGAGGCGTGCGAGGAAGCCGACCTGATCATGGTCCTCATCCCGGACCACCTGCAGCGGCAGCTGTACGCCGAGGCGATCGCGCCGGCCCTGGTCGAGGGCGACGCGCTGTTCTTCGCGCACGGCCTGAACATCCGCTACGACCTCATCGCGCCGCCCGCGGGCGTCGACGTGTGCATGGTCGCGCCGAAGGCCCCCGGCCACCTGGTGCGGCGCCAGTTCTCGCAGGGCCGCGGCACGCCGGTGCTGGTCTGCGTCGAGCGTGACGCTACTGGCAACGCCTGGCCGCTGACCCTGGCCTACGCCAAGGCCATCGGCGGCACCCGGGCCGGCGCGCTGAAGAGCACCTTCACCGAGGAGACCGAGACCGACCTGTTCGGCGAGCAGGCTGTGCTCTGCGGCGGCCTGTCCGAGCTGATCAAGGCGGGCTTCAACACCCTGGTCGAGGCGGGTTACCAGCCCGAGTCGGCCTACTTCGAGTGCCTGCACGAGGTGAAGCTGATCGTCGACCTGATGTACGAGGGCGGCATCTCCAAGATGTACTGGTCGGTGTCGGACACCGCCGAGTACGGCGGCTACACCCGCGGCCCGCGGCTGATCAACGAGCGGACCCGCGAGGAGATGCGCCGCATCCTGGGCGAGATCCAGGACGGTACGTTCACCCGCGAGCTGGTCGAGGAGTTCGACGCCGGCAAGCCGAACTTCCTCAAGCGCCGCGAGGCCGAGCACAACGAGCAGATCGAGCAGGTCGGCGCCAGGCTCCGGCCGCTGATGTCCTGGCTCGCCGAGGACGAGTAAAAGCATGTTTAAGCGCCCCGGGCGGGGTACCGGGTCTAGATGGCAGTGAATAACACGCAGACCAAGACCCGCAGCACCACCTCCGCCCCCCGCGCCGCGAAGGCCCCGGCGACCCCGGCCGTCCCCGCTCGGCGCCCCCGCCCGGGGCAGGCTCTTCCGCTCCGCACGCTCCCCGCTCCCATCGCCGGGACCAAGCCGCGGGCGTCGGCATCAGCGGCCGAGGTGGTGACGGCGTACCTCAAGGTACACGTGGCGGAGCTGCGGTCACTCGAGCCGAAGGTACGGGCCGACGAGTTCGACTCGGTCCACCAGATGCGCGTGGCGACCCGCAGGCTGCGCAGCACCCTGCGCTCGTTCGGGAAGGTCATCCCGCGGGCCCGGACCGAGAAGGCGGCCGCGGAGCTCAAGTGGCTCGGCGGCCTGCTCGGCGAGGCCAGGGACGCCGAGGTGCTGTCCAAGCACCTGCATGACAGCCTCGAGCCGCTCCCGGTCGAGCTGCTCATCGGCCCGGTCCAGGCGCGCGTGCAGGGCTACTTCGCCCCCCGGCGGGCCTCCGGCCGCGAAGAGCTCATCAAGGCCTTTGACTCCGTGCGCTACGCCAAGCTCCTGGTCGACCTGGACATGCTGGCCCACGATCCGCCGCTGGGTCCGCAGGCCGGGGCCCCGGCCCGCGACGTGCTCCCGGCCGCGGTCAGCAAGGCGTACCGGCAAGCCAGCAAGCGGATGCGGCGGGCCAGGCAGGAGCCCACCGGCCCGGGCCGGGACGTCGTCCTGCACGAGGCCCGCAAGTCGGCCCGGCGCGCCCGCTACGCGGCCGAGGCCGCCAGCCCGGTGATTGGCCGCAAGGCCCGCACCTTCGCCAAGCAGATGAAAAAGGTCCAGTCCGTCATCGGTGACCACCAGGACACCGTGATCGCCCGGCAAGCCGCCCGGGACCTGGGCATCGGCGCCCACCTGGCCGGCGAGAACGCCTTCACCTACGGCCTCCTGTACGAGCAGCAACAACACCGCGCCGCCAAGCTCCAGTCCACCGCCCGCACCACCTGGAAAAAAGCCACCCACCCCAGCCACCCAACCTTGCCCTCCTAACCCCCCACCCGGCTCTGCTGACCCGCACCCGGCTCCTGGCCCCACCCAGCTCCTGGCCCACGGGCTCCCTTGGCTCCACCCGGCTCTCCTGGCCCGCCACCCAGCCCGGGTCACTCCACAGCCGTCCCGGGCACCTCACCCCCCGAGTGGCCGCCCCGGCCTGCCCCAAGGCCGGGGCGCCAGGCCCCCCTGCCAGCACCCGCCATCCCCAAACATCCCGTGCGCCTCACGCAGCTCAGCCGCCCCGCGCCAGCGCTGGTCCCAACCGGCTCGATGCTCCATCGATCCGGCGATGACCGGCTCAATGCTCCATCGATCCGGCTCCGGCGCTGCCTGCACCCCGCCTCTCGAAGCCATCGATCTGGTTCCGGCGCTGCCTGCACGCAGCCACCCGAGGCCTCGCCGGGATGAACTAGGAACTAAAAATAGTGTCTCGGATACTGAGACCGACGTCTTGAGGCGTGTCTGCCCCGGGACTGGCTCAGGTAAATTGGCAAGCACTATGCGGCGCTTCGTATTCGTAGCCAGCCGCAGCGGGCTCCCAAGCACCTGATCCAGACCGGCATCCAGGTAGGCCAGCGACCCGCTGCGGGGTCTCCCGCTGGCCGTATGACCGTTCTGGCTCACGATCAGGAGCGTCCTCATGTATGACATGTATCCCTGGGATTCCGCCAGCCAGGGAGAGTATCCCCCCCGGCCCCTGCGCTCGGTGAACACTTCCCGCAAGACCGCCACCGCCACAACCACCGCCACGGCCCGCCGCGACTTCCCTCCGGCCCAGGCCGTCCAGATCGCCCTCGACCGGCGCGACAACGGGGGAGAGGCCGAACAGGCTGCGACTCTGCCCGCAGCCAGCCAGGCCCGCCAGTAAGGTTCTGGCATGGATTCACGAACGATCAGGCTTGCCGTCGTCGGCGGCGACGGAATCGGTCCCGAGGTGACCGCCGAGGCGCTCAAGGTGCTGCGCGCCGCCACCCCCGGGGTCACCTTCGACGAGACCAGTTACGACCTCGGCGCCCAGCGCTGGCACCGCACCGGGGAGACGCTGCCGGACGCGGTGCTCGAGGAGATCAGGGGGCACGACGCCATCCTGCTCGGCGCGGTCGGCGACCCGAGCGTGCCCAGCGGCGTGCTGGAGCGCGGCCTGCTCCTGCGGCTGCGCTTCGAACTCGACCACTACGTCAACCTGCGCCCGGTCCGGCTCTA
The DNA here is from genome assembly GCA_021154785.1 of Nocardiopsis sp. Taxonomy (GTDB): domain Bacteria; phylum Actinomycetota; class Actinomycetes; order Streptosporangiales; family Streptosporangiaceae; genus Palsa-504. Next base: position 10,739 of record JAJKHX010000096.1, read on the forward strand.
CCCCGGCGTCACGACGCCCCTGGCCAGCGGGCGCCAGGAAGCAGTAGACATGGTCGTCG
>JAJKHX010000097.1 GCA_021154785.1 Nocardiopsis sp.
AACGTAGATACTGGCCAGTTACGGTTGCGCGGAAGGTGATCGGGGACTTAAGTCATGCGTGTATTCGCCCCGTCCAACCCGTCCCGAGCCCGCATACTACTGGAGTAGCGGTTTCCTGCCGGATCACCGAGGCGACCCGGCGTCCGCTAGCGCCGCTAGGCACCGGACCGTCCCCGCCTACTGAAGACACACATGATCCTGGGAAGCCATGAATGACAACAGTGATCTCCTGCCGAACCTCGTTCACGAGGACGCCTTCGAGATGCAGATGCGCGGGTACAGCCGCCGTCAGGTCGACGAGTTCATCGCCAGGTGCCGCAGCCAGATCCGCGACCTAGAGCAGCGCCTGGCCCGCTCCCTGGACGAGGGCGAGGAACTGCGGCGCGACCTGGCCACCGCCCGCCAGCAGGCGCTCGGGGCCAAGCCCGCGCACGAGGAAGTCAGTGAGCGCATCGCCCAGATCCTCAAGCTGGCCGACGACGAGGCCCGGTCCCAGAAGACCAAGGCCCACGAGGACATCACCAGGCAGCGCAACGACGCCCAAGCGGAGGCGGAGAAGATCCGCACCGAGGCCCGCGAGCAGGCCGAGCGCATGCTGACCGCGGCCCAGGAGCAGGCCGAGCGGGCCATCACGGCCGCCCGGGCCGACGCGGAGAAGACGGTCACCGGAGCCCGTAATGAGGCGGAGAAGACGCTCACCGGGGCACGCAACGAGGCGGAGCGCACCACCACCGAGGCGCGAAAGAAGTCCGAGAGCGCCCTGGCCAGCTCGAAGGCGCAGGCCAAGAAGGCGCTCGACGAGGCGACGGCCCGGGCCACGGCCATCCACGACGGCGCCGAGCGCAGGCTGAACCTGCTGTCTACCCGGCACTCGGAAACGATCAAGCGGCTCACCGACATCCTGGACGGCGTCTCGGGCCTGGTGGCCGCCGAGACCGCCCGCATGTCGCTGGAAGACGAGGTCGACCAGAACACCGCCAAGGGGATCGCCGCCGCGGCCGAGGCCAACGGCGGTTCTCACCCAGCCGAGCCGGCGGGTGCTCCGGGTTCGTCCCGCCCCGTCGGGACCGCGGGTCCGGGCGGCACCGGCCCTGGTAGCACGAGCCCTGGTAGCACCGGCCCTGGTAGCACGGAGCCGCGCCCGGCCGGGTCGCAGCCGGGATCCCCGGCCCCGGTCCGCGGCCCGGGATCGACCGCGCCGTCCCCCGCTCAGCCCGCCCCGTCATCGTCAGGCCCGTCCCCGGCCAAGCAGCCGTCGACGGCGCGCGCCTCGGTCATCGACACCGAGGATCACGCCGACGGGATCCGCTTCATGCCCGGCGCAGACAACTGAGGCCGGCCGTCGCATCCGCGGTAAACCTCAGCTGAGGTAACAACGTGCCCAGGCCCTGCGCGAGCGTGTCGAGCCGTCGCAGGATGACCCCCTCACGCAGGGCCCAGGGGCACTGTTCGAGTTGGCCGACGCCCAGCAGCTCGAGGATGGCGTCGGCCACGATGGCGCCGGCGGGCAGCTGGGCGACCCGGCTGGCGGAGACCCCGGGCAGCTTGAGCCGTTCGGCCTGGGTCATCGCGGGCAGCCGCTCGGCCAGCGCCGCCGCGTCGGCGTGCCGCAGGACGCGCTTGACGTAGGGGCCCTCGCCGGACGGAGCGGCCCCGGCGATCCTGGCCAGCTGCTTGAACGTCTTCGAGGTGCCCACCACCTGGTCCGGGGCGCCGTGCCGCAGCATCCCGCCGGTCTGCCGGGCGATCTCGGCCCGCACGTGCCTGCGCATCTGCCGCACCTCCTCGGCCGGGGGCGGGTCGCTGCTGAGCCAGTCCCGGGTCAGGCGCCCGGCCCCGAGCGGCAGCGAGGCCAGCGCGTCCGGCTCCTCGTCGATGCCCGACGCCACCTCGAGCGAGCCGCCGCCGATGTCGATCACCAGCAGCCGCCCGGAGGACCAGCCGAACCAGCGCCGGGCGGCGAGGAAGGTCAGCCGCGCCTCCTCCTCGCCGGTCATCACGTTGATCTGGGCCCCGGTCTGCTCGCGGATCCGGGCCAGCACCTGCTCGCCGTTCACGGCCTCCCGGACGGCCGAGGTCGCGAACGCGATGATCTCCTCGACGCCCTTGTCCTCCGCGATGCCCAGCGCCTCTTCGACCACTCCGCGCAGGCCCTTCTCGCCGGGCCCGGACAGCGAGGTGCCGTCGAGCTGGGCGGTGAGCTTGAGGGTGACCTTGTGCGAGAAGGCTGGCATCGGCCGCGCCCCGCTGTAGGCGTCCACCACGAGCAGGTGCACCGTGTTCGACCCCACGTCGAGGACCCCAAGTCGCATACCCTGACGCTACCCTGCCAATGGTCGGAAAGACCGGCTCGCCCGCGCTGACCTGGCATCTGCCGACCGCGAGTGAACATTAAACGGCAATCAAGATAACTTGATCCGAACGAGCTGGGTGCGCGCCCCGAGGAGGCTCCATGCGGAATGGGGAGGTGTCGTACTGGTGGCAAAGGCACGGCATCGGGGCCCGGCGGCCCGCGCTGCCGGGCAGTACCGAGGCCGACGTGTGCATCGTCGGGGCCGGCTTTACCGGCTTGTGGACCGCCTACTACCTCAAGCGGGCCGATCCCGCGCTCCGGATCGTCATGCTCGAGGCGAACTTCGCCGGCTACGGCGCCTCCGGCCGCAACGGCGGCTGGGTGACGTCCGCCCTGCCCGGATCACGGGCCAGATACGCCCGGCATCCCCGCGGCCAGGACGGCGTCCGTGACCTCGAGCAGCACCTGCGCGACACGGTGGACGAGGTGGCCCGGGTCTGTGCCGCCGAGGGCATCGACGCCGGCCTGGTCAAGGGAGGAGAGCTCTCCGTCGCCACCTCCGCGGCTCAGGACGCCCGGCTGCGCCACCGGCTGGAGGAGGAACGAGCCTGGGGCGATGGTCCCGGCATCGTTCGGTATCTAGAAGGACGGGAGCTGGCCGGGCGGTTGCGGGTGCAGGGAGCGGTAGGGGCGCTCTACTCGCCCCATTGTGCCCGGGTGCAGCCCGCGGACCTGGTCGCCGGGCTGGCCGGCGTGGTCGCGGCGGCGGGCGTGCGGCTGTACGAGGCGACCCCGGTGACGTCCATTTCGCTCGGCCTCGCCCGCACGCCGGCCGGCGACGTGCGCGCGCCGTACATCCTGCGCTGCACCGAGGGGTTCACCGCGGACATCCCGGGCCAGCACCGCACACTGCTCCCGATGAACAGCGCGATGATCGTCACCGGCCCGCTCAGCGACGAGGCCTGGCAGCGAATAGGCTGGGACGGCTGCGAGACGCTCGGCGACGAGGCCCACGCCTACATCTACGCCCAGCGCACCGCGGACGGCCGGATCGCCCTCGGCGGCCGCGGTATCCCCTACCGGTTCGGCTCCGGCATCGATCACGACGGCGCGATCGCGCCGTCGACCATCGCCCAGCTCGGCCGCATCCTGCGCCGGATGTTCCCGGCCGCGACCCCGGTCGGCCTGGAGCACGCGTGGTGCGGCGTGCTCGGCGTGCCGCGGGACTGGTGCGCCACGGTCACCCTGGACACCCGGGCCGGCCTGGGCTGGGCGGGCGGCTACACGGGCCACGGGGTGGCCGCGTCTAACCTGGCCGGCCGCACGCTCGCCGACCTGGTGCGGGCCGTGCCGAGCACGCTGACCACGCTGCCCTGGGTGGGCCACCGCTCACCGCGCTGGGAACCCGAGCCCGCGCGCTGGGCGGGCGTCCACGGTCTGTACGCGCTGTACCGGGCCGCGGACCGGCTGGAGGGCGCCGGCCGGTCGGATCGCACCTCCGTGCTGGCCAAGGCGGGTGACCTGATCTCCGGGATCCCGCACTAGGCGCGGCTGGCGGCTCCCGGCCCCGCCTCAGGGGAGCAGGGACTTGGCCTGGGTGACCGAGGTGTGCATCACGGTGAAGCCCACCCGCTCGTACAGGCCCACCGCGCCGGTCGGCGAGTCGGCGTCCACGACCAGGGACCCGGAGCTGCAGCCGGCCTCCCGGCCCGCGGCCAGCGCCCGGCCGAGCAGGGCCGAGGCGATGCCGCGGCCGCGGGCGGCCCGGCGGGTGCCGATCAGCGCGATGTGGAGATCCCGGCTGCCGATCACCGCGTTGTACGCCTCGTATTCGTGGCTGAGGACGAAGCCGGCCGCTGCCCCTGCTGAGCAGGCCAGGAAGCTGAACCCGGGCCGGAAGGTCCCGGCTGCCAGGTGGTGAGCCCAGGCTTCGGCGGAGGTCTCGGTGGAGCCCCAGTGATCGGCGAAGGCCTCGTTGCGGATCAGCCGGGCGTCCTCGGAGAGCTCCGGCGAGAAGGGGACGACCTGCACGTCCGGCGGCAGCGGGGCGTCGGTGAGGGGGGTCTTCAGGTCCCGCTTCATCGCGTGGAACCAGCGCACCGGCCGGTAGCCGCGCGCCGCGTACAGGGCGGCCGCGGCGGTGTTGTGCTCCAGGCAGGAGCCGGACAGCGACAGCGGCCGGCCCGGGAAGTGCTCCCGGTGCAGCCGGACCGCGGCGTCCTCGGCCCAGTCGAGCAGCCGCCGGCCGAGCCCGCGCTGCCGCCAGGCGGGGTGCACGCCGCCCCAGTAGCGCATGTCGTGCACCGGGTCGGCCGCGCTGCGGACCGTCACCGTGCCGAAGGCGGCCATGGTGCCGCCGGTGAAGGCGCCCACCGAGCCGCGGGGGAAGTCGTGGTACGGATCGCCGAACTCGTCGAGCAAGTCCTGCTCGGTCAGGAACTCCCAGTCGCGGTCGGCGTGCTGGATCTCGGTCAGCGTGGCCGACCAGGCCGCCGCGTCCCCCCGCTCGATCGGCCGCCAGTCGATGTCCGCGTCACCCGCCATAAGCCCATCCTGGGGGCCGCCCGGCGGCCCGGGCAACGGATTATCCGCTGGTGCCGGTGCCTGAGCTATCGAGGACGGCTCCGTCCACCACGCAGACGCAGAACTCGTTGCCCTCGGGATCGGTCATGACCACGTAGTCATCGTCCGGGTCCTGATTGTGCCGGACGAACCGCGCCCCGAGCCCGGTCAGCCGGTCGACCTCGGCCGCCTGGTCGTCGGTGTACAGGTCCAGGTGCATCTGGTCCCTGGCGGTGACCGGGGTCCGCGCGAGCTGCAGGGACAGGCGGCGGCCGTGGCCGTCCCGGAGCACCCGGAAGCCATCCCCGGCCGTCGGCGAGGGCGCCAGGTGCAGGGCCCGCGTCCAGAACCCGGTCATGAGCTCCAGGTCCGCGCAGTTGATCACCGTGCTGCCGAGCCGGATCGTCATGGTCTTCACCCTAGCTTGCCGCCCGCGGAAGCTGCTGGCACGCGAAGGCCGGCCCCGGCTTGACGCCGGGGCCGGCCAGGGTGATCCGCGCTTAGAAGACCTTCTTCAGCTTGGTCTGGTGGTTGATCATGCCCTTGTTATTGGCGGTAAAGGTGTAGACCTTCAGGTGCGCGGTGTAGCGCAGGGTCATGCTGCGGCATACGGTCTGGTGGTAGCCGATGGACACGGCGCCCAGGTTGGCGTGCAGCTTGCCGGTGGAGTTGAACGCCTCCGTGACCGCGCCGACCGCGAAGACGCCCCTCTTGTTGTCCCTGGCGCACACGTTGATCTTGAGGCCTTTGGCAACCTTGGTGTAGTTTCCCCACGCCTGGACGCCCGACAGGCGCGGGAAGGAAAGCTTGTGGGTGGTGGAAGCCATGGCTGCGGACGCCGGCAGTGCGCTGAGAGCGAGCATCGCGGCAGAGGCCGCAACGAGGGAAATTCGGCGCATCATGTGAATCCTGTACCTCCGTAGTGTGGCTGAGCAAAGCCTGAAGGCTAGCAGCGCGGTCCGTGCTGAGCAACGAAGTGCCCGATACCGGCGAGTCCCGGCCAGGCGGCCGTTTCCGGACCTGGACGCCGCGATCAGGCGAGGTCGAACCGGCCGGCGTTCATGACCTTGACCCACGCCGCGACGAAGTCGTTCACGAACTTTTCCTTCGCGTCGTCGCTCGCGTAAACCTCGGCGATGGCCCGCAGCTCGGAGTTGGAGCCGAAGACCAGGTCAGCCCGGGTGCCGGCCCACTTGACGGCACCGTCGGCGGTGCGCCCCTCGAAGCTGGACTCATCCTCCGACGTGGCTGTCCAGGTGGTGTCGTAGTCGAGCAGGTTGACGAAGAAGTCGTTCGTCAGCCTGCCCGCCCTGTCGGTGAAGACGCCCAGCTTGGACCCGTCGTAGTTGGCACCGAGCACCCGGAGGCCGCCGACGAGGGCCGTCATCTGCGGCGCGGACAGCGTCAGCAGGTTGGCCCGGTCGACGAGCAGGTACTCGGCCGGGAGCCGGACGCCCTTGCCGACGTAGTTGCGGAACCCGTCCGCCTTCGGCTCGAGGTGGGTGAACGACTCCACGTCGGTCTGCTCGAGCGAAGCGTCGGTCCGGCCCGGCGTGAACGGGACCGTCACCGGGGTGCCGGCGTCGGCGGCCGCCTTCTCCACGCCCGCGCTGCCGGCCAGCACGATCAGGTCGGCGAGCGAGATCTTCTTGCCGCCGGCGCTGAAGGACTCCTGGATTCCCTCCAGGGTGCGCAGCACCGTGGCCAGCTGGCCGGGGTTGTTGACCTCCCAGCCGCTCTGCGGCTCGAGGCGGATCCGGGCGCCGTTGGCGCCACCGCGCTTGTCGCTGC
>JAJKHX010000098.1 GCA_021154785.1 Nocardiopsis sp.
CGACGCGGTGCTCGCGGATGCGGGCATCGAGGTGGTCAAGATCCCGCCGCGGTGTCCGCGCGCGAACTGCTACGCCGAACGCCTCGTGCTGACCGTCCGCAGCCATGCTGGCAGTCACCCTGGCCGGCGGGGTGCTGCTGGTGTTGGACGTGGCCGTCGGCCGCTGGTTCGCGGTCCCGGTGGCCCTGGCGTCCCTGCTCCTGTTGCTTTCGCTGTGGTATTTGCTGCCGTTGCCGCTGCTACAGCTACGGCATGCACGCAGCAGACCCGGAGCAGGGCGGCCACCGGGCCGGTAACGCGGCGTCGACGTAGCAGCCACTGACCCGCTTGCGCCCATGTTCTGCTCATTCGGGTCAGCGTTACCCCCACCGGCGTCGGTGCCGCCACATCCCTGGCTGCACTGATCTTCCAGCAGGGACTTCGTCTGGTCATGCCGCCGACCGCACCCGTCCATCAACGACATCGAGTTGCTGCCCGATCTGGCCCGCCGAGGAATACATGGACCGGACGGCGTTGGCACTGACCGAGGCTGCCGAGGGTGCCGAGTGGGACGGGCTGCTACACCCGGGTCGATGTCGCGGCAAGAAGCGACAGCAGCAACATGAGGCCTACCGGCGGATCCACGACGCCCTGACGTATCCAGCCCCCACCCGGCCGACGCGCACATGCTACTGGACCGATCGCTCTAGCCGGCGGCGCACTCGGCGGCCTGCGGTGTCCGACACCCAACGCGGTCTGTGACCCCTTGAGCTGACAACCCTCGCGCCGGGTGCACGTTCAGACAGCTCGGAGGGCGTAGGACGCGATCGCCATCAGCTGCAGCGGCAAGGCCCGCACCGGGACGGTGGCGTGATGCCACGCCGGATGGCCCGCCGCTGGCGTGGTTCGGGCTCACCCCGGCCGCGCTCGGTGACGGATGGACCCGCTGCGGTGGCCATCGAGGGCCGCCGGCGTTCTGCGACGACTTTCCCGCCGTCGCCGCGGCGGGGTCGACGTAGGGCGTCGCGACCTCCCCGCCCTTCGGTCAAGGTCTGCGGGCAGCGTTGCCGTATGCGATGGTGAGGGCGTCAACGGCGGGGAGCGCATGGAGCACCTGAGGGACGGCTTGGAGGACGTGTCGCCCTCTGGGTGGGACGGCCACCAGCTGCTGATAGCGGGCGTGGAGGAGGCGCGGCCTGCGATCGCCGCGTGGGCGAAGGCCGGCCTGCGCCGCGGCGAAAAGATGATCTATGCGGCCGACGCCCGGCACCCCAGCGTGGAGCGGTTGGTCGCGTCGCTGGCGACCTCGGGTGTGGATGTGGCGCCCGCTGCCGACGAGGGGCAGCTGGCCGTCGTGGACACCGCCCGCTTCTACTCGGCGCCCGGCTACGAACAGTTGGTGGCGGAGGCGCTGGGCCGGGGCTACCGCGGCGTGCGCAGCTACGGCGGCCCGCACGCGGCGGCGGACGTTCTTGGACCGGCTCAGTTCGAGGAGTTCGAGCGCAGGTTGGAGCGGATATGGACCACCCGCGCCGTCACCGCGGTGTGCTGCTACGAGCCGATGATGGTGGCTGGGGTAGGCGAGCTGGAGCAGGCGGTGGCCCGCCACTCGTCGGGGTGGAGCGGGAACCTGGTGCATGCCTACCGCCTGGACGCGGATCGGCTGTGCCTGGCCGGGGAAATCGACGTGTCGAATGACGATCTGCTCGCGGCGGTGCTTGCCGCCGCGACCCGCAGCGCGGGCGCGGAGCTGATCGTGGACTGCGCGGAGCTGGGATATGTGAGCGTGAGCGGCTGGCGGGCCGCTCTTGACGCCACCCGACCGTTTCGCGAGCGCGGCGGGCGGGTCCGGCTGATGGCGTTGCCGACGACCATGGCTCGGATGCTGCAGATGATCGGCTGTGCCGACGCCTTCGAGCTGGAGCCATCCTCATGAGCGCTGGTGTCGGCTGCCTGCACGACCTGCTGCTATCCGGCTCGGACGCAGAGTTGGTGGCCGCCGGCTGGGGGTTCATCGCCGACGGGATCGCTGCCGGTGATCTGGTGATCGTGCATGGCGGGGAGCACGAGGTCGAACTGCTGCGCGACGCGTTCGACGACGACCCCCGGGTGGTGTTCGCCCCCGGCAGGGAGCGCTACCAGCACATGATGGGCACGATCGGGCAGTACCAGCGGCTGTGTGAGCGGGAGAACGCCGCCGGGCGGCGGGTACGCGCCATCGGGCCGGTTCCGTTCGCGGAGGACCCGGCGTCGCGGGCGGAGTGGATGCGCTACGAGGCGCTGATCGCGCGCGCGTTGGGGCCCTACGGGTTCTCCGGGCTGTGTCACTACGACACCCGCAACACCCCGGCCGATGTCATGAACCTGGCCCTGGCCACGCACCGGAACGTCGTCACCGCCCATGGCGTACGCCGCAACGACCGCCAACGCCCCGGATCGGAGCTGCTGCGCGCCCTGGCGCCTGCCCACCCGCCCGACGCGCTCGAGGATGCGCCCGCGGTATGGGGCGAATCGGACTGCGCCGCGCCGGCGCCGGTACGCCACGGTGTGCGCCGGGCCCTGCGCGAGGGCCGGGTTGACACGGATCAGGCCGAGGGGTTCGTCGCCGCGATCAGCGAGGTGGTCAGCAACGCCCTGCAGCACGGCCAGTCTCCTGTGCAGGTCCGCCTGCACACCAACGGGCATCGATGGCTGTGCGTGGTCACCGATCAGGGGCCCGGCATGGCCGACCCGTGGACCGGCGTCGACTCACCGCTCCCGACCAACCCGCAGCAGGTCGGCACCGGGCTCTGGCTCGCACGCCAACTCTGCGACCAGCTGACGATCACCACGCATCCCGGCGGCGGCATCCGCGTCAGCCTGCTGATCACCCCAGCCCAGGCCCGATAAGAGTCCCAACACACCGCAAGGGTCGCAGCACAAGCCGAACTGGCTCGACCAGTTGGTAGAGCGGAGCCGACCCGCGGGTTGGAGCATCGCAGGCGCCCTGTACCGCGCCAAAACCTCCAGGTCGCGCCCACGACGTGGGTGTTCGCCCTGGAGCAACCCCGGCGATGACGTCGTGGCCGCACGCCTGCTCTACCTGACCTTGACCCGGACCGGCGCCGGTGGGATCCGGTGCTGGTGAGGATCCGCCGGATCGTCGAGGCACCGACTCAGTGGCCGAGCTTGAGCAACTCGCCCTGCACTCTGCGGTACCCCAGCCGGGGTTGTCCGTCGCCATCCGCACGCCCAGCGCGGCGAGCACATCGTCGATCGGTGGCCGCCCGGGCAGGTTCGGATAGGTCCACCTCCGACGCACGAGCCGGCGATGCCAGCGCAGGATCGTGTCCGCGGTGACCCGGCGATGGCAACGCAGTGCTCGGGGCAACCGTCGGACGAGGGCGGCGAACACGGCCCGGTCCGCCCACTCCAGACGCGGGGTGGGGTTGGCGCGGCGCAGCACCGCGACCTCGTGGCGCAGCACGAGCAGCTCGATATCCTTCGCGGCAGACGTGCGACCCAGCAGCAGGACCACTCCGAGCACCTGTTGGAAGATCAAATATGACAGCCGCAGCGACACAGCGGAGATCATGCCCGACCGCTGGCGATCATCAATCATCGCTGGTCAACGTCATGGCCGAGTTCTGGAACCCCACAGGGTCCACCAGGCAGACCGCACCCCGGGTGCGCCGCGGATTACCGCCGAACTCAACGACGGCGCACCGGCATCGGCGCGGGTGAACCACAAGCGGGTCACTCGGGTGATGCGCGCCCACGCCATCGCGGGGCTGCGGCTGCGCCGCCGGGTCCGCACCACCATCCCCGAGCCGGCCGCCCAGCAGGTGCCCGACCTGCTACGCCGGGACTTCACGCCCGCGCCCAACCAGCGCTACGTCGGGGACATCAGGTATCTGCCGATCGCGGACGGCTCGAACCTGTACCTGGCCACGGTGATCGACTGCTACTCCCGCAGCCTGGCCGGGTGGGCGATCGCCGAGCACATGCGCACCGACCTGGTCACCGACGCGCTGGGTGCGGCCCGCGATACGCGCGGGTCACTGACCGGAACGATCTTCCACACCGATCACGGCGCCCAGACAGTACAGCTCAACGACCTTCGCCCAGCTCTGCCGGCGGTTCGGGGTGACCCAGTCGATGGGCGCGGTCGGTACCAGCGCGGACAACGCGCTGGCCGAGTCGTTCAACGCCACGCTCAAGCGCGAGACGTTGCAGGGCGCGCACGCCTGGCCCGACGAAGCGACCTGTCGGCGGGCAGTGTTCGGCTGGGTGAATCGCTACAACACCCGCCGCCGTCACTTCTACTGCGGCCAGCAGTCCCCGATCGCCTACGAGCAACAACACGCCGCGACGCTGCAGCTCGTCGCCTAATCGACCACCCCGTGTCCACTAGCCGGGGGTAAGGCCCCCGGTGAACCGGCAGGGCACACCGCAGGACGCACAACTCTGGTCCGCCTGCATGTACGCCATCGGGAGGGGTATTGCTCCGCTCGCAGCTCAGCGAGAGGAATACCCCCATGCAGCAGGCGCAGAAGCGCGTAGTGGCAGCCGCCCGGGAGCACGCCAACGCTTATCGCGACGGCCAGGAACGGCCGCTGGGCGGATACGCGACAGTGCTCGCGGTGTTCGCGACCTGCATCGCCGCCGCCGCCGGGCTGGCGTTCGCCACTGGACGGAAGTTGCCGTCTGGGGTCGGCGCTTGGGATGTGATCCTGCTTGCGGCGGGGACGCACAAACTCTCCCGCACCGTGAGCAAGAGCGCGGTGACCAGCCCTCTGCGGGCCCCCTTCACCCGCTACACCGGGACCGGCGGGCCGTCGGAGGTCAAGGAGGAGGTGCGGTCGACCGGTGGCCGGTGGCACTCGATCGCCGAACTCCTCACCTGCCCGTTCTGCCTCGACCTGTGGGTTGTCACCGGCTTCACGATCGGGCTGGTGTTCGCACCGCGCCTTACTCGCCTGATCGCCGGCGCGTTCACCGCGCTCACCGGGGCTGACTTCCTGCAGCTGGCCTACGCGGCCGCCCAAAAGGCGCACTGACCGCGGCCGCGGCAGCCCAACAAGCCGCGTCTTGTGGGGGGCTGGAACCGGTGAGTGCCACCCGCCGCGGAGGCGACCTATCCGGCCCAGCCAGGGGATGTGGCGGCACCGACGCCGGTGGGGGTAACGCAGAACATGGGAGCAAGCCGATCAGCGGCTCCTACATCGACGCCGCGTTTACCGGCCGGCTGGCCGCCCTGCTCCGGGTCGGCTGCGTGCATGCCGTAGCTGTAGCAGCGGCAACGGCAACAGGTGTCTGTGTCAGTTCTTCTGCGCGGAGTCGCGCATGGCGCGCACGGCGGATGTGGCCTGCCGGTCGGCGACCTGGCCGGCCTCGCTCACCTCGGCCACGCGTTCGCGGACTGCCCCCGCCACGGTCTGGGCCGCCTTCGGGCCTGCTCGGTGTAGACCTCGGCGGCGTGCGCGCCCGCCCCGGCCACGCTCTTCGCGAACGCCTTCTGCGTGTCGAGCACCGTCTGCGTAATGTCGAACCAGCGATCCACCACGACCTGCGCATCCGGCACGGACGGACGCCCCGAGGCCAGACCCGCCACGGCACCGGCCCAGCTGCGCACGGCCTCGGTCACTGCGCCGGCCACGGCTTCCCGGGTGCGCTGCGCGTTCTCGACGAAGCTGTCGACGAAGGTGTCGGTCGATGCGGTCATCAGTAGGTGTATCTCGGTAAGGGATCTCGGTGGGGTGAGGGATGCGCAGCAGCGTCAACAACGGCAAGCGCACGGAGTGA
>JAJKHX010000099.1 GCA_021154785.1 Nocardiopsis sp.
CTGGTCGCCGACGTTCAGCGTCACTGAGGACAGATCCGTCGAACTGGACGCCGACGCGCTGGCAGTGGTCCCGGAGGATGCCGACGACGAGGACGACGACGAGCAGCCGGCCGCGGCGAGCCCGGCCAGGGTAATCGTGATGGCAGCGTAAAGCCTAGGTCTGGTGCGCATGTGTGCCTGTTCCTCAGGGGGAGTCAGTCGGTGTCCCCGGCGGGGACCCCGAGTTGGGTGAGCAGCCGCAGCCGCAGCGCGATGAGATCGGGATGATCACGCTCACGCGGCCGGGGCAAGGTGATGGGCGAGGAGTGCGCGATCCGCCCCTCGCCCAGGACGAGCACCCGGTCGGCGAGCGCCAGGGCCTCGTCCACGTCGTGCGTGACCAGCAGCACTGCTGGCCGGTGCCGTTCCCACAGGCTGACCACCAGCCGGTGCATGGTGATCCGGGTCAGTGCGTCGAGCGCGCTGAACGGCTCGTCGAGCAGCAGCAGCCGCGGCTCGCGGACCAGGGCGCGGGCCAGCGATGCCCGCTGCGCCTCGCCGCCGGACAAGGTCGCGGGCCAGGCGGACGCGCGCTCGGTCAGCCCGACCTCGCTCAGCGCCGTGCCCGCCGCTCCGGCCGGGTCGCCCGTCCGCAGCCCGAGCTCGACGTTATCCAGCACCCGCTTCCACGGCACCAAACGAGGTTCCTGGAACGCCACCGACACCGGACCCGCCACGCTGACCTGGCCGGTCACTTCCTGATCGAGCCCGGCCAGGGCCCGCAGCAGCGTGGACTTACCCGAGCCGCTGCGGCCGATCAGCGCGACGAACTCGCCCGGGGCGATGTCGAGGTCGAGGTCGTCCAGCACGGCACGATCGCCGAACCGGCGGCTCAGGCCCCGCACCGACGCCGTTGCCGCGGCCGGATCAGCGTGGGCCGGGGCGGGTACGGCCACCCGTTCGGTCCGGTGGTTCGTTACGCTCCGAAGTCGCGGCGCCATGCCAGTGCCTTCCTTTCCAGCAGGCGCACCGCGCCGTTGAGGAGCAGGCCGAGGATCGCGTAGACGATGAGCGCGACCATGATCACGCTGTTGTTGAGGAACTGCTGGGCCTGGGTGATCATGAAGCCGAGGCCGCTGGTGGCGTTGATCTGCTCGCCGACCACCAGGGCCAGCATCGAGGAGATCACGCTGAGCTGCAGCCCGGTCAGTGCCGAGGGCAGCGCGCCGGGCAGCACGATGTGCCGGATCATCTCGCCGCGGCGCAGCCCCAGGACCCGGCCGAGTTCGCCGAGCTTGCTGTCGACGCCGCGAATGCCCGCGAACGTGTTCAGGTACACCGGGAACAGGGCCGACAGCATGACGAACAAGATCTTGGGCAGCTGGCCGATGCCGAACCACACGATGAACAGCGGGATCAGCCCGAGCAGGGGCACGCTGCGCAGGGCCTGCAGGATCGGGTCGGCCACGATCTCGCCGACCCGGCTCAGCCCGGTGAGGATGGCGAGCAGTACGCCGATCGAGACGCCGAGGGCGAAGCCGATCGCCCAGCGCTCGAAGGAAGCCAGCAGCGAGCCCTGCAGCGTCCCGTAGGTCGGCGAGTTGGTGATGATCAGTGTGTACGCCGTGTGCACGATCGAGGCGGGCGAGGCCAGCTTGCTGGCCGGCAGCAGGCCGGTGCTGCTGGCCAACTGCCACAGGCCGACCACGACCAGCAGGCTGAGGGCGCGGTACCATCCGGGGAACCGCCGGGCCTGCCGCGCTGGCCGGGCCGGGGTGATGCCGGAAGCCCCGCCGATCGCCGCGCCCGCGTCAGCGGTCTGAACGGATCCGGGCGGGTCGGTACCTTCGGCGGACGCGAGACGTGAGGTTGAGAACACGTGCGGCCTCTCTGGTGGTAGCAGCGACGGGGAGCAGGTGAGCTCGCGGGCCGTTGCGGCCCCAGGCTCGCGCCGGGCGCTTCAGTGCCGAGCGGCGCGAGCGAGTGGACAGGTAGCGCTGGACTGCAGGCCGTAATCCGTGTACAGGCGCGCTACGAGTGGCTCGGGATGACCCATGCCTACACCCTAGGGCTATTACCTACAAAGTCAATAGACAATATTGACAAAGTCGTATCACCAGGCGAAATCGGCTCCGGAGTTCAAGCCGGTCCCCGGGTGGTCCAGGGCGGCGTGTCCTGATTGTGCAGTTCGGTTTCCAGCAGGTCCATGGCCTTGAGGAAGGCCTCCCGCTCGCTGGGGGAGAGCTTGTCCAGGACGCGGGCCAGCGGCCGGGCCGCGCCGTCCAGCCACTCCCGGACCAGGACGGCCTGGGCCGGGATGACCGCGACGATCGTGCGCCGCCGGTCGGCCGGGTCCGGGTGCCGCTCGATGAAGCCCGTCCGGTCGAGGTCGGCGAGCACGCCGCTGACCGTGGTCAGGGTCAGGCCGAGCCGGGCGGCCAGCTCGCTCACGGTGACCGGGCCGTCGAGGAGCTGTTCGAGCACGGCGACGTGCCGCGGGCTGAGCGGCGCCGTCGCGGGCGGCGCGGCGCCGTCCTGCCAGCGCCGCATGCCCCGGCTCACGCGGCGGAACACCTGCATCAGGCGCAGGCACATCACGGAGTGCTGCGGGGCAACCGCTTCCTCCGCCATGGCCTTCCCCCTGGGCTTGACACTTCCGAACCGCAGTCTATACGGTTCCCTTATCAAAATAGTTTTGATATCAACACCAAACTCACAGGAGGCGGGCATGGCGCCGTCGGAACAGCTGACCGCGACCGCGCTGCAGGCGCTGCTGCAGGACGGCAAGCTCGCCGGGTCCTGGACACTGGATCCGGCCAGGTCCGAGGTCCGGCTCGAGAGCAGGCACACGTGGGGACTCCGCCCGCTCCACGGCGTCTTCCGCCAGGTCACCGGGAGCGGCGAGGTGACGGCGGCCGGGGCCGCCACCGGCGTCATCACCGTGGCCGCCGGGTCCGTCGACACCAAGAACCGCACCCGGGACAAGCACCTGCGCTCGGCCGACTTCTTCGATATCGCCAAGCATCCGGACCTCACGTTCGCCGTCGACGACGTGAGCCCGGCCGACGGCGGCGTCCGGATCACCGGCCAGCTGACCGTCCGCGGCACCACCCGCCCGGCCGCCTTCGACGCGACGGTCTCCGCCACCGGCGACGAGGTGCGGCTGGACGGCAAGCTCCCGGTCAACCGGGCGGACTTCGGCCTGACGTGGAACCGGATCGGCATGGCGCCGATGGACAACACGATCGTCATCCACGCCGTGTTCACCCGCGCGTAGGCCCCCGCGCTTAACCCGCCCGGCGTGCACCGGCCCGCAGGCCGCCCGGAGTTAGCCCGTGCGCACGGCGCCAGCCTCGGCGTTTGCCCCCGCCCTCAGGGCTCGCTCCCGTTCGGGTCGAACACCGTCGGGATAGCCGGATAGCCGCGGGACAGCTGCAGCGCGTACGGCGGCAGCTCGGCCAGGGCCGCCCGGTGCCGCGCCCGGGCGGCCTCGATCCCCTCGCGGCCCACGATCTCGCCCGCCCGTACCAGCGGGACCAGCAGTTCCCGGTCCAGCGGCCCGGGGTCCGGCGGGCTCAGGCTGACCCGCTCGCTGTGCGCCACGCCCTGCTCGTCCCGGTGCCGCACCGCCCACTTGCGCCCGCCCCGTCCCGGCTTGCCCACCGAGCGCTTGGCCACCGGCTCCAGCTCGCCGGAGAACTCGGTGGACCGGGCCACCAGCTTGTACACCAGCGCCGCGGTCGGCGCGCCCGACCCGGTGACCAGTGAGGTGCCGACCCCGTAGCCGTCGACGGGCGCCGCCCCGAGCGCCGCGATGGAGTACTCGTCCAGGTCCCCGGTCAGCACGATCCTGGTCTTGGTCGCGCCGAGTTCGTCGAGCAGGGTGCGGACCTGCCGGGCCAGCACCGGCAGGTCGCCGCTGTCGATGCGCACCGCGCCGAGTTCCGCGCCCGCCACCTCGACCGCGGTCCGCACCGCCCGCGGCACGTCGTAGGTGTCGACCAGGAGGGTCGTCTGCTTGCCGAGCGCCTCGACCTGGGTCGCGAACGCGTGCCGCTCGTTCTCGTGCACCAGCGTGAACGCGTGCGCGCTGGTGCCCGCGCTGGGGACGCCGTAGCGGTACCTGGCCATCAGGTTGGACGTCGAGGAGAAGCCGGTGATGTAGGCGGCGCGCGCGCTGGCCACCGCGGCCCGTTCGTGGGTGCGCCGCGAGCCCATCTCGATCAGCGGCCGGCCGCCGGCCGCGGTCACCATCCGGGACGCGGCCGACGCGACCGCGCAGTCGTGGTTCAGGATCGACAAGATGACGGTCTCCAGCAGGACCGCCTCGGCGAACGTGCCCTCCACGACCAGGATCGGCGAGCCGGGAAAGTAACAATCCCCCTCGGAGTAACCCCAGATGCTCCCGCTGAAACGGTAAGATTCGAGAAAAGCCAGCGTCGGCTCGTCCACGATGCCCGCGCTGTCGAGGAACTCCAGGTCGGCGGGGCCGAAGCGGAACCGTTCTATCGCGTCGAGCAGTCGCCCGACGCCCGCTACGACGCCGTACCTGCGCCCGTGCGGCAGGTGCCTGGCGAACACCTCGAAGACCGACCGGTGGCCGGCCGCGCCGCTACGCAGCGAAGCCTGCACCATGGTGAGCTCGTACTGGTCGGTCAGCAGTGCGGTTCCAGGCTGGGCGGTCCGGGGCTGGGCGGTCCCGGGCGAAGCGGTGCCATCAGCGAGCCGGGGCTGATGGTTCACGGGATTCGTCACAGGTGGAAGACTACGTAGTGGGAGGTGGGTAGTTGTGAGCGCGGCGCCCGCTGAGGTCGATCTTCCTCGATCCGCAGACAATCCGGTATCGGACAAGCCCTGGGTCACGATCGTCTGGAACGATCCGGTGAACCTGATGTCGTACGTGACGTACGTCTTCCAGCACGTGTTCGGCTATCCGAAAAAAAAGGCCACCAAGCTGATGCTCGACGTGCACCACAAGGGCAAGGCGGTGGTTGCCGCCGGGGCCAGGGAAGCGATGGAGCACAACGTCGAGGTCCTGCACGGCTACGGCCTGTGGGCCACCGTGAAACAGGACAAGTAGC
>JAJKHX010000100.1 GCA_021154785.1 Nocardiopsis sp.
AGGCAGCGCAGACCGGCCGCCGCCGCGGCCAGGCCGCAGATCAGCAGCAGGCGGAAGCCGATCCGGTCGGTGAGGACCCCGCCGGCTGGCGCCAGCAGCATCGGCATGACGGCCATCGGCAGCATGCGCAAGCCCGCTTGCAGCGGGCTCGCGCCCAGGCCGGCCTGCAGCAGCTGGCTGATCAGGAACAGCGCGCCGAACAGCGCGGCGTACATCAGCAAACAAGACAGCGCCCCGGACGCGAAGGCCCGATGACGGAAAAAGCGCATCGGCAGCATCGGGGCCGGCGTCCGCGTCTCCCAGATGACGAACAGCACCAGCAGCACCACGCCGCCGCCCAGGCCGAGCCGTACCCCGGTACTCGCCCACCCCGCGTCGCTGGCCCGGATTACCGCCCAGACCACTCCGGACAGCCCGGCACTGCCCAGTACCACGCCTGCGAGGTCCAGGCTCCGCCGCGGGCCGCGCGTCTCCTCGAGCCGTAGCCGGCCCAGGACTATCAGTACCAGGCCCACCGGGACGTTCAGCCAGAAGATGGCGCGCCAGCCGGCGCTCTCGGCGAGGGCGCCGCCTGCCAGCGGGCCGAGAGCCGCGCCGAGGCCGCCGATACCGCCCCACGCCCCGAGAACGGCGCCGCGGCGCGCGGGCGGAGTCACCCCCGCGAGCATCGTCAGGGTCAGCGGCACGAACAGTGCGCCGCCCGCTCCCTGCACGGCGCGGGCCGCCACGAGCGTGCCGATCGTGGGCGCGAGGGCGGCAGCCGCCGATCCTGTCGTGAAGACGGCCACGCCGGCCGTGAACATCCGGCGCCGGCCGAACCGGTCGCCGAGCGCGCTGCCGGTCAGCAGCAGCACGGCGAAGCTGAGCGTGTAGGCGTTCACCGTCCACTCCAGGCCGGAGACCCGCGTGCCGAGGTCATTGCGGATGGCGGGCAGCGCGACCGCCACCACCAGCCGGTCCAGCGTGAACGCGAACAGGGCCAGCGACGTGATCGCGAACGTCCAGCCCAGCCGTGACCGGGAATTCATCGGGAGCCTCCATGTTGCTCGGAATCACCTCGAGCACGCCACCGCCGGCCTCCGCGTTCACCTCGCCGTGCCGGCCGGCCTGCACGAGCCCGCGATAGGCAGCGCCGCCCGTTACGGATAGGCAGCCGCGGCGGCGGGAATAGGCAGCGATTGCCGATGAGGCCGGCCTGAGCCCGGCGGCACGCTCGGCTTATGGAAACCGATGGATGCGCCGGGCTCTGCACCGAGCACGGCATGGCGGCCGCGCATGCCGCCTATCACGCCCGCCTGCTGGCCCGCGCCCGCCGGATCGTGGTCGACCCCGATCTGGCCGAGGATGTGGTCCAGGAAGCCTTCCTGCGCGCCTGGCGGGCCTGCGCCTCGTTCGATCCGGCGGGCGGTCCGCTGGTGAACTGGCTCCTGGTCATCACCGCCAACACCGCGATCGACATGGTCAAGGCGCGCGTCCGGCGTCCCCCGGTGGCGTCAGGACCGGCCGGCCAGGACATGCCCGCGGCCGGCCTCGACGACATCGACCGGCTGATCCTGCGCTCCGAACTGCGCGACGCCCTCGCCCGCATCGCGGCCCACCACCGGGACGCCGTGGTCGAGACGGTCCTGCGTGACCGTCCCTACGCCGACGTCGCCGCCGAGCTCGGCGTCGCGCCGGGCACCTTGCGCACCCGGGTCCATTACGGGCTGCGGCGGCTGCGCTGCGCGCTGGAAACCGCGGAGGCGGCCGCGGCCTGAGCGGAACTCAGCCTCACGGCCAGATTCGCGCCTCGGCGGCCGCCCAGTCCGCGGCGCTTCCCGCGGGCGAAAAGGCCCGCAGCGGCTCGGCCGAGCGGATCAGCGCGCGCATTCCGGCCAGGTCGCCGGGCGCGGCGCCGAGGACGCGGGCCTGGACCAGCACGTTGCCGAAGCAGGTGGCCTCGGCCGGGCCGGCCACCACCGGCAGGCCGGCGGCGTCGGCGGTGAGCTGGCACAGCAGCGCGTTGCGGGATCCGCCGCCGACGATGTGCACCACGTCCGCGTGCCGGCCGGACAGCGCCTGCGCCTGGGTGATCGCGCGCCGGTAGGCCAGCGCCAGGCTGTCCAGGATGCAGCGCACGGTCTCGGCCGGGCCGTCCGGGGCGGCCTCGCCGCGGGCGTCCAGCCAGGCGGCGATCCGGCCGGGCATGTCACCGGGCGGCAGGAACACCGGGTCGTCCGGGTCGACCACGAACCGCAGCGACGGCAGCCGCGCCGCCTCGCCGAGCAGGGACTCGAGCGAGGCATCCGGCCAGCCGCGCAGGCTCTCCTGCAGCAGCCACAGGCCCATCACATTACGCAGGTAGCGGACCGTGCCGTCGACTCCGGTCTCGTTGGTGAAGTTAGCCGCGCGGCTCGCCTCGGTCAGCACCGGGGTGTCCAGTTCCACTCCGGCCAGCGACCAGGTGCCCGAGGAGATGTAGGCGAAACCGGGCCCGTCGGCCGGCACACCCACTACGGCCGACGCCGTGTCATGAGAGCCGACGGCGATGAGCGGAAGCCCGGAGCCCACCCCGTTCGGTCCCGTGATCGGGCCGATCACGTCGCCCGGCCGGCGCAACGGCGGGAAGATGCGCGGCGGGAGCCCGGCCTGCTGGATGAGCCCGATGGCCCAGGCCTGGGCGCGCACGTCGAACAGCGACGTGGTGGAGGCGTTGGTGATCTCGGCCCCGGCCTCCCCCGTGAGCCAGTACGCCAGCAGGTCGGGGATCAGCAGCATGGTCCGGGCGTGCCGGAGCACGGGCGTGGCGGCGAGCTGGTAGATCGTGTTGAACGGCAGGTGCTGGATCCCGGTCACGGCGTAGAGGTCGCTGGCCGGGACCGGGATCCGGATCCCGTCGGTACGCGCGTCACGGTAATGCACCGGGTTCCCGAGCAGCGCGCCCGTCTCGTCGAGCAGCCCGTAGTCCACGCCCCAGGAGTCGATGCCGGCGCTGGCCAGCGGGAACTGGCGGGCCGCCAGTTCCAGGCCGTGCCGCACGCTGGCCAGCAGGCGCAGGATGTCCCAGTACAGCGTGCCGCCCGCGCTCACCGGCTCGTTGCCGAACCGGTGCACCTCGCGCAGCATGACGCTCGCGTCGCTCACCCGCCCGGCCATCACCCGCCCGCTGGACGCGCCCAGGTCGACCGCGGCCACCGTCACCGGCCCGCTCACCGGGAGCTGCCTGTCATCGTCCGATCATCTCAAAAATGCGGCGGCCACCCCCGCGTCGACCGGGATGAGCAGGCCGGTCGTGAGCGACAGGTCGCCGGCGCACAGCGCGGCCACCGCCGCCGCCACGTGCTCCGGCAGCACCTCGCGCTTGAGCAGCGTCCGCTGCGCGTAGAACGCGCCGAGCTCCTCCTCGGGCACGCCGTACACGGCGGCCCGCTGCGCCCCCCAGCCGGAGGAGAAGATCCCCGAGCCGCGCACCACCCCGTCAGGGTTGATCCCGTTCACCCGCACGCCGATCCCGCCGAGCTCAGCGGCCAGCAGCCGGACCTGGTGCGCCTGGTCGGCCTTGGCGGCTCCGTAGGCCACGTTGGACGGCCCGGCGAAGACCGCGTTCTTGCTGCAGATGTAGATGATGTCGCCGCCCAGGCCCTGGTCGGCCAGGATCCGGGCGGCCTGGCGCGAGACCAGGAACGAGCCGCGGGCCATCACGTCGTGCTGGATGTCCCAGTCGGCCAGGGTGGTCTCGAGCAGCGGCTTGGAGATCGACAGGCCCGCGTTGTTGACCACCAGGTCGACCCCGCCGAAGGCGAGCGCGGCCACGTCGAACGCGGCCGCCACCGCGTCCTCGTCGGTGACGTCGGCGGTGGCCGCCACGGCGACGTCACCGGGGCTCAGCGCGGCCGCGCCGAGCTCGCCGGCCACCGTCTCGGCCGCCGCGGCGTCGCGGTCGGCCACCACCACGCAGGCGCCCTCGGCCGCGAGCCGCTGCGCGGTGGCCCGGCCGATGCCGGACCCGCCCCCGGTGACCAGCGCGACCCGGCTGGCCAGCGGCCTGGGCTCCGGCCGGCGGCGCAGCTTGGCCTCCTCGAGCTCCCAGTACTCGATGCGGAACTTCTCGCTCTCGTCGATCGGCTGGTAGGCGGAGACGGCCTCGGCTCCGCGCATCACGTTGATCGCGTTCAGGTAGAACTCGCCGGCGACCCGGGCGGTCTGGGCATCCGCGCCGAAGCTGAACATGCCGGTCCCGGGCACCAGGACGATGGCCGGGTCGGCGCCGCGCATCGGCGGCGTGTCCGGGCCCGCGTACCGCTGGTAATAGGCGCGGTAGTCCTCGCGGTAGGCCGCGTGCAGCTCGCGCAGCCGGCTCGCGGCCGCCTCGCCGGGCGCGTCCGGCGGCAGGTCGAGCAGCATCGGCCGCACCTTGGTGCGCAGGAAGTGGTCGGGGCAGGAGGTGCCGAGCGCGGCCAGTGCCGGGTGCCTGGCCCGGGCCAGGAAGTCCAGCACGGCGGGGGAGTCGGTGAAGTGCCCGACCTGCCGGCGGTCGGCCGACGCCAGGCCCCGGATCAGCGGGGCCAGCCGGGCCGCCCGCGCCCGCCGGTCCGCCGCGGCCAGCGGCGCGGCGACCAGCGGACCGAACGGCTCGGCGTTCCCGTGCTCGTCCAGGTACCGCTGCGCGGTGGCGATGATCTCCAGCGACCGCGCCTCGCACGCGTCGCTGGTATCACCCCAGGCGGTGATGCCGTGCCCGCCGAGGACCACCCCGACGGCCTCCGGGTGGTCCCGCTGGACCTGCGCGATGTCCAGGCCGAGCTGGAAACCGGGCCGGCGCCACGGCACCCAGGCGACCCGGTCGCCGAAGCAGGCCTTGGTCAGCGCCTCGCCGTCCCGCGCGGTGGCCAGCGCGATGCCCGCGTCCGGGTGCAGGTGGTCGACGTGCGCGGCTCCGACCAGGCCGTGCATGGCCGTGTCGATCGACGGCGCCGCGCCTCCTTTTCCCCACAGGCAGTAGTCGAACGCGGCGACCATCTCGTCCTCGCGCTCGACCCCCGGGTACACCGCGGTCAGCGCGCGCAGCCGGTCCAGGCGCAGCACGGCCAGGCCGGCCGGGGTGAGCGTGCCCAGGTCGCCGCCGGAGCCCTTGACCCACAGGAGCTCGGCCTGCTCGCCGGTGACCGGATCCGGGGCGGTGCCCTTGGCCGAGGTGTTGCCGCCGGCGTAGTTCGTGTTGCGCGGGTCGGCGCCCAGCCGGTTGGACCGCGCGATCAGCTCCTCGATCTGCGTCTGGTTCACGATCTCAGCTTCCCCAGCTGGCCGGCGTGCCGCCCACCCGTTCGGTCACGATCTTCTCGGCGTACCCGGAGCCGTGGTAAGCCGCGACTGGATCCGGATCCCGGCCGGTTTCGGTCCGCAGCTCTGCCAGCAGCGGCCGGACGTCGGTGTTGTACGCGTCCATCATCGCCGCGTTGGCCGCCAGCACGTCGCCGGCCTGCTGGGCCGCGGCGAGCTCGCCGGCGTCGATGAGCAGCGCCTTGGCCGTGGCCTCCTGCACGTTCATGACCGAGCGGATCTGGGCCG
>JAJKHX010000101.1 GCA_021154785.1 Nocardiopsis sp.
AGGAAGTTGCCCGCGTAGGACAGGTCGTCGTCCGGGTACGCGTAGGGCAGTCCCCGGGCGTGCCGGTAGGCAAAAGCCGCCAGCGTCGGCATCTTGGCGATGAGCCGCACCACCTGCTGTTCCCGGCAGGCCGGGTCGCGGACGTTGCTAGCCTCGGGATAGAAGGTGGACAGCCCGGCCAGCGTGCTCACCAGGATCCCCATGGGATGGGCGTCGTGGTGGAAGCCGTCGATGAACTTCTTGATGTTCTCGTGCACGAAGGTGTGGTGGGAGATCTGGTGGGCCCACCCCGCCGACTCGTCCTTGTCGGGCAGCTCGCCGCGCAGCAGCAGCCAGGCCACGTCCAGGAAGGACGCGCGGTCCGCCAGCTCCTCGATCGGGTAGCCGCGGTAGCGCAGGATGCCCTTGTCACCGTCGATGAAGGTGATGGCACTGCGGCAGCTGGCGGTGTTCTGGAACGCCGGATCGTAGGCGAGCAGCCCGAAGTCGTCATCGGAGGTCTTGATCTGCCGAAGGTCCATGGCGCGGATAGCGCCGTCGACGATAGGGAGTTCGTAGCTGCGGCCGGTCCGTGAGTCGGTTACTCGCAGCGTGTCATTCGTGGTCATGTCTAGACCATAGGCCGTACCTGCAGGTGCTCGACAGACCCCCTGGCCTCGTGTCTCACCTTGTGACGAGCCGGCCAGGGGGCACTGCGCGGGTGTTCGTTTCTAGCCGGCCGCGGACCCGGGGAAATCGGCCGGGAGCAGCTGCTGCCGCCGCTGCTGGAACTCGGCCAGCTGCGCCGGGGTGAGCTTGCTGACCTGCTCTTCTCGCTGCTTCTGCAGCTGCGCGAGTTCGGCGGGGTGAGCCGGGCGGTCAGCTGCCTGCGCTGCTCGATCATCTGGTCGAGCTGTTCGCGGGTGAGCCTGCGGTCCACTGTGATCATCCTCTCAATGAGTTCGACGAGCTGAGATGCCGTCACCTCGCCATCATGCGAGGTCAGGCCGCTGATTACCGCCAGCAGCGAGTGCCGCAGCCGCTGCGCCGCGGCGATCCTCTCCTCGGCCTGGGCCAGCTGCCGCCGCAGCAGCCGCAGCGGATCCGGTCCCTGCCCTTCGAACAGCCGGGCGATCTCGGCCAGCGGCAGGCCGAAGCCGCGCAGCGCGATGATCTGGTGCAGGCGGCGGGCCTCGGCCGGCCCGTAGCGGCGGCGGCCGCCGGCGTCCCGGAGGGGCGACAGCAGGCCGAGACGGTCGTAATGGTGCAGCGTCCGGACGGTCAGCCCGGTCGCCCGGGCCAGGCCGCCGCCGGTCAGCAGCTCGCCCGGGTCGTCGGCTGGTGTCATGTCCCTGACGGTAAGACCTCACCCAAGGTCAGGTGCAAGCCGTATCCGCCCGACTTCTTGGATCAAGCCACCGGGGTCCCGCTCTCGGCCGGTTGCCCGTCGTTCCAGTGACGTTTCAGCACCATTCAAGCGCTGGCTGGCAACCTCTGGGTAGCTGGGTCGGGGACCTGCCGCGATCGCAGCCTGCCGTGGCGTCCTTGCTGACCGGCCGCCCGGTATCTGGAGTCGGGATACTACAAGGAGTTGCCATGAAGTCGGGCCGGACCGCTGCGCTGGTCATCACCGCGATCGCCCTGCCGACGCTCGCTGCCTGTTCCGGGGGCAGTTCGAGCGGGAACGCCCCCGCCGCGGGCGCTACTGGCGGGGGCAATCAGCCGACCGCCACCGCCCCGGCCAGCTCGCCGCCGGCCAGCCAGTCGGCCGCCGCGACCGGCGCCAACGGCCTGACCCCGCCGGGAACGCACCTCGGTCTCGGCACGGCCGCCACCGTCGGCTGGGTGCCGCCGACGCTCGCCACCGGGAATGGCGCCCACCAGGGCCTCAAGCTCAAGGTCACGGTGGAGTCCATCCAGAAGGGCACGATCGCCGACTTCACCAACATCGACCTCAACGCGAGCGAGAAGAAGTCCACTCCGTACTACGTGCAGGTGCGCCTCACCGCGCTCGGCGGCGTCGCGCCGCCCAAGGACAACGATCCCGCGCTCACCTTCACCGCGATCGACGACCGCGGCCAGCAGCAGGACAACATCACCATCCTCGGGACCTTCCAGCGCTGCGATGACCCCTCGCCGCCCACGTCGTTCGCGAACGGGAAGTCCTACCAGAGCTGCCTGACGTACCTGATCCCGGGCGGCGGCTCGGTCAAGTCGGTCGAGTGGAAGGACGGGCCCGCCCCGGCCGACGACGTGTCGGCCTACTACGACCGTCCCGTCGTGTGGGGTGCCTGACCTCGTTCGATCGGCTAGCGTTTTCCCGGCCCCGGAGGGGGGCCGGGAAAACGACGAGGGGGTTAGCGGTGCTCGCAGTCGAGGTCTCCCGTCATGGCGGGCCCGAGGAACTCGTGGTGGTCGAGCGCCCGGAGCCGGCGGCCGCGGTGGGCCAGGTGGTGGTGCGCAACCGCTGGATCGGGGTCAACTACGTCGACCTCCAGCACCGTGCGGGGCAGCCTTACCCGGTGGGGCTGCCGCTGATTCCCGGCACGGAGGCGGCGGGAACCGTCGTGGCGGCCGGCGCCGGCGCCGACCCCGGGCTGGCCGGCGCCCCGGTGGTTCACTTCGGTCACCTGGGCGGCGTCTACGCCGAGCTGACCGCGGTGCCGGCCGAGTTCGTCGTCCCGCTGGCCGCTGGAGTGGCGCTGGACGCGGCCGCCGCCGTCACCATGAACGGCACCACGGCTTACGTGCTGACGAGCCTGGCCAGCCGGATCGGGCCGGGCGACGTGGTGGTGGTGCAGGCGGCCACGGGGGCGACCGGGGGCGCCGTGGTCCAGCTCGCGGCGGCGGCCGGCGCCGAGGTCATCGCGATCACTTCCTCGGCTGGCAAGGCCCAGGCGGCGGCCGGCCTGGGAGCCCGTCACAGCTTCGCCCGAGCGGAGGTGCCCGACCCGGTGGCGGCCGTGCTGTCCGTCACCGGCGGGCGGGGCGCCGACGTGGTCTACGACGCCGGCGGCCGGGATACCTTCGAGATGAGCCTGGACATGCTGGCCACCCGGGGCACGCTCGTCCTCTACGGGCAGTCCGGCGGCCCGGTCGACCCGTTCGACCCCGGCCGGCTGTCGGGTATCACCGGCGCGGGCCGCGGCGCCGGGTCGCTGACCCTGCGCTGGGTGGCCGCCGGTCACTACCTGGCCAGCCAGCAGGACCGCGCCGCCGCCGTCGCCGCCGTCCTCGGCCAGGTCGCGGCGGGACGGCTCAGCCCGCGTATCGCCGGCCGCTTCCCGCTCAGCCGCGCGTCCGAGGCGCACGCCGTGCTGGCGGGCCGGAAGGTCCTGGGGAAGATCCTCTTGCAGGCGTGACCGGCGCGGAGCTGGCCGGGCGCCGGGCCACGCGGCCGGCCAGGACC
Source organism: Nocardiopsis sp. (assembly GCA_021154785.1). Lineage (GTDB taxonomy): Bacteria > Actinomycetota > Actinomycetes > Streptosporangiales > Streptosporangiaceae > Palsa-504. The sequence goes on from JAJKHX010000101.1 coordinate 3,389, forward strand.
TGCACGCCGCGCGCGGCCCAGGCGGAGGGCCGGGGGCGGGCTCCGTCCGCCAGGGCGTTCCAGTAGATCGACCAGGTGCCCGCGACCGCGCGCCGGACGACCGGGGCGGTGATCAGGCGGGTGGCCGCCGACGTGACCCGCGGCCTGTGCAGCAGCACGCCCTGCAGGGCCGACGCGCCCGCCATGTACTGCCCGAAGGCCGCCTCGAGGGCCTGAGCGTAGGCGGGGCCGGCCTGGCCGGGCCCGGCCAGCACCGCCTCGGCGGCCAGCCGGGCGCTGACCATGGCCGGGCCGATGCCCTCGCCCTGCAGGGGGTTGATGAGCCCGGCGGCGTCGCCGGCCAGCAGCACGTTACCGGCGGCGGGCGGGGTACCGGTGCCGCCCATCCGCAGCCAGCCGCCCATCACCGGCCCGGGCGGCGCGTTCTCGTCCAGGTCGCCGCGCTGGCCGAGCAGCGCGACCAGCCGGGTCAGGTCATCGCGCAGCGGCGCCTGCCTGCGACTGTGGCCGAGGCCGACCCCGATGCCCACGTTGGCCTGGCCGTCCGCCCCGGGAAACAGCCAGCCGTAGCCCGGGTAGATGCGCCACGGGCTGGCGTCGAGCAGGACCAGCAGCGGCAGCGGGACCTCGGCCGGCACGTACGCGCGGATCGCGAAGCCCCACAGCGCCGCCTGCGGGTCGAGCAGCCCGGCTAGCCGGGCGACCGGGCTCAGCGCCCCGTCCGCGGCGATGATCACCTCTCCGGCCAGCCGCTGCCCGTCGCCGGAGACGACGGCGTCGACCTGGCCGTCCGGTCCCTGGTCGACCGCGGTGATCCGGGCCCGGACCGGGACCGCGCCCGCCTGGACCGCGGCTTCGCGCAGCGCGTGATCCAGCGCCAGCCGCGGCACGATGATCCCGTGCCCGGGGTAGGTACGCCCGGTGAAGGCGGGCAGCCGGCTCCGCCGGCCGGAAGGGCCGACCGCGAGCAGGTCGCTGCCCTGCCCGGCGTCCGGGACGCGCAGTCCCAGGTCCGCCAGGACCTGCACCCCGTGCGGGCCCACCAGGTCCCCGCACGCCTTGTCGCGCGGGAACGCCGCCTTGTCGGCGAGCGCCACCCGTGCGCCGGCCCGGGCCAGTACCAGCGCGGCGATGCTGCCGGCCGGCCCGGCGCCGACCACCACCGCATCGTACCGAGAGCTCATGACCCGAAGGGTAACGGTGCCACGCGCTGAGGGGCCGCGCGGCCCGGGTGCAGCCAGGACCGGGCCAGGCGCTCCAGGGGGTGCGGTGCCGTGCCGGACGGGGCGAGGATCAGGCCGTCCGGCCGCACGGCCGGGACCGGGAGCGGGTCGCCGCGCTGGGCAGCCTGCACCAGGTCGCGCATCCGACGCTGGACCCGCAGGTAGAAACGCTGCTGCGTCCAGCGGCCGAACAACCGGAACCCCAGGCGGACTACCGGGCTCGGGATCGGCGCCATCCGCGAGTAGCCGCGGACCCGGAACCGCACCCGGCCGGTGGCCGTGTCCTTGATCACCTCGTAGGTGAGGCGGCCCTGTTCCAGGTGCCCTTCGAGGGTCTGGTAACTCCAGCCCCACACCCGTTCGGCGTCGGTGGTCTCGTCGATGATCCCGGTGACGCGGACCCCGAGGTAGAACCGCAGCACGGTGAACCGGCCCTCGAGCAGCATGTCGCGCCCTTTGAGCTCGTCGCCGGCCCGGTAGACACCGCGCAGGATCCGGGGCTCGGCGAACTCGTACTGGCGGACCAGCGTGCAGGCGGTCTCCCAGGGGCCGCCGGGCACCGGGGGCCCGGGCGGCTCCTGGCCGATGACCGTCTCGCCGGAGTCGACGTGCCAGTGCCCCTCCGCCTGGCCGTCCTCGGGCGCCCGGGCCGGGTCGTAGTTGATCGTGCGGTGCCGCAGCCCGTTCAGGGCGCTGGCCTCGTCGACCGAAGCGAACAGCTGCCTGCGCACCTACTCGGCTTTCTCGATGGCGTCGCCGATCAGCCAGAACATCGGCGGCCAGAGCCCGACGAACAGCGCGCGCCGTTCGGCGTTGCCGCGCTCGTCCTGGTCGACGGTCTTCGCGCGGATCCACAGCCCGATGCACAGCCCGATCGCCCCCATGGACGTGGCGTGCAGGTACGTGCCGCGCAGGCCAGCCCGCCGCAGTGCTTCTCCGGTAGTCATGTGGTCCTTTCTTACCTGGGCGGATGGCATGAAACAGCGATCAGCGGTAAGAGATCGTTCATGACGACGACGACCGGACCGGGCCGGCTGGGGATCGTGCTGGGCTGGCCGGTCGGGATTGCCCTGGTCAGCTGGCTGTATATGTGGCGGACGACGCCGCTGCACCGGTCGGAGGAACCCGGCGGACCCGAGGACCTGCCCGACCCGGTGGAGGACGCGCCCGCCGACGGGCTCCAGCCGCTCGCGGCTGGCGTCGGCCCGGTGCTGCACCGGTGCTACGCGGTGCGGATCACGGGCAGCGACATGAGGCCCCCGGCGCTGATCGACCTGGTGGCCGCCCACCTCGACCAGGCCTCCCCGGAGATGGCGGTGTTCCGCAAGACCCGCGGAGTCCAGGACGACCAGCTCCGCTGCGGTGAGGAGTTCCTCGTGCGGATGCCCGGGCCGTGGGACGGCCCCGTGCGGGTGATCCGCCGGGAACCGTGCTCGTTCCGGCTGGCCACGATGGAAGGCCACCTGGAGGCCGGGGAAATCGAGTTCCGGGCGGCGCAGGACGGGGACGCGCTGCGCTTCGAGATCGAGTCCTGGGCGCGGGCCGGGGACAAGCTGGCCGCCCTGCTCTACAACAACCTGCGGCTGGCCAAGGAGATCCAGCTGAACATGTGGTCGCACTTCTGCGTCCGGGCCGCGGCCCTGGCCGGAGGGCGGCCGAAGGGCGGCGTCACGATCAGGACCCGCTGGGTCGACTGGCCGCCGCCGGCGGCCTGAGATCCCCTGATATCCCGGTCGGCCAGCCGTTTCCTGGCCTGCTCGTAGACCTCCAGGGCGGCGCCGCGGCGGCCGCAGGCGTGCAGCGCGCGCATCAGCCGGGCGGCCAGCGGCTCGCGCCGCGGGTGCGCCACCACCAGCTCCTCAAGCTCGGCTACCAGCGGCTCGGTGACGCCGGTGAGCAGGTCGGCGTCGACGCGCTGCTCGATGGCGGCCAGCCGCAGCTCGTCGAGCCGGGCGATGACCGCCGCGCCGAAACCGGTCGCGGCCACGTCGGCCAGGGCCGGGCCGCGCCACAGCCCCAGCGCCCGCCGCAGGGTGGCCGCCGCCCCGGCCGGGTCGTGGGCACCACCTGGCCGGGCCGCAGCGCCAGCATGATCAGCAGCGCGCGCAGCCGGGACCCGCCGATCTCGAGGAGCTCCCCCGAGTCGGCGCGGACCTCCAGCGCCCCCAGGATCGCGACCTGCACGTGCACAATTGTGCCGGGTCTGGGTAGGACTGGCGACGTGGAACCTCTCCAGGCACTGCGTCAGATCGCGTTCGAGCTGGAGCGGGCCGGGGCGCCCACCTACCGGGTGCAGGCGTTCCGCCGGGCCGCGCAGGTGCTCGAGGCCCTGCCGCCGGGCGAGCTCTCGCGGCGGGCGCAGGCGGGCACGCTGCGGGCGCTGAAGGGCATCGGGGACACGACGGCCCAGGTGGTGACCGAGGCCGTCCGGGGTGAGGTGCCCGGCTACCTGGCCCGGCTGCTGGCGGACCAGCCCGACGCGCCGCCGCACGACGCGCTGCGGATGGCGCTGCGCGGTGACTGCCACACCCACTCGGACTGGTCGGACGGGGGCAGCCCGCCGCGGGAGATGGCGCAGGCGGCCCGCGACCTCGGCCACGAGTGGATCGCGCTGACCGACCACTCGCCGCGGCTGACGGTGGCCAGCGGGCTGTCGGCGGCGCGCCTTGAGGCTCAGCTGTCGCTGGTTGAGGAGCTGAACGCCGAGCTGGCGCCGTTCCGCATCCTGACCGGCATCGAGGTGGACATCCTCGAGGACGGCTCGCTCGACCAGCGCGAGGACCTGCTGGCCCGGCTCGACGTGGTGGTGGCCAGCGTCCACTCCAAGCTGCGGATGCCCGCGGGCCCGATGACCAGGCGGATGGTGACCGCGGTCCGCAACCCGCACGTGGACGTGCTCGGCCACTGCACCGGGCGGCTGATCGGCCCGAACCGGCAGGGGCGCGGCCGCCGGCCGGAGTCGGAGTTCGACGCGCCGGCCGTGTTCGGCGCGTGCCGGGACGCGGGGGTGGCCGTCGAGATCAACTGCCGTCCTGAGCGCATGGACCCGCCGGATCCGCTGCTGCGGCTGGCCGCCGAGATGGGCTGCGTGTTCGCCATCGACACCGACGCGCACGCGCCGGGCCAGCTGGACTGGCTGGGCAACGGCACGGGCCGGGCCGGGCGGGCCGGGATCAGCGCGGACCGGGTGATCAATACCCGCGGCGCCGCGGAGGTGACAGATAGGGCGTGAGCCCCCTAGATCATGAAGCGGGCTCGGTAGATGATGACACGGTCCATCGTCTCGCCGACACGGCCTGGACGCACCATCAATCCCGCCTGCACCGTGCGCACCATGTCGATTCAGTGGTTGTGGCGCCCTACCGGATAGAGAGGGTAGAACGCCACAACCACTGAATTTCTGGGATAGCTTAAGGGACTGGTGAGGATGACCGACCCGCGGCGCGTCACTACCCGCAGACCCGGCCCGGCTACATCGATACGGCGCTGCACCAGGCCGTCACGCCGCACGCGGAATCCGCGTTCGTGGACATTGCCCGCTGGCGGACCGCGGCTGGCTTCGCGGCGACGCCGAGCCCGGCTTCAGGGAGTCAGCCATCGGCCTGGCCGACTACCGGCCGCACCCCGCGCTGTACCAGGTCGCCGATGCTGAACATGACACCAGGCATGCAGCCCTCACCCAGCGTGAGAGTCAAGAGAACATCTGCTCCCCCGGCGTAACCTGGCCCGATGAGCATCGTCATCCGGCCTGCCACGAAAGCGCGCTTCGATGATGTCGCGATCATGCTCGGGCCGAAGAACCCGGACTCCTCGGTGTGCTGGTGCCTCAGCCACCGGCTGGACTCGAAGACCAACCGCGCGCTGGCCGGCCCGGCCCGGGGCGACTACGTCCGGAAGCTGTGCGGTCGTAAGGTCGCGCCCGGTGTCCTGGCCTACGCGGGGGACGAGGTGGCCGGGTGGGCCGCCACCGCCCCCCGGTCCGAGCTGCCCTTCGCCCGGTCGACCAAGATCCCGCACGTCGACGACCTGCCGGTCTGGTCGATCTGGTGCATCCGCGTCCGTCCCGGCTTCCGCGGCCGGGGCATCTCACGCGCCCTGCTCGACTGGGCGGTGGCGTACGCCCGGTCGCACGGCGCGCCGGCGGTCGAGGGCTACCCGGTGGACAACCAGGGCAAGAAGGTCGACCTCACGATGGCCTACGTGGGTATCCGCACGGTGTTCGAGGAGGCCGGCTTCACCAAGGCCGCGGACACCACCGCGGTCTCCGGGGGCTTCCCGCGCGTGCTGATGCGGCTGGACCTGGGACCCGGTGCCGGATGACGCCGAGGTCGTGATCATGGGCGGAGGGCTCGCCGGCCCTCAGGCGGTGACGGGTTCGGGGTCCTGGCCTCGGTTATCGAGCACGAGCGGGCGGCGGCCGTCGATTTTGTAACGGACATGAGTGACGTCGGGGGTGGCGATGACCCGGGCCGGGGTCAGCTCGATCGCCTCCTGGCCGCCGAGGCCGAGTTCGGGGCTGAGCAAGCGCATCCCGTCGCCGAGGATCACCGGCACCACGTGGAGTTCCAGCTCGTCCAGCAGCCCGAGCCGGATGACCTCGCGGAGCAGCGTGCCGCCGCCGGCGATGGCGACGTTCTTCCCGTTCGCCGCGGCGCGGGCCTGGCTGATGGCGTCCGCGACGCCGCTGGTGACGTAGGTGAAGCTGGTCCCGCCCCGCCGGTGCAGGGTCTCCCTGGCCCGGTGGGTGACCACGAAAACCGGGGCCCGGAACGGCGGCTCGTCTCCCCACGGGATCTCGCCGCCGTCGGCCATGCGCCGCCCCATGACGTAGGCGCCGGCTGCCGCGAAGGTCTCGGCGATGATCTGGGAATTAGTGCTTTGCTCACCGCCCCTGAAGCCCAGGCGCTGGCGCCATGCCTCGGCGTCGATCACCCACCGGGTGACGCGGAAGAAGCCGGCGGCTTCGGTGCTGTCGAGCCAGGGCTGGGGGCCGGTGTGCTCTGGTCCGGCGTAATAGCCGTCAGCTGAGACCGACATCTGCGCGGTCACGATCGTCATGGGCCTGAACCGTCCTTTGTCTGGGTACCGGGCTGGGGTTAACGGCTGCTGGAGAGATAGGCGCCAAGCTGGCCGAGCAGGCCTTTGGTGCCTTCCTCCCTGCCTTCGGGGCTGTCCAGCCCGTCGAAATGAACGCCTTGCTCGACGTAGGTCAGCAGGGTCCGGTCGCCGCCGTCCTCCAGCGTGATCGTGGTGACGGACGTGGACAGGTGCCGCTCGTCGACCCACATGTCGTAGGTGAACACGATCCGCTCCGGCTCGACGATGTCGGTGTAGGTGGACTGGAACCTTGACCGCGGGCCGCCGTGCCACTGACCGGTCTCCGTGCTCTGCCCGCCGACACGGAAATCATGGTGCTTCTCCTCGGCGGTGAACGCATCGCCCGCGGTGAACCACTGGTCGCGGGCGGCGTTGTCCGACAGCGCATGCCAGACCGCTGCCACGGGCACCGGGTAGGTGCGCTCGACGGCGAAGGTGGCATGGGCCTGCGTGCGCTTGGTCGTCTCGTTCATTTTTGATCACTCCTTGGTGGTGGGACGGTCCAGGAAGGCGCCGAGTCGGTCCAGGCGCTGCTCGGCCGGCAGTTGCTGCCGGCCGATCCAGTCCGCGGCGGGGGCCAGCGCCCCGGGCGCGAGCTGGTAGGTACGGACGCGGCCGGCTTTGGCCGAGGTGACGATCCCGGCTTGTTCGAGCACGCCCAGATGCTGGACGACCGTCGGCAGCTTCATCTCGAACGGCTGCGCCAGCTCGCTCACCGACGCCGGCCCGCGGGATAGCCGCTCGACCATCGCCCGCCGGCTGCTGTCGCCGAGGGCATGGAATACACGGTCGAGAGCCATATACTTAGGCATATACCTAAGTATTACGTTCCGGGCGCGGTTGTCAAGCAGACCGTCCGCAACAGGCGCCCGCGGACATAGCTGGCGGCCTCCTCAGGGCCTTCCGCGGACATAGCTCGTGAAAGCCGCACAATCCGTCTCCGCGGAAACGCCGGCAACGGCGGGCGTACGGGGCCAGACCGGGAGAGTGACGGGGCGGTTGAGGGGACGCGGTTGGAGCTGGCCCCGTTCCAGTGCGAGCTCAGTGGCGCTTCAGCGGTATCTCGCACAGTGGGACCACGGATCCCGTCGCTGCCGACGCGCCCGGCGCGTCGGCCAAGGAGCAGTCCCGATGATCAGGCACCCCGTTCACAAGGCAGCGGCACGCGAGCGGCCCGGCACCTTCCCGGCGCGGGCGAGCCGCCCGGCCAGGCACACCCGGGTTACGCCGCTGCGCCGGCTGACGGGCTGGCTGCGACCGGTCCGAGATGGCCGGCCGGAGCGGGACGCAACGTCGGCTGTGCTGCGGGACGGGTCGCGGGTGCTGGTCCGCCAGGTGCGCAGCACCGATACCGGGCTGCTCGCGGAGGGGTTCGCGCGGCTGAGCGAGCGGTCCCGCCGGATGCGTTTCCTCGGCAAGAAGGACGAGCTGACCGCGGCCGAGCTGCGTTACTACGCCGACGTGGACCACCACGATCACGAGGCGCTCGTGGCGCTGGACCCCGCCGACGGGCGCGGGGCGGGTGTCGCCCGCTACGTCCGGGACGCCGACGACCCGCAGGCGGCCGAGATCGCCCTCACCATCACCGACGACTGGCAGGGCCGGGGGCTGGGCACCGAACTGCTGGCCCGGCTGTCCCACCGGGGCCGCCAGGAAGGCATCTGCCATTTCACCGGGGTGGTGTCCCACGACAACGTGCCGATGGGCATGCTGATGCGCAGCGTGGGCGCCGTCGAGACCGACCGCAGCTTCGGCACCGTGGAGTACGAGATCGCGTTGATGCGCGCCGGGGAGTACAGCCTCGACTGTGGTTCCGCTGCGTAGACGACGGCAGCGTCTTCAGCTGGGGTGACCTGGACCGCCGCTACGCCTCGCGGGGATGGCGGACGAAGTCGCCCTCGCCGGGCCGGCTGACGATCTCGCCTTCGCCCTTCAGGATCTCCAGGGCCCGGGCGGCGACGCGGTGGGAGACATGGTGATGCTCAGCGATGGTGTGCACCGAGGGGATGCGGCCGGTCATGGCCCCCTGGGCGATCTCGTCACGGAGCATCTTGGCGACTTGCTCATACGGCGGTACCGCCGAGTCGGGGTCGATCACACGGGCCAGCATCGCGGGTGACGGGGCCGGTTGGCAAATTCAGCCCGGCCCGTGAGCGCCCTGGTCACCGCGGCCCAGCCGGTATTTCCTACAGTGAGCTGATGGACAGTGCGCAACGCGAGCTGAGCGACCAGATCGACCAGGCCACGCAGCGGCTGCTCGACCGGGCCCGGATCATTGCCGAGCCGGACCTGCGGGCACCGTCACTGCTACCGGGATGGACGCGGGCCCGGGTCCTGGCGCACCTGGCGCTGGGCGCCGACGCGATGCGGGACCTGCTGGCCGGAGTGCGGACCGGCCAGGGCAGGCTGGCCGGCGCCAGCGCCGAGGCGCACGAGGCCGGCCTCAAGTACAGCGAGAGCCTGCGGCCAGAGGAACTCACCGCCGAGCTGGCCGACTCGGCGATGGCGCTGCGGACGGTCGCCCGCCAGCTGACCGGCGACCAGTGGCAGGTCCCGGTGGAGGTGCCCGGCCTGGCCTCGTTCCCCGCCGCCGAGCTGCTGACCAGGCGGCTGGTCGAGGTGGAGCTGCACCACTGTGATCTCGGCGCCGGATACGGGCCGGACGAATGGCCGGCCTCCTTCGCCGACCTGGAACTCATCGAGCCGATGCGCTCCTGGCGCCAGGACCGGCTCGGCTACCCCGATCAGTCCGAGCCGGGGCTCAGGCCGCCCCGGGTGCCCGCGCCGTACCGGCCGGGCCAGCGGCTGCCGGGGAGCTGGCTCGGAACAAGGTGAGGTCCATCGACTTGCCCAGGAGCGGATCGGCGAGCGGGACGAGGTACCGGTAGCGGGCGGGCAGCTCGGCGCGCATGTCCCGGGGCGGCCGGGTCAGGGTGGCGGACTGCCTGACCTCCAGCCCGGACCGTTCCAGCGAACGCGGATCGTCGCAGGCCCACGCCCACCGGGCGTCCATGCCCTTGCGGGCCGCCAGCCGGTGCTGCTGCTCGAAGGTCCGGCCCGGATAGGTGTCCAGCGCGAGCAGGGCCCCCGGGAACCGCTGCGCGATGCGGGCGAGCGTGGCCAGGACCTGGTCCTGCGGCAGGTAGACGAGCACGCCCTCGGCGACGAAGAAGTACGGCCCGGGGCTCCGCGCGGCTTCCGGCAGCCACCCCTCGTCCAGGACGGAGGCGGCCACCATCCGGCGCCGCCCGGTGTCCGCGAAGAATTTCCGGCGCAGGTCGATGGTGTCCGGCAGGTCCAGGTCGAGCCAGTGCACCCGGCCGTTGTCGACCCGCTCGAACCGGGTATTGAGGCCGGTACCGAGCTCCACCACCGTTCCCCCGGGGTGCGCGGCCAGGAACCCGCGGACCCAGAAGTCGATGATGGCGGTGCGCAGCACGGTGACGAACCCGCCGGCGCCCGGGCCGTACTTGGCCGCGTCATAATCGACCGACCGCAGCAGTTCCACTGCCCGCGGATCGCGCAGCACGGGATGCTTGCGCTGGCTCTCCGCCGCTCGCGCGGCGAGCGTGATGAACAGGGTCTCCTGCACCGCGCCGAGCCGCGCCTGCTGCCTGGCCGCCATCAGGCCGGCCAGACCACGGGGAACAGCGGGTGGTCCAGGTCGGCGCCGGCCGGCAGCCCGGCCTTCAGGTCATCGAACGGCGGCGACGTGCGCCAGGCCCGCGGGGCGTGCCTGGCCCCGGCTGACAGGTAGCGCAGTGACAGGACCCGGCGCCGGCCGCGGTGCGGGAACCCGGGGGCTCCGTGCACGGTCAGGAAGTCGAAGAAGATGGCGTCGCCCGGCCGCAGCTCGAACCTTCGGATATCGAAGCGCTCCGGCTCGGCCTCGATATCGGGCAGCTCGGCCAGGCTGCCCGCGGGGAACCAGCGGGCCTCCTTGGCCAGGAAGGTGCGGGGCATCAGCCAGGGACCGCGGTGCGAGCCCGCCACCAGCTCCAGGCAGCCGTCCGCGGGCACCGGATCCACCGGGATCCAGGCGCTGACCCCGCGGCCGTCGACGTTGTAGTAGGGCTGGTCCTGGTGCCAGGGCGTGCGCTGCGTGGTCCCGCCCTCCTTGACCAGGACGTGATCGTGGTAGAAGCGGACCCGTGGGGTGGCCATCAGGGCGGCGGCCAGGGCGGGCACCCGGGAGTGGCGGGCCAGCCGCTCGATCTGCGGGATCTCCTGCCAGCGGCGGAAGTCCTCGGTGAACGCGCCGGGGTCGTCCGGACGGCTGGCCACCTGGGCCAGCGGGCCCGGCCGGGCCAGCACCGCGTCGATGGCGGCGGCCGCCTCCGCCACCTCGCCGGGATCCAGGACCGAGCGCAGGCAGGCCACGCCGTCCCGGGCGAAAGCCGCGATCGCCTCGTCGTCCAGAGCCATGGGAGGAGCTTAAACGGAAGGGTGGCTACACTTACGTGCGAGGGGGACCCCAGAGAGGCAGGCCCAGCGTGGCGCGTGGTATCCAGGTCGGCGACAAGGCACCCGACTTCACTCTTCCGTCCCAGTCCGGCGAGCAGGTCCGGCTGCAGGACCGGATCGGCGAGCGGGTCGTGGTCCTGTACTTCTATCCCAAGGACAACACCAGCGGCTGCACCGCCGAGGCGTGCGCGTTCCGCGACAGCCACGAGGCTTTCAGCGACGCGGGCGCCGAGGTGATCGGGGTCAGTTCCGACTCATCCGACAAGCACGCCGGCTTCGCCAGCAAGCACCAGCTGCCGTTCACGCTGCTGGCCGACCAGGGCGCCAAGATCCGCAAGGCCTACGGGGTGCCGGCCGTGATGGGCCTGATCCCCGGCCGGGTCACCTACGTCATCGACCGCACCGGCACGGTCCGGCATGTCTTCAACTCGATGACCAACATCGACGGGCACGTCGGCGAGGCCCTCGAGGTGGTCAGGAAGCTGCAGGCCGAGCAGCCCGCCTAGGGCTGAGCCGCCGCGGGCGCCTCGTCCGTCAGTACAGCCCGCTGGAGTTGCGGGAACACCTTGGCCACCTTGCCCAGCAGGTAGTCGCCGTAGGTGCCGGTGAAGGCGTGCAGGTTCTGCCCGTCCCAGCGCGGCTGGCCGGCTTCGGTGACCGCGGCCCGGCCCGGCAGCGGCGGGATCTCGGCGGCGAAGCCCGGGTCGAGGAAGAACGGGAAGGACAGCCGGTCCCGGCCGCTGGCGTTGCGTACCCGGTGCGGGGTCGACCGGTACCAGCCGCCGGTCAGCCGGTCCAGCATGTCGCCGATGTTGGCCACGAAGGTGCTCGCCCGGGGCGGCGCGTCGATCCAGCCGGCCGGCGTCCTGATCTGCAGGCCGCCGGCATCGTCCTGGGCCAGCAGGGTGAGCAGGCCGTAGTCGGTGTGCTCGCCCACGCCCCAGGCCGCGTCGGCGGCCGGCCCGGCCGGGTAGCGGAACACCCGGAACAAGACGGTCGGGTCAGCGGTGTACCCGGCGGCGAAGTACTCCGGGTCCAGGCCCAGGCTCAGCGCCACGCCGCGCAGCACCGCCTGGCCCAGGCCGGTCAGCGCGTCGAGGTAGTCGAGCACGGCGGCGCGCATCCCCGGCACCTGCCGCGGGAACAGGTTGCGGCCGTGCAGCGGGAGCCCGGCCCGGACCCGGGGATCCTCCTGGCCGAGCTCGGTGCCGAAGTAGAGCCCTTCCTTCAGGTCGGGCTGGCCCGAGGTGAGCTCGGCGCCGACCGGGAACCAGCCGCGCCAGGCCGGGCCGCCGCGGGCCATCGCGATCTCCGCCTTGTCGGCGGCCGGCAGCGCGAAGAACGCGGTGCAGGCCGCGGCCAGCCGGGTCTGCAGGTCCGGTGCGACGCCGTGGCCGGTGACGTAGAAGAAGCCGTGCTCGCGGCAGGCCGCCTCGATCTGCCGGGCCACCGCCGCGAGCGGGCCCGGAGCAGGCTGGGGCGCGAGCAGCGGCGCCACGTCAACGACCGGGAGCATGCCGAACGGGTGTGTGTCTGCCACGGTCCGATTCTGCCCGCAGGGGCCGGTAGCCGGCGAAGCCGGGCTCCGCTAGTCCCCGTGCTCGTCCCAGGGCGCGAAGGCCGCGCGGTAAAACGAATTCCCGCGGCACCGATAATGAGATGGTGGACAGTTTCCGGAACCGGGTCGGCGCGGCCATCTTCGAGCGGGTGGCGGGCCCGCAGGGCCGTGACCGGCGGCAGCAGATCCACGCCGAGCCGGGTGAGCGGTGGTTCGCCGAGGACCGGCCGATCCGCCGGGTCCAGGGAGACTCGTCCATGTTCATCGGCGGGATCAGCGCGCTGCTGCTGCAGTCGCTGCACCCGCTGGCCATGGCCGCCGTCGCGCAGCACTCCGACTACAAGGGCGACCCGTGGGGACGGCTGCAGCGGACCAGTTATTTCCTGGCCGTCACGACGTTCGGCCGGACCGAGGACGCGATGGCGGCCATCGCGCGGGTGCGCGCGGTGCACGCCCGCGTCACCGGGTTCGCCGCCGACGGGCGGCCCTACGCCGCCTCCGACCCGCACCTGCTGACCTGGGTGCACATCGCCGAGGCGGACAGTTTCCTGCGGGCGCACAGCCGGTTCGGCGTCCAGCCGCTGGATCAGGCCGGACGGGACGGTTACGTGGCCGACCTGGCCCGGATCGGCGCGGAACTGGGCGTGCCGGACCCGCCGCGGACCGAGGCCGAGCTGGCGATGAGGATCAGCCGCTACCGGGCCGAGCTGGCCGCCACGCCCGAGGCTCGCGAGGCCGCCCGGTTCCTGCTGGTCAATCCCCCGCTCCCCGCGATCGCCCGGGCTCCCTACGGGATGCTGGCCGCGGCCGCGGTGTCGCTGCTGCCCGGCTGGGCCCGGCGCCCGCTGCGGCTGCCCCGGCTGCCGGTGACCGAGACCATGCTGGTCCGCCCGGCCGGGCACGCCATGGTCCGGGCCATCCGCTGGGCGACCAGCGCGCCGCCCCCGGCCAAGGCCAGCTGACCTCAAGCCGGCCGATTTTGTCATTTTGTGAGACGGGCGCCGATCGCCGGCGGTGGGAGGATCTGAGGATGCCGATGCCGACCGTTGCCCTCGATGTGCCGTCCGCGCGTGTGCTCGCCGACCAGGCGTCGATCATCTCCGATCTGCAGTTCGTCATGGACTGCTGCTAGCGGCTGCTGCCCGAGCTGGCCAGGCCGGAGGAGGAGCGGGACCCGCTGATACCGCTGGCGCTGTGGTCGTCGGCCGTGCTGGCCTACGGCCGCTGTTTCAGCAAGGGCAAGCGGTTCGCCCTGTCCGCCGACGACGTCAAGAACCTGCCGCTGCACGGGGCGGTGATGAACTTCCACGACTGGGTCATGGAGGAACGCGACAAGCTCGCGGCGCGGGCCGCTAACCCGGCCGAGGCGGCGAAGGTGGGCGCCGCGCTGTCCGAGCCCGAGAAGAAGGACCGTCGGGTCGAGGGCATCGTCATCTTCGCCAGCAGCCACGAGGTCGTCAACGACGTCGGCGTGCGCCAGCTCGGCGGGCTGGCTTCCGAGCTGGCCAAGCAGATCGCCGGGAAGGCGCAGGAACAGCAGGACGTCGTGCTGAAAGAAGCCCAGCAGCTGAAGCTGGACGACCTGTACGAGCTGCCGGTGATCGGCACCTGGCCGCCCGGGGAGGACGACGAGGCCGGGGACGACGCCGGGGAAGTCTCCTCCTAGGCGGCGAGGACGGCGCGGACGCGGCGCACGACCTCGTCGGGGCCGAGCGCACGGGCCACCTGAGCCAGGTCCGGGCTGCGCGCCGCGCCGGTGAGCAGGATCCGGATGACCTGGGAGGCCTCCCGGATCGAGCCCTTGTAGCGGTCCGGGTCCTGCTTGTAGACCTTCTGGCTGGGCGCGAACCCGAGGTCGTCGGCCAGCTGCCGGATCTGCTCGAACCAGCCGGCGTCCGGGCCCGGTTCCGGGCTCGGCGGC
>JAJKHX010000102.1 GCA_021154785.1 Nocardiopsis sp.
AGCCCTCGGCGTCGCCGGTCCGCTCGACCTCCTCGATCATGCCCAGGACGCGGGCGGGCGCGCCGCCGTGCAGCGGGCCGGACATCGCGCCGACCGCCCCGGACAGGGCGGCGGCCACGTCGGCGCCCGTGGAGGCGATCACCCGGGCGGTGAACGTCGAGGCGTTCATGCCGTGCTCGGCCGCCGACGTCCAGTAGGCGTCGACCGCCTTGACGTGCCGCGGGTCCGGCTCGCCGCGCCAGCGGATCATGAACCGCTCTGTGATCGTGCCGGCCTGGTCCACCAGGCGCTGCGGCACCATCGGCAGCCCGACGCCGCGGGCGGCCTGCGCCACGAACGACAGCGCCATCACCGAGGCCCGGGCGAGGTCCTCGCGGGCCTGCTCGTCGCTGATGTCCAGGAGCTGCCGTAGCCCCCAGGCCGGCGCGAGCATGGCCAGGGCGCTCTGCACGTCGACCCGGATATCGCCGGAGTGGACCGGAATGGGGTAGGGCTCGGCCGGCGGCAGCCCGGGTGCGAAGGCATTGTCGACCAGAAGACCCCAGACATGCCCGTAAGAGACACGACCGACGAGTTCCTCGATGTCGACACCGCGGTAACGGAGCGAACCACCCGCTTTGTCCGGCTCGGCGATTTCCGTCTCGAAGGCGATGACGCCCTCAAGGCCCGGCTTGAAGTCCGGCATCGGGTTCCTCTCTCCGTCCTCAGGGGTGTCAGAGGGCACCTCATGGCCTGTGCTGTGCCAATACCCCGCCGAGCCGTAAAACCACGTCGATAAGCGGCAGGGGCCATTCCAGCGTTACCATTCAACCGCCCTGACCAGGGTTGCGGTAGCCGTAACAGGTGTGAGGATCATTACCTATGGACACGACGCAGCGTGATCCCGGCGCGGCCGGCCGGAACTCCGGCACCGGGCCGGGCAGCTTGCCGTCCAGCACGGACAGCTTGCCGTCCGGCACGGGCAGCCTGCCGTCCAGCACGGACAGCCTGTCGTCCAGCACGGACGGCCTGCCCGGCCTCACCGAGGACGTGCTGGCCGACGACCCGATGACGCAGTTCGCCCGGTGGATGGCGGACGCGCGGGCACGGAGCCTGCCCGAGCCCACGGCGATGGTGCTCGCCACGGTCTCCGGCGACGGCCTGCCGCGGGCCCGCACCGTGCTGCTGAAGGCGCACGATCCCGAGGGCTTCACGTTCTACACCAACCGGACCTCGCGCAAGGGGAAGGACCTGGCCGCGAACCAGCGGGCCTGCGTGGTCTTCCCCTGGTTCGCCATGGGACGCCAGGTGACCGCCGAGGGCGGCGTGCGCATCCTGTCGCAGGCGGACAGCGAGCCGTACTACCGGTCCCGGCCGCGCCAGTCGCAGCTCGGCGCCTGGGCCAGCAGGCAGTCGCAGGTCATCGGATCGCGCGCGGAACTCGACGACCGGGTGGCCGAGCTCGAGCGGCGCTGGCCGCCGCCGGCCGTCATCCCGATGCCCGATTTCTGGGGTGGCTATGTACTGGTGCCCGAAACGGTGGAATTCTGGCAGGCAGGCACGTTCCGCCTGCATGACCGGCTGCGCTACCGGCGCCACGGCGGCGGCTGGGTCGTCGAGCGCATTTCCCCTTAGCGCCTGCGCATAGCATCACAAGCAGGAGGATGAGGAGTTGACAGCCCAGGGGCTCATAGACACGACGGAGATGTACCTCCGCACCATCTTCGAACTTGAGGAGGAGGGCGTCGTCCCGCTGCGGGCGCGCATCGCCGAGCGGCTCACCCAGAGCGGTCCGACCGTCAGCCAGACGGTGGCCCGGATGGAACGCGACGGCCTGCTGCACGTGGCCGGGGACCGGCAGCTCTCGCTGAGCGACACCGGACGCACGCTCGCCACCAGGGTCATGCGCAAGCACCGGCTAGCCGAGTGCCTGCTGGTCGGCGTCATCAAGCTGCCCTGGGAGGAGGTGCACATCGAGGCGTGCCGGTGGGAGCACGTGATCTCGGAGAGCGTGGAGCGCCGCCTGCTCGAGTTGCTCGGCTACCCGGTGTGCTGCCCGCACGGCAACCTCATTCCCGGGCTGGTCGAACTCGGGCTGCCCGAAGAGGCCCTCGCCCGCGTGCGCACGGCCACGAATGAGGCGGGTGAGGCGATGACAAAGGTGGCAACACCAGGCGACACGCCGGTAGTGATCCGCCGAATTGGCGAGCAAATTCAGAGTGATCTTGTTTTGATGCTTAAACTCAAGCGCGTCGGGATACAACCCGGACGCGAGGTGATTCTCATGGCAGGCGACGATGGTGTACGGGTGACAGCCGGCGACTCGACGGACACTATCCCGACTGAGCTCCCCAGTCAGATCGCCGGGCACATTTTCGTGTCTACTAACAGCGGGTGTCAAACGGTGGCCGGAGCGTGACGATATCGACCGGAAACGCTGCCTGGGCCGGGGAGCACGGGCGTGACGGGCTGGGGTGACGCGGCTTTCGGCGCCTACCTCCCCGCCGACATGGTGCTCGGCCATGCCGATATCGCCGTCGTGGTCACCGACCGGCTGAGTAACCTGATCTACCTGAACGACTTCGCGGCGCGGCTCTTCCGGATCCCCGGTGACGCCGCCCGGCTGGCCGGCTGCCCGGTGGAGTCCCTCGGCCTGTTCGCCGACGGCGAGGTGCGCCGGACCGGGGATCTGAACGGTCAGGTGCTGCGCGGCCGGTCCTGGGAAGGCACGGTGGAGAGTACCCGCGGCGACGGGTCGCGGGTGCTCATCCGGGTCCTGGCCGTGCCGCTGCGGCATCCGGGCGGCGACATCGACGGAATGGTGATCCTGGCCCGGGAGGCCAGCGGGCGTGACGGCCAGGGCCAGCAGGACCGGATCGCCCTGCTCGAGCGGGTGGGCGAGCGGCTGGCCGGCTCGCTGGAGATCGGCACCACGCTCAAGCACGTGGCGGAGATCCTGGTGCCGCAGTTCGCCGATCACTGCTTCATCGACCTGTTCCAGGGGGAGCAGCTGTTCCGCCGCGCCATGCGGCACGCCAGCGAGTGGGTGCCCCCGCCGGGAACCTGGGCCCAGGTGGGCGAGCAGATCCACTACCCGGACGGCCACTTCTGCCACCAGGCGATGACCAGGCTCGACCCGATCGCCATCAACGACCTGGAGCGCGAGTACTATCCGGCACCCAGCCCCGAGAGCATGTCGGCGGCGCACGAGGCCGGGCTGACCTCGGTCATCGCGGCGCCGCTCTACGCCCGGGGCGAGCTGCTGGGCGTGATGAGCCTGGCCCTGTCCAGGCTGACCGAGCGCGGCGAGCGGCACTACGACGACCCGGACCGGGACCTGATCGGCGCCATCGCCAGCCGGGTGGCCATCGCCATCGACAACGCGATGCTGTTCGAGACCGAGCGGCAGACCGCGCTGGCGTTCCAGAAGAGCCTGCTGCCGCAGGCGATCCCGGAGCTTGACGGCCTCGAGGTCGCCTGCCGGTACGTGCCGGCCAAGCCGCTCGAGACGCAGGGCCAGGGGATCCAGACGCAGGTAGGCGGCGACTGGTACGACATCATCCCGCTGGCGGCCGGGCGGGTAGGCATCGTCATCGGCGACGTCGAGGGCCGGGGGGCCCGGGCGGCCGCGACCATGGGCCAGCTGCGCGCGGCGCTGCGCGCGTTCGCCCAGGACGAGAAGTCGCCCGCCGACATCATGCGCAAGCTCGACGACTGGTGCCGCTCGCTGGCCCCGGCCGACGAGCACGGGGTCACCGTCGGGGACCCGCCCACCTCCAGCTGCATCTACATGATCTACGACGCCTGGTCCAGGGAACTGACCTTCGCGAACGCGGGTCACGACGCCCCGCTGCTGATCAGCGCCGGCCAGGTGCGGCAGCTCGAGTTCCAGCACAAGGGGGTCCTGCTCGGCGTGCGCGGCAAGGGCATCCGGGGGCTGCCCACCTACAAGGAAGAGACGATCCCCATGCCGCCCGGGGCCATCCTGGTGTTCTACACCGATGGCCTGACCGACCGCCGGACCCGCGCCGACGGCTCCGGTCACTACACCGAGGCCGAAGCGGTGCTGATGCTGCAGCAAGCGGTGCGCGCGGCCGCCGCCAGCGGGGACGCCGACTCGGTGGCCACCGCGGCCGAATACGCCGTACCCGGGGACATCGATGACGACATGGCCATCTTGGTGGTGCAGTCGTCTCCGTCCGAGCTCGCCTCGGTCGAGCGCACCTTCCCGGCCGAGCCGATCATGGTCTCCGAGGCCAGGCGGCTGGCCGCCGAGACGTTCCGGTCCTGGGGCATGGACTCCGGGCAGGCCGAGCTGTCCTGCCTGCTGGTCTCCGAGGTGGTCACCAACGCGGTCCTGCATGCCTCGGAAACGCCCAGCCCGGGCCGGGGGCGGAACTTCGACATGGAGCCGCTGATGATGGCCGCACCGGTCGGCGCCGCGGCCGGTCCCCGGCCCGTGTCCGCCAGTACGGTGTCCGCCAGTACGGTGTCCGCCCCTACGGGGGCGTCCGGGTCGGCTGGGCTGTCATCGGCCGCGGCCAGGCGGGCTTCCGTGCCCGCTCAGGCGGCTCCCGTCGCGGCGGGCGCCGCCGCCTGGCCCGACGCGCTGCCCGAGGTCACGGCGGAGCCTGGCCCGCGCGAGTTCGCGGTGCGGTTGCGGCGCGGTGCGACCTCGGTGTGGGTGGAGGTCTTCGACCCCGACCTGAGGCTGCCCCGGATCCGCACCGCGGGGGAGACCGACGAGGGCGGCCGCGGCCTCTACCTGGTCGAGCAGCTGGCGACCCGGTGGGGATCGAGGCCGACCCCGGAAGGCAAGGCGGTCTGGTTCGAGATGCCGCGCAGCGGCGGCGGGTCCTGACGGCGCGCTACGTCAGTGGCTGACGTGCGACGAGTACATCAGGAGCAAGACCACGCCGATCACGATAATCGGTGCCAGCCAGTGCTTCCCCGACACGCTGAGCTTCATCTTGCCGCGGATACGCGTCCATCCGAACGCCAGAATGGCGCAGATGAACACCAGCAAGATGAGTCCGTCCATGTCCGCCTCCTGAGCCTGCGGTTGTGCGAACCCGTTCCCGAGCCTACGTCATCCGCTTCCCGGACGCGAGACGGCGGGCGGTGAGGTTTCCCGGCCGGGCTCCGGCGCGCCCAGGTCCGGCGCGCAGATCAGGTAGCCGGCGCCGCGGCGGGTGTGGATGAGGGGCGGTCCGAGCTGGTGGAGCTTGCGCCGCAGGTAGCTGACGTAGGTTTCCACCACCTGGGACCGGCCGGCGTACCCGCGGCCCCACACCTGCTGCAGGAGCTGCGTCCGGCTCAGCACGCTGCCCTGATCCCGCAGCAGGCAGCCCAGCAGGCGGAACTCGGTCGGGGACAGGTCCACCAGCGTCCCGGCCCGGTGCACCGTCCACCGGGCCTCGTCGAGCACGAGGTCGCCGCAGCGCAGTACCTGCGGGTCCTCGGGGACAGGGGAGATGTCATGCGTATCTACCATGGCGAAGTTAGGGGAGGCAGGCCGGTGCCGGCGCACCCGCATGGAACGCGGGTGCGCCGGCTCAGACTGACTGGCTGGTCTCACCAGTGGGTCGCCACTGCGGTTGGCTGCGTGACCGGGGTGGCCGGGACCGCCGCCCGGCCGCCGACGTCGGCGGTGGTCAGCGGGGCGAACAGGACGAGCTGGGCCTTCAGCGTCCAGTGTGACCGTGTCCCGGTGACCAGCGCCAGGTCACCGCGGGCGACCATGTTCGGAGCCATCCACGCGCCCTGGGTGAACGTGACCGGGCTCCAGGCGGGCATCCTGTTCAGCGGGGTAGTAGCCGTCTGGGACACCGTGGCCGTGCTCCTGGTCACGGTGACCGTCACGGTGAGGTTGGTATTCGCTATCTGGACGGTGACGGCCTGCGCCGCCGGGGTCGGCGTCAGCATGGCCGCCGCCGTGGTGGGGCTGCCAGCCAGCAGCGTGGTCGACGGGAGCATGTTGCCCGAGACCATCGCCTGCCGCGCCGCGCTGGGGCTCGCGGTCATCGCCCTCATGCCCGCGGTCGTGGCCGAGACATTCTGGAACTGCGTCCTGCCGGTCAGCAGCCACAGATGCAGCGAGCCGTTGGCCGACTGCAATATCAGGAACTTCTTCGTGGCCAGGACGACGATGCCGCGCTGCACGGCGAGCACCTTGCCTCGGTGACTCGTCTGGCTGAACTGCCGGGCCTGGGTGAGCCCGGCGAGCGCGGCGTAAGAATTCTGCCTGGAACCATTCCAGTTACTCATCGCCGAGCTGAGGGTGTTTCCCTCGTTGCCGAAGCCGGTCGAGTAGGCGGCCGACGTGGCGGTCGCTGCCACCCCGTGGCCGCTGGCCAGGACGGCTGCTGCCGCCACAGCTCCGCCAGCCAGTAGCGCGGTCGCGATGCCGACCCGGGTCTTGACCGAACTCTTCCCGTAACGTCGAGCGCGGGCCATCATAAGTGCCTCCTCGTTCCAGGGACGACGCGCCCGCTTCGCGCGTCCGGATAAGACTGTTCGGGCCAATGGTGTTCGTGATAGCCGATGGACGGCCCGTCCGTGTCCATGCGTCCGAGATTGCCCGATTGGCCGCTGCCCAGCCCGGAAACCGGTCCGGCGTAAGCAGTACGTTCGTGGGTTCACATGCTCACGACGGGTGCCGAAGGAGAAAGAGCCGGCCAGAAGGGGGAGTTCAGCTCCCGGTTACATCCGCCCGGTAAACCGGCATGCCCGCCAGACTGCGCCAGGCAAGCCGGGCCCGGCGGCCGGCCCGTGCGTCTCGGCCTCATAGGGGCGAAAACGGCCCTTGTCACCTGCCCCGTTGCTACCGTCTGTCCTTATGCGTCTCACCAGCAAGGCGGGTGTCCTGCTGGCCGTCCTCACGTCGGCGGTTGCCCTGGCGGCGTGCGGGACGTCCAGCGGTGCTTCCGGGGCGGCTCAGACGACCACCCGCGCGGTCGTGCTGGCCAGCTCCGCGCCCCCGTCGTCGCAGCCGGCCGTGAGTCAGCCTGCTCAGCCCAGCCGTCACCCTGAGAAGCGTCAGCGCACGCCCGGGGCCGGCGCGACCCGGACCGGCGGAGCGGCGGCAGCCGCGGCGACGGCACCGCGGACCCTCCGCCGGACGGCCAGCTCGCCGGCCCCAGCGGTGAGCGCTGTTCATTCCGGCCACGTGATCGGTCACGGCACCCCGGCCAGCTGCACCTCGCAGGCCGTGGTCCGCGCGGTCGCCGCGGGCGGGGTGATCACGTTCTCATGCGGCCCGCGTCCGGTGACCATCGTGATGAAGGCCACCGCCAAGGTCCGCAACACCAGCTCCCGGGTCGTCCTCGACGGGGGCGGCAAGGTGACGCTGAGCGGCGGCGGCGTCCGGCGGATCCTCTACCTGGACACCTGTGACCCGGCCCAGGGGTGGACGACCGCTCACTGCCAGGATCAGTCCACCCCGGTCCTGACCGTGCGGAACATGACGTTCGCGAACGGCAATTCCGCCGGCCAGCTCTTCGACGGCGGGGGCGGCGGGGCCATCTTCGACCGTGGCGGCCAGCTGAAGGTCACCGGCTCGCACTTCACCGGTAACCGCTGTGACGCCAGCGGCCCGGATCTCGGCGGGGCGGCGATCAGGGCGCTGAGCCAGTACCAGAACCGCCCGGTCTCCATCACCGGGAGCACTTTCACCGGTGGCGTGTGCTCCAACGGCGGCGCCCTGAGCAGTATCGGGGTCTCCTGGGTGATCCAGGGCAGCACCTTCACGGGTAACCGGGCGATCGGCCGGGGCGCCAACCCGGCCCAGGCGGGCACGCCGGGAGGCGGCAGCGGCGGGGCCATCTACACCGACGGGAACAGCTACACGGTGACGATCGACAGGACGGTCATCACCGGCAACAAGGCCACCGAAGGCGGCGGGGCGGTGTTCTTCGTCAGCAACGACAGGACCGGCACGCTGCGGATCGAGCACTCCAGGTTCCGGGGGAACCCCAACGCCGGCTTCCATACCGCCGGCTACCCGGGCGTCTTCTTCCTGGGCCGGGGCACCCCGGTCGTCATCGCCTCCACCCTCAGCTGAGCTCTGCCTCAGCTGAGCCCCGCCCGCGCAGCCAGCTCCCGGCTACATCCGCTCGGGAACCGGCACGCCGAGCAGGCCGAGCCCGCGGGCCAGCACGTCCAGCGTGAGCGCGCAGAGCGCGAGCCGGCTGACCCGCAGCGACTCGGACTCCGCCTTGAGCACCGGGCACTCCTCGTAGAACGTGGTGAACAAGCTGGCCACCTCGAACAGGTAGGCGCACATGCGGTGCGGTTCGGCGGTCTCGCCGAGCTGGGTCACCATCGCGCCGAAACTGAGCAGCCGCAGCGCCAGCGCCCGCTCCGGGGCCGCCGTCAACGTCACGCCGACCGCCCGGGCGGCGGCCTCCGCCGCCCCCGCCAGCTCGTCCTCCTGCGCACCGGCGACGCCGGCGGCGCCCGCGTCCGCGCGGCGGAAGATCGACCGGATCCGCGCCGTCGCGTACTGCAGGTACGGCCCGGTGTTGCCGCGGAACGAGATCATCCGGTCCCAGTCGAACAGGTAGGCACTCTCCCGGGCGGTGGACAGGTCGGCGTACTTCACCGCGCCGATACCGACCGCCTCGGCCACCGCGTCGAGCTCGGCCGGGCCGAACCGGGAGGCCGCGTCCACCTCGTCCAGGATGCCGCGGGCCCGGTCGATGCCCTCGGTGAGCAGCCCGGCCAGCTTGGGGGTCTCGCCTTCCCTGGTCTTGAGCCGGTTGCCGTCCTCGCCGAGCACCATGCCGATCTGGGCGTGCTCGAAGCGGGCGCCGTCGGGGATCCAGCCGGCCTCCCGGGCCACCGCGAAGACCATCTGGAAGTGCAGGGCCTGCTCGGAGCCGACCACGTACACGGCCCGGTCGCAGCTGAGCTTGTCCACCCGGTAGCGGATCGCGGCCAGGTCGGTGGTGGCGTAGTTGTAGCCGCCGTCGCTCTTGCGGATGATCAGCGGCAGCGGCTTGCCCTCACGGCCGGTGAAGCCGGACGGGAACGCGCACAGCGCGCCCTCGCTCTCGGTCGCGATGCCCCTCTCCACCAAGATGGCGACGGTGTCCGCGAGCAGGTCGTTGTAGAAGCTCTCGCCGCGGATGTCGTCGTCGGTCAGGCTCACCCTGAGCCGGGTGTAGACCTGATGCAGGTAGCCGCGGGAGATGTCCACCAGGCGCTGCCAGATGGCCAGCGTGTCCTGGTCCCCGGCCTGCAACCGCACCAGCCGGCTCCGGGCCCGCTCGGTGAACGCGGGGTCGTTGTCGAACTTGTACCGGGCCGCCTGGTAGAACGCGTTCGGGTCGGTCGTCAGCAGCTCGGCGTCCGCCGATTCCTCGCCCACGTCGAGCAGGTGCTCGATCAGCATGCCGAAAGGGGTGCCCCAGTCGCCGACGTGGTTGTCCCTGATCACCCGGTGCCCGGCGAACTCCAGGACGCTGGCGATGGCGTCGCCGACGATGGTGGTGCGCAGGTGCCCGACGTGCATTTCCTTGGCCACGTTGGGCGAGGAGTACTCCACCACCACCGTCTGCGGGTGTCCGGTCAGCTCGAGGCCGAGCCGGGGGTCGCCGAGCATCCGCGAGGCCTGGGCGGCGATCCAGTCGTCGCGCAGGGTGAGGTTGATGAAGCCGGGCCCGCTGACTTCCGGGTCGGCGCAGATGTCCGCCACGTCCAGCCGGGCGGCCAGCTCGGCGGCTACCTCCCGGGGCGGACGGCGCAGCCGCTTGCCGAGCGGCAGGGCCACGTTAGCCTGGAAATCCGCGAACGAGGAAGGCCGGATCAGCGGGTCGGCGTCGCCGTAGTCCGGGCCGAACGACGCGACGATGGCGTCGTGCACCCGCTGAGCGAGAACCTGCTGTGGATCGGCCATGACCCAAGTTTATCGGCGGCCCGAGCCCGGCCGGGCGCAATAACCGCGGCTCGGTAACGGGCGGCGCAGGAAGTGGCCGCCGCGGGCGGCCGAGCGACCCGGGCCCAGCCGCTGCGTGATCTTCTCGGTGATCTGGCCGCGGGCCAGGTCCGCCGCCAGCACGCAGGCGGAGGTGACGGCGCGGGCGGTGCTGGCCCCGTGCGCGATCACCACGGTGCCGCCCAGGCCGAGCAGCACGGCTCCGCCATAGCTTTCCGCGTCGAGCCGGGCGCTGAGCTCCCGCAGGCCGCGGCGCTGCAGGAACGCGCCGGCCCGGGCGGTGCGCGTGCCGGTGACCGCCGTGCGCAGCTCAGCCGCGGCGAACCGGATCGAGCCCTCGAGCGTCTTCAGGGCCACGTTCCCGGTGAAGCCGTCGGTCACGATCACGTCGAGCTGGCCGGCCAGCAAGGCGCCGCCCTCCACGTTGCCGGCGAAGCTCAGCGGGAGCGCGCCGTGCGGCGGGTCGCTGGCCAGCAGCTCGTGCGCGCGCCGGGTGAACTTGTTGCCCTTCCCCGGCTCGGTCCCGATCGTGAGCAGTCCCACCCGGGGCGCGAGCACGCCCAGCGCGGTCTGCGCGTAGGCCACGCCGAGCTGGCCGAACTGGACCAGCATCTCCGGCTTGGGGTCGGCGGTGGCGCCCGCGTCGATCAGCACCGTGCGGCCCGGGCGGGTCGGCAGCACGACGGCGAGCCCCGGCCGCAGCACGCCCGGCTGGGAGCGCAGCCGCAGCCGCGCGGTGGCCACGACGCCGCCGGTCGACCCGGCCGAGACCACGGCGGCCGCGTCGCCGCGCCGGACCAGCTGGCACGCCACCGCCACGCTCGACCGCGGGCGGCGCAGGCTGGCCAGCGCGCCCTCGCTCATGGCCAGGTTGTCCTCGGCCGGCACGATCTGGATCTCGTCGATGGCCCCCATCCCGCCGAGCACCTGGCGCAGCCGGGCGGCGGGCCCGGTCAGCAGCACCCGGATGCCGTGCTCGCGCTGGGCCGCGAGCGCCCCGGCCACGATCTCGACGGGGGCGTGGTCGCCGCCCATGGCGTCCACCGCGATCACCGGGCGGGTCGCGCCGGGGGCCGGGCGCGCCGGACGTTCCGAGCTGGGTCCCGCGCGCACCGGGCTATAGCCCGGGCGTCCCGGGCCGGCCCCGGCGGGGCCGGGCTCCCGGCGGCCATCCGGGCCGGTCTCGCCGTCCGGGGGCACGGACCGCTCCTGGCCGTCCGGTCCGGTGCTCAGCGGGTCACCCCGGTGCACGGCCGCGGACGGTGCGTCATACCTAGCGTGTCCTTCACCTCCAGTGCCGGACTGGTGGCCCCATTATGGCCCTGACGAGCGGTTCGGGCGGGGCTGGCCCGTGGTAACGGCGCGGCCCCGGGCTGGGCCGGAACGGGCCCGGCATTATACGGCTAAAAAGCAGGTATTGCAGCCGACTAAAAAACTACGTTCTTGGAACTTGCTGTGATCCGGTCGAATGCTGGCTGCGAAACATGGTAATTATCTCAACGGCACAAAGGCGGAACGGCAATCGGAACTAACGAGGCCGCCGGTGCGTAATAACCGGCGGGAGCAGTTATCGTCATGCGTTAGGCAGATGGCGCGGGGCAGGCGGGGGAACCGCTGGGGAGCGGGTTTTTGGGGCTATTTTCACGCGTTCGCGGCGCAACGTAGCGCCCGGCGCGTCAAACGGAGGGAGAAGGCGTGACTGATATTCAGCAGGTCATACCGCAGGCGCGGCCGGGGGGCCGCGGCTTTCGCGCTTACTCGGCGAAACACCTCGACATGCTCGTCCAGCGGGCGGGCCTGTCACCGAGGGAGCGGCTGGCGGTCCGGGCGGTCGCGACCGTGCTGCCGTTCCGGACGAACGCGTACGTGGTCGAGAACCTGATCGACTGGGACGCGGCCCCGGACGACCCGATCTACCGCCTCGTCTTCCCGCAGCCGGACATGCTGCCCGAGGCGGACGTACAGCGGCTCGCGGGCCTGATCGACGACGGCGCCCCCGAGAGCGCCCTGCGCGCGGCCGCGCACGAGATAAGGATGAGGCTGAATCCCCACCCGGCGGGCCAGCTGCTGCTGAACGCGCCCACCCTGCACGGCAGGCCGCTGCCGGGCCTGCAGCACAAGTACCCGGAGACGGTGCTGTTTTTCCCCCGCCAGGGCCAGACCTGCCACGCGTACTGCACCTACTGCTTCCGCTGGGCGCAGTTCGTGGACGAGCCCGAGCTGAAGATGGCTACCGACGACATCGGCACACTGGTCGCCTACCTGGCCGAGCATCGCGAGGTGACCAGCGTCCTGATCACCGGCGGCGACCCCATGATCATGGGCGAGGCGGTGCTCCGCCGGTACCTGGAGCCGCTCATCGACCCGCGCAACGGCCTGGATCACGTCGAGTCGATCAGGATCGGCACCAAGTCACTGGCCTACTGGCCGCAGCGGTTCGTCACCGACCCGGACGCCGACGCCACCCTGCGGCTGTTCGAAGAGGTGGTCGCCTCGGGCCGGAACCTCGCGGTGATGGCGCACTTCTCGCACCCGCGCGAGCTCGAGCCGCTGGTGCTGGCCGAGGCGGTGCGCCGGATCTCCGGCACCGGCGCGGTGATCCGCACCCAGGCGCCGCTGATCCGGTCGATCAACGACGATCCGCGGACGTGGCAGTCCATGTGGCGGACGCAGGTCCGGATGGGCTTGATCCCCTATTACATGTTCGTGGAGCGGGACACCGGCCCGCAGGATTACTTCGCGGTGCCGCTGGCCCGCGCCTACGACATCTTCCGCGACGCCTACCAGGGCGTATCCGGCCTGGCGCGAACCGTCCGCGGCCCGTCCATGTCAGCCACGCCGGGGAAGGTGTGCATCGACGGCGTGGCCGAGGTGGCGGGCTACAAGGTCTTCGTACTGCACATGATCCAGGCCCGTGACCCGGGGCTGGCCGGCCGGCCGTTCTTCGCCCGGTTCGACCCGTCCGCCAGCTGGCTCACCGACCTGGAGCCGGTGTTCGCGGACAAGTTCCCGTTCGAGCCGGACGGTTACCAGGCCGTCCCCGACGAGCTGCCCGGGCTCTGGCCCAGTGAGCCCGATGAGCCGGGCGAGCTGATGGTCCCGGCCATCTGACCGGAGTCCGCGGCCGCCGCCGTGGCGCCGTCCTGGCCGCCGGCCTTGCTTCGCAGCGCGAGGCAGCTGGCCGCGGCCAGGGCGACCACGGAGATCGGCAGGATCATGGTCCACCGCATCGCCACCACGTAACCCTGGGGGAAGACCTCGGCCCCGAGCCGGCGCAGCTGGGCCGCGAGCCCCGGCGAGGTGCCGGCCGGGGCGGCGGAGCGGGCCGGAGCGCCGATCAGGCCGCTGGCGGCGGCCTGGCGGAAACCGCTGACGAACGGTCCGCGGGCTGGCGGCGGCAGGCTGGCCGAGACCGCCGTGGCCCGGCCGGTCAGCGAGCTGACCAGCCGGTTCTGCAGGAGGGCGCCGACCGCGGCGGTGCCGATGACCGAGCCGACCTGGCGGGTCGTGTTGAGCACGCCGGAGGCCGCGCCGGCCATCCTCGGATCGACCTCGCTCATCGCCGTCGTGGTCATCGGCGGGAACGTGCCGCCCATGCCGAGGCCGGCCACGACCATCGGGGCCAGGAAGTCGTACCAGGCGGAATGCGGAGTCGCGATCAGCACCGCCCAGCCCATGCCCACCGCGAACAAGCTCAGGCCGGTCATCAGGATGTACTTGCCGCCGATCTTGTCCGTCAGCCGGCCGAGGATCGGCGCGAGGATGATCATCACCACCGAGGAGGGCGCCATGGTCAGGCCCGCCTTCAGCGCCGAGAAGCCCAGCGCGGACTGCAGGTAGATGGTGAACGGCAGGAAGATGCCGAGCATCCCGATCGACAGCGTGCCGGACACCCAGTTCATCAGCGTGAAGTTCCTGCTGCGGAACAGGACGAACGGGACCAGCGGCTCGCGGTCCTGCCGGGTCTTCTCGACCCAGCCGAAGGCGCCGAGCAGCACCACGCCGACGGCGAGGATCAGCGGGATGGAGATGAACGAGGTGACCGTGCCCCAGTCGTAGCGCTGTCCCTCCACCAGCCCGTAGCAGATCGCGAGCAGGGCCAGGCTGGCCAGCGCCACGCCCAGGATGTCGAACCGGTGCCGCCGGCCCGGCTGGAAGCCCGGGATGATGAAGAAGGTCACGGCCAGGACGGCGGCCCCGATCGGCAGGTTGACGAAGAAGATCCAGCGCCAGTCGAACGCGGTGACGAGCAGCCCGCCCAGGGTGGGCCCGGCGATCGTGGCCAGCCCGGCCACCGCCCCCCAGATGCCGAACGCGGCCCCGCGCCGCTCGGGCGGGAACGTCATGGTCACGATGGCCAGCGTCTGCGGCATCAGCATGGCCGCGCCGATCCCCTGGACCGCCCGGAAGGCGATCAGCCAGGCGGGACTGGGTGCGAACCCGCACGCCGCCGAGGCGACCGTGAACACCGCGATCCCGGCCACGAACATGGTGCGCGGCCCGATCAGGTCCCCGAGCCGTCCGGCCGTGATCACCAGGACGGCGAGCACCAGCGCGTAGGCGTTGAGCACCCACAGCACGTCGTCCAGCGAGGCGTGCAGCCGGTTGATCATGTCGGGGATGGCGATGTTCACGATCGTCAGGTCGAGCAGCGTCATGAAGAAGCCCAACGAGACGACAACCAGCACCGCCCACGGGTTGCCGCGCAGCTTAGTCATGCTCTGACCTTAGCTTCTGCCTCTGACAAACCATGAAAGACATAAATCAGCCGAACGAGTTGGCAGCCCGTGGCACTTCAGCCCCTACCGCCCGGTAGGGCAAGACCGGGGCGGGTATGCTCCGGTCATGGAGCTCAACGGTACTTCTGCGATCGTTTCCGGCGGCGCGAGCGGACTCGGCGAGGCGACCGCGCGGATCCTGGCCGCGGCCGGCGCCACCGTGCTGGTGGCCGACCTGAACGAGGAGCGCGGCAAGCAGATCGCCGACGACATCGGCGGCCAGTTCGCCCGCACCGACGTGTCCGACGAGGCATCGGTCCAGGCCGCGGTGGACGCCGCGGTAGCCGCCGGCGCCCCGCTGCGGACCGCGGTCAGCTGCGCCGGCATCGGCTGGGCGTCGCGCACCGTCGGACGTGACGGCACGCCGCACGACCTCGGCGCCTACCAGAAGGTCATTCAGGTCAACCTGGTCGGCACCTTCAACCTGATGCGCATCGCCGCCGCGGCGATGGCCAAGACCGAGCCCGCCGACGCGGACGGGCAGCGCGGCGTGGTCGTCAACACGTCCTCGGTGGCGGGCATCGAGGGCCAGACCGGCCAGATCGCCTACTCCGCCTCCAAGGGCGGCATCATCGGCATGACCCTGCCCGCCGCGCGTGACCTCAGCGCCATCGGGGTGCGGGTCAACACGATCTGCCCCGGCATCATCGACACCCCGATCTACGGGTTCTCGCCCAACGCCGACGAGTTCAAGGCGAAGCTGGTGGCCCCGGTGGTGTTCCCCAAGCGGATGGGACGGGCGGATGAATTCGCCCACCTGGTCCGGTCCCTGATCGAGAACGACTACATGAACGCCGAGGTCATCCGCTTCGACGGCGGGATCAGGTTCCAGCCCAAGTAACCTGGTCGGGGAAGGAACCCCGAGTGTTTGGGCGGCACCCATGGGCGGAATCACCGGCTGCCTGGCCCTGGCCGACGGGGCCGGGCCGGACACCGAGTGGGTCAGTCGTGCCGCCATGCGCCTCGCCCACCGGGGGCCCGACGACGAGAACTTCTTCGCCGACCACGACCTGGCCGTGGGGTTCCGGCGGCTGGCCGTCATCGATGGCGGGCCGGCCGGCCGCCAGCCGATGCCGTCCGCGGACGGCCGGGTCGTCCTGGTGCTCGACGGCGAGATCTACAACTACGTGGAGCTGGCCCAGCGGCTGATCGACCGCGGCGTCCGGCTGCGCACCCGGTCGGCGGCCGAGGTGCTGCTGGAGATGTTCGCCTGGCTCGGCCGGGACGTGGTCCGCCAGCTCCGCGGGATGTACGCGTTCGCGATCTGGGACCGGCGCGACCGGGAGCTGTTCTGCGCGCGGGACCCGTTCGGCATCAAGCCGTTCTTCTACGCGCTGACCGCGGGTGGCCAGCGTCCCCGGTCCGGGCCCCAGCTCCGGTTCGCCTCCGAGCGCAAGGCGCTGGCCGACTCCGGCGAGGTGACCGCTCTCGACCCGGACGCGCTGCGCCGGTACCTGTCGTTCCAGTACGTGCCCGCGCCGGCCACCCTGGTGCCGCCCGCGCGGGCGCTGCCGCCCGGGCACGTGCTCATCGCCCGGCCGGGCGGCCGGGTCGACGTGTTCCGGTACTGGCGTCCCGAGCTGCGCCCGGCCCGGTCCCCGTCGTCCAGCTCGCCGGACAAGATCCTGGCCGCCCTGCGCGACTCGGTGGCCGTCCACCTGCGCAGCGACGTGCCGGTCGGGGCGTTCCTGTCCGGCGGGGTGGACTCGGCCACGCTGTGCGCGCTCGCCGCCGAGTCCGTACCTGACCTGCTCACCTTCACCGTCGGGTTCGAGCGGCAGGGTTACAGCGAGATCGACGAGGCGATGGCCACGGCGACGGCGCTCGGCGTGAAGTCCGTCCCGTACGTGATCGGCCCGGAGGAGTTCCTGGCCAACCTGCCCCAGATCATCTGGCACCTGGACGACCCGATGGCGGACGCGGCCGCGGTCCCGCTGTGGTTCGCCGCCCGGGAGGCCCGCAAGCACGTCAAGGTGGTGCTGTCCGGCGAGGGCGCCGACGAGCTCTTCGGCGGCTACGGCGTTTACCATCAGGCGGGGATGGTCCGGGCGGGCGGAGCGCTGCCCGGCTGGGGGCGCGCCACGATCGGCCGGGTCGCCTCCGAGCTGAAGCCCGGGGCCCGGGGCAAGGGCCTGCTCAACCGGACCTCCACGCCGCTGCGGCGGCGGTACATCGGGAACGCCTACGTGTTCCGCGGTGACGAGGCGAGCCGGCTGATCCGGATGGGCCACGGCACCGAGTTCGACGTGACCGACCCGGTGTACCGGCAGGCGGCCGACGCCGGCCTGGACGACGTGGCCACCATGCAGCTGATCGACGTCAACACCTGGCTGCCGGGCGACATCTTGGTCAAGGCCGACCGGATGGCCATGGCCCACAGCCTGGAGCTGCGCACGCCGTTCCTGGACCGTGAGGTGCTCGCGGTGGCGTCGCGGCTGGCCCGGGTGGAGAAGACGGCGGCGGGCACCACCAAGTTCGCGCTGCGCGAAGCCATCACCGAGCTGCTGCCGCAGGCCGCCGCGGAGCGGGCGAAGCTGGGCTTCCCGGTGCCGCTCGGCCCCTGGCTGCGCGGCGGGATGTATGGTTTCGCGGAGCAGGTGGTCCGCTCGGCGCAGACTGGCCAGTGGCTGGACAAGG
Organism: Nocardiopsis sp.; assembly: GCA_021154785.1. GTDB lineage: Bacteria > Actinomycetota > Actinomycetes > Streptosporangiales > Streptosporangiaceae > Palsa-504. The sequence continues at coordinate 17,332 of JAJKHX010000102.1, forward strand.
GCGCCGCGGTGGACATCCTGCGCCGCTTCCGGGCCGACGACCCCGAGGTCTCCTGGCGGCAGGTATGGCTGCTGGTCGTGTTCTCGCTCTGGCACCAGATCTACGTGGAGCGCGTCTACGACCCGGTGGCACTCGGCTGGGAAGCTCCATGGAGCCCAGCCCCCCGATGACGAGCCCCGATGACGAGCCCCCGATGACGAGCCAAGGAACCAGCCCCGTGACCACCCCCCGGATCAGCGTCGTCGTGGCGTTCTTCAATAACGCCGACGACCTCGGCGACTGCCTGGACTCGATCGCGGCCCAGTCGCATCCCGACCTGGAAGTGATCATGGTCGACGACGGCTCCACCGACCACAGCGCTCAGATCGCCCGGGCCAAGGCGGCCGCCGACCCGCGGTTCAGGCTGATCCAGCCGGAACACGGCGGCCCGGGCGGCGCGCGCAACCGGGGCGTCGAGCAAGCCCGCGGGGAGTTCCTGGCCTTCGTCGACGGTGACGACCTGCTGCCGGCCAACGCGTACGAGCTGCTGCTGCACGCGCTCGAACGGTCGGGCTCGGACTTCGTGAGCGGTGCGGTGTGGCGGGTCGGCCCGAAGGGCCTCCACCCGTCGGCGCTGCACGCGCTGGCGCTCAAGGGCAGGCAGACCGGCACGCACGTGACCAGGACGCCGCGGCTGCTGTACGACGTGTCGGTCTGGAACAAGCTGTTCCGGCGCAGCTTCTGGGATTCCCATCAGCTGTCCTTCCCCGAGCAGGTGGTCTGGGAGGACCTCCGGCTGATGACCAAGGCTCACGTGCTGGCCAAGGCGGTCGACGTGATCCCGGACATCGTCTACTACTGGCGCGAGCGCGCGCAGGGCAAGCTGTCCATCACGCAGAGCCGCACCAGCATCAGCAACCTGCGGGACCGGATAACCGCGCTGGACGACATCGACTCGTTCATCGCCGCGCACTCCCCGGGGCGTACTTCCGGCCGGCTGCTGCGGGCGCACCAGCTCAAGGCGCTCAAGAACGACCTGTGGCTCTACGTCCAGGACCTGCACAAGGTGACCGAGGCATACCGGGCCGAGTTCGTCGACCTGGTGAACGGCTACCTGGACAACGTCGGCCGCCGGGTGCTGCGCAGCCTGCCCGCGACCCACAAGCTCGCTTATTACCTGGTCCGGATCCGGGCGGTGCCGCAGCTGGCCGAGCTGGCCGCCTGGCTGGTAGAGCAGCCGGTACGCCAGGTGCCGATAGTCCGGCACCGGGGCCGGCTCCGGGCCGACCTGCCGTTCCGGACGGACTCCCCGGGCTCTGCGACCCCGGGGGGACGAAACCCTGATTCCCCCCCGGTTAAAGTCCCCGCCCGGGTGTTCCGTCCGCACTGGCGCGACCTGGACCCGTACATGCACGTGGACGACATCACCTGGGACCGCGACAAGAAGGGCCGGAGCGATCAGCTGGTCGTGACCGGCCGCGCCAACGTGCCGTCCGTCGACATCGCGCGCCGCCGGAACACCTCCAAGATCGTGGTGCTGCGCCCGCCCGGCCGGCGCCTGCCCGTGGTGCGGCCGGCCCGCTCGTTCTTCCACCCGGAAGCCACCGCGCTGTCCGAGCAGGACCGGTACAACTACGACTGGTCGGGCTTCCGGTTCACGGTCAGCCCCCGGCGGTTCCGCCGCCCCGGGGAGTGGCAGTGCTACATGCTGGTCCGCGGCCACGGCGTGTGGCGCCCGGCCCGGGTGCACACCCCGGTGCCGGGCCGGGCCGAGCGGCCGGAGCCCCGCCAGGTGGCGCCCGGCCTGCGGTTCGGCGCCCGCTGGGCCGGCCTCGGCCTGAACGTGGCCGCCTGGCCGCTCGGCGCGGTAGTGACCGCCGTGAACTGGCATGATCCGAGATCGGTGGAGATCGAGGTCGAGGTACCCGGCGGGCCGGCTAGCCCGGCCCCGGCGAGCGCCGCCGCGACGGCCGGCGCACCCCCGGCCGCGGCCCAGCTGGTGCTGGTGCGCAGCCGCGGGGCGGCGACCCGAAGCTTCCCGGCGGTGCCGCACGATGCTCCGGGCCGGTACCGCGCCCTGGTGCCGCTCGGCGAGCTGGCCGGCGCGGCCGACGTGGCGGACCGGGCCGGCCAGCTGGCCGTCGACGACGGGATGGCCTGGGACGCCTACCTCAAGCGGCCCGGACGGCCCCGGGCCCGGGTGGCGTGGCCGGACGGCCGGCCGGAGACCAGGCACCTGTTCGCCGGCCGGGAGGCCGTGGCCGGCCCGAGCCGCTACGGTGACCTTGTGATAGCAGAACGCACCCCGCGGCCGGTGATCGACGAGCACGCGTGGCAGCCCGGCGGCCGGCTGGTGCTGCGCGGCAGCTTCCTGGGAGCGGTCCCCGGCGAGCGGTACGAGACCGTGCTGCGCCGGATCGGGTCAGCCGACTCGCACGTCATCGGCTTCGCCGTCACCGGCGATCGCTTCACCATCGAGGCCGACCTGAACCAGATGCCGTTCTTCGGCTCGGCCATCCCGCTGCGGGACGGCGGGTGGAACCTGTCCGTGCGCCCGGCCGGCACCGGCGCCGACGCGCTGGCGGAGCTGAAGTACGATCATGGCCGGCTGGCCGACGTGACCGGCCACCGGGAGGCGGCCGGGCGCAAGTGGTACCGGCTCCTCGTCACCGGCGACGACAACCCGCGGATCACCGCCGGACCCCAGCTGCGCCGGGTGGAACAGGGGAACTTCGGCCGGCGCGCGCTGCGGCGCGGGTTCTACCCGGCGCTGCTCCGCAGCGCTCCGCTGCGAGACGCGGTCCTGTTCATCAGCTGGAAGGGCAAGCAGTGCGGGGACAACCCGCTCGGCATCGCGGAGGAACTGCGCCGCCGTGGTGATGACCGCGAGCACCTGTGGGCGGTCACCGACTGGTCGGTGCCGGTACCCGAGGGCGGCACCGCGGTGCTCCGCGGCACCCAGGAGTACTACGAGGCGCTCGCGCGGTCGAAGTACCTGATCTCCAACGACGACATGCAGGCCCCGTTCCGCAAGCGCGACGGCCAGTTCTACGTGCAGACCTGGCACGGCACGCCGCTGAAGAAGATCGGCTTCGACATCGCCAACCCGCAGTTCATCAGCGGGACCGCCTACTTCGACCACCTCGCGAGGGACATCGCGCAGTGGGACCTGCTGCTCTCGCCTAACCCGTTCAGTACTTCCGTCATGCGCGGCGCGTTCCGGTACGAGGGGGAAATCGGCGAGTACGGTTACCCGCGCAACGACCTGCTCTGCCGCTCCGGCGCGGCGGAGACGGCCGCGCGGGTCCGGGACCGGCTGGGGCTGCCGGACGGCAAGCGGGTCGTGCTCTACGCACCCACCTGGCGGGACAACCAGGTGTACGCCAACGGCCGCCGGTACCGCTTCGACATGCGCCTGGACCTGGAGCGGGCCTGGGCCGAGCTGGGCGAGGACCACGTGTTCCTCATCCGCGGGCACCATCACATGGCGGACGACGTCCCGGCCGGGATGCGGCCCGGGTTCGCCGTCAATGTCACCGCCTACCCCGACATCACCGAGCTCTACCTGGTGTCCGACCTGCTCGTCACCGACTACTCCTCCACCATGTTCGACTTTGCGGTCACCGGCCGGCCGATGGTGTTCTTCACCTACGACCTGGCCGATTACCGCGACAACCTGCGCGGCTTCTACTTCGACTTCGAAGCCGAAGCGCCCGGCCCGCTGCTGGCCACCTCGGACGAGGTGATCGCGGCCGTCCGGGACGCCGACAGCGTCGCGGCCTCCTACCGGGACGCCTACGAGCGCTTCGCGGCCAGGTTCGCGCCCCTGGACGACGGCAAGGCCGGCGCCCGCGTCTGCGACCGCGTCTTCCCCGCCTGACCTCCGGCCTCGCCCGCCTCACCGGCCGGCGCGCTGGGGCCGCGGATCCGGCCCGAAGCATCACGTGCACGCCGCGGCTCCGCTTGCCCCTGCTGCCCCGCCGCGGGCCAGTCCGGCCCGGACCTTACGACTGCATGAACAGCGGCCATCTCGCGTACCCCGCCTTGCATAGTGTGGTGAGCCAGGGTGTCCTGGTGGCCTGGAGCGGGTGCCCGGAAGGGAAACTGTGTCGGATACCTACCTAAGGCCGGAGAACCCGGCCGCGGCGATCGCGGCGGAGCCGCGCGACCCGGTCACGCAGTCCGCGGCGGAACCACCGGAGCGGGCCGGGAGCGGGCGGCACTGGAGCGGGTGGCCGGTCATCGCCGGCCCCATGGCCGTCGCGGCGGTGGTGGGCGGGTACGAGATCGGCGGCCCTTCGCTATGGCGGGACGAGGCCTATACCAAGGACGCGATCGGCCGCCCGTTCGGTCAGATCTTTGCCTTGCTCGGGCACCAGGACGCCGTGCACGGTGCCTACTACCTGCTGATGCACGTCGTCGTGGCGGTGATCGGCACCTCGGCCACCGCGCTGCGGCTCCCCTCGCTGTGCGCCATGGTGATCGCGACCGGGTTCACCGCGGCCGTCGCCCGCCGCGCGGCCGCCCTGGCCCGGCCGCCTGCCGCCGGTTCCGCTGGCGCTGGTTTCCCTGGCACCAGCCGCCGGCTGGACGTTCCGGCCCTGACCGGGCTGCTGTCCGGGCTGCTGTTCGCGACCGCGCCGTACATGACGTACTACGCGCAGATGGCCCGGTCCTACGCGATCGAGACGATGTTCGCCACGATCGCCACCTACCTGCTGCTCCGGGCCTGGCCCGACGGACGCTGGCGGTGGTGGCTGGCGTACGCGGCGGCGGTGGCGCTGACCGGCCTGTTCAACATCTTCGGGTTGCTGATCGTAGCCGCGCACGGCGTGACGCTGCTGCTAGCGAGCGCCCGCGGCGCCGATTCGGCCGGCCGCCGGATCGGCCGGATTCCGCTGCGCTGGCTGGCCGCCGCGGTGGCCGCGGCGGTCGTGCTCTCCCCGTTGCCGGCCGTGGCCGGCCATCAGCAGCAGCAGATCGCCTGGCTGGCCCGGCCGCACTACCGGGCGATCGAGCGGCTGCTCACCACCACGGCGGGTTCGAGGGAGCTGGTGCTCCCGCTGGCGCTGCTCGCGCTGGGCGGCGTGGCGGCGGCCTGGCTGGCCGACGGCTGGCGCCCGCTCAACCCGGCCGTGATCGCCCTGCCCTGGCTGGCGGTGCCGCCGTTCCTGCTGATCGCGACGTCGTTCGTCAAGCCGGTCTACTACGTGCGGTACGTCGAGTTCTGCCTGCCCGCGCTGGCCATCGTGGCCGGCGCGGGGCTGACCGGCCTGATCAGGCTCGCGGCGAGGACGCCGCTCGGCCGGCTACGGGTGGCTGGCCTGAGCTCTGCTGGCCCGGTCAGGGCTGGCCCGGTCTGGGCCTGGCTGCCGGCCGCGCTGGTCGTCGCGCTGCTCGCCGCCCTGCTGGCCGGGCCGCAGCAGGCGATCAGGCAGACCGCCGCCCGCCCGGACGACCTGCGCCGGGCCTCGGCCATCGTGGCGGCCCAGGAGCAGCCGGGCGACGTGGTCTTCTACATCCCGTTGACCATGCACGTCCTCGGCACCGGCTACCCGGCGCCGTTCCTGCGGCTCCGCGACATAGCGCGGGGCCGGTCCGCGATCGCCTCGGCCACCCTGGCCGGTACCGAGATCACCAGCCGGGCCGAGCTGAAGAGCCGGTTCACCGACGTCAGGCGCGTCTGGGTGGTCACCGGCGCCAGCAACTACAAGTTCCCCGTCCCGGCCACGCGCGTGGACAAGGAGAAGATGGCCCTGATCGCCGGGGCCGGGCTGCGCATCATCGGCCGCTGGCAGGCCGGCGAGGTCAAGCTCACCCTGTACGGACCCTCAGGCCCCTGACGACTCCGCCTGGGGCTTGCCGACGAACCCGCTCGCCATCAGCTGCTCCCTGATCTTCCGGCGGCCGCGGTGCAGCCGGGACATCACGGTCCCGACCGGCGTCCCCATGATCTCGGCGATCTCGCGGTAGGGGTAGCCCTCGATGTCCGCCAGGTAGACGGCCGTGCGGAACTCGCCCGGCAGCTCGCGCAGTGCCCGCAGCAGGTCCGAATCGGTGGTCCGGTCCAGGGCCTCGGTCTCGGCCGAGGGCACCGGCGGCGTGAGCCGGTCGGCCGACATCTGCCATTCCTGCAGGTCGCCGCCGAGCGCCTGCTGCGGCTCCCGGCGCCGCTTGCGGTACACGTTGATGAACGTCGTGGTCAGGATGCGGTTCAGCCATGCCCGCAGGTTGGTACCCGGAGTGAACTGCTGGAACGCCGCGTAGGCCTTGACCGACGTCTCCTGGACGAGATCCTCGGCATCCGTCGGGTTCCTCGTCATCCGGAGCGCGGCCGGGTACAGCTGGCCAAGCTGCGGAATGACGTCGCGCTCGAAGCGCGCGCGGTCCTCGCTAGAGTGTTCGGCTCGGCTCATGTTCGCTCCGGTTGTTTGTCATCACTGTATATATAGACGTACAACAGGCCCGGAAACGTACCCCCTGTTGCCTAAATCACGTTGTCGATGGCGCCTCAAACTGCCCCGTGCGCTAACGGCGTAAACAATTATGCACACGCGGGCTGAGGGGAAGCTGAAAGCCGCCTCCAGGGACGGCTCAGATCCAGCCGCGGCCTATCCGGTACCACATGTGGCTCAGCCAGCTCTCGTACGGGAGGACCTGACCAGCCAGGACCGCGTAGAAGTACCAGAACATCAGCAGCACGCAGAGCACGTAGCTGCCGACGATGAGGGCCCCGGTGGCCCGGCGCAGCAGGCTCGCCGTGGACGGGCCGAGGATCAGGCCGAGGCAGAGCACGATGGCGAGGATGAGGAAGGGCTCGAATTCCAGGGCGTAGTAGTAGAACTTGGTGCGGGTGA
>JAJKHX010000103.1 GCA_021154785.1 Nocardiopsis sp.
GACTTCGGATTGGTAATCCCCACCACGACCCCATCCCGCAGCGCCCGCCAGCCCTCCTGCGGCTCCGCCACCGCGGCGAACGCGTCCGCCAGCGACTTGCGGTGCCGGATCGCCTGGATGCCCAGCCACGCCAGGTACAAAGCCCCCGCCAGCTTGACCACCACGAACGCCAAAGCCGAACGCTGCAGGATCTCGCCCAGCCCGACCGCGACAAAGGCGGCCACCAGGTAGTTGCCCGCGGCGTGGCCGGCCGCGGTGGCCAGCGCGGTGCGCCGCCCGTGCGACAGCGCCCGCCCCACCACGAACAGCACGCCAGGACCCGGGATCACGATCATCACCAGGGCCGCCGCGCTGAAGCCGAGCAGCTGGCCGCCCGTGATCACGGCGCCGTCAGCAGCTCGCGGCCGGCCGCGCGCAGCTCGGCCACCGAGCTGACGCCCAGCAGGTGCAGCGTCCGGATGAACTGGCCGGTCAGGATGCCGATCACCTTGTCCACCCCCGGCTCGCCGCCCGCCATCAGCCCGTACAGGTAGGCGCGGCCGATCGCGCAGGCGTCCGCGCCCAGGGCGAGCGCCACCGCGATGTCCGCTCCGTGCCTGACCCCGGAGTCCACCAGCACGGCCACGTCCGGTCCCACCGCGTCGCGCACCCGCGTGATCAGGTCGACGGGCGGCACGGTCCGGTCGAGCTGCCGCCCGCCGTGGTTGGACAGCTGCAGGCCGTCCACGCCCAGTTCCGCCGCCCGGGTCGCGTCCGCGGCCGACACCGGTCCCTTGATGATGAGCTTCCCCGGCCAGCGCGCCCGCAGCGCGACGATGTCGTCCCAGCTGACGTTGGGGTTGAACATCGAGCCGGTGCCCTCGATCGTGGTCGCCCCGGCCGCCGACCCAGACCCCGGCGCGGCGCCGGGCCGGGACCCGGTCCCGGTGAAGTTCGCGAAGTCGATCGCCTCGCTGCGCAGCATCCGGATCCAGTAGGCCGGCTTGATCGCGATGTTGCCGATCGTCGCCATCGTCAGCGCGGGCGGGATGGTCAGGCCGTTGCGCTCGTCCCGGGTCCGGTGCCCGGTGACGAAGGTGTCCACGGTGACCACGAGCACCCGGTACCCGGCCGCGTCGGCCCGGTTCACGAGTTCCTTGGTCAGCCCCTCGTCGTTCTGGATGTAGAGCTGGAACCACAGGTCCGGCTGCGCGGCCGCGGCGACGTCCTCGATGGAGGTGGTCGACATGGTGGACAGCGTGTACGGCAGCCGGTGCCGCTGCGCCGCGCGCGCCACCCCGCTCTCGCCCGCCGGGTGCATCATCCGCGTGTACCCGGTCGGCGCGAGGACCAGCGGCAGCGGCAGGTCCCGGTCGAGCAGCCGGGTAGCGGTGTCCACCTCGTTGATCCCGGTCAGCGCCCGCGGCTGGAACCGCCATCGCCGGAACGCCCGTTCGTTGGCCGCCATCGACAGCTCCTCGTCGGCGGCACCGTCGACGTAGTCGAAGACCGGCCGCGGGATGACCCGGCGCGCGGACTTCCGCAGCTCGTGGATGTCGTGGCAGGCCGCGAGCCGCCTGCGGGCGGCGTCGAGCTCGACCGGCTTCAGCTGGATCAGGCGGCGTATCTCTGATGCCCTCATGTCCCGGACGATACGCGTTGCTCCCGGCCCTCGTCATATATACTATCCCAATCGGAATTATAGGATTTCGGGCAGCGGACCCGGAACGCCACCCGGCCGCCGTACCCTGGACCGGCCGCTTTCTACCGAACGAGCGGGGTATCCCGCCTCGCGCCCCGCCTCACCTGAATGGAAGCCAGACGCCATGCGGATCGCCGTCGTCACCGGTAACCCCAAGCCCGCGTCCCGCACGCACTCCGTAGCCCTGGCCGTGGCCGCCGCGCTGGCCCCGGCCGGGGACAGCGGCGGCCCGCCGGACCTCGTCGTCGATCTCGCCGAGCACGCGTCCCGCCTGTTCGACTGGTCCGACCCCGAGCTCACCCGGCTCACCGCCGAGGTCGCCGCGGCCGACGTCGCCGTCTTCGCGTCGCCGACCTACAAGGCCGCCTACACCGGCATGCTCAAGGCCTTCCTGGACCGCTACGGCAGCAACGGCCTGGCCGGAACCGTCGCCGTCCCCGTGATGACCGGCGGCTGGCCCGGCCACCTGCTGGCCGTCGAGGTCCACCTGCGCCCCGTCCTGGTCGAGCTGGGCGCCACCGTTCCCGCCCGCGGCCTCTACGTCACCGAGCCCGAGCTTCCCGCCCTCGACGGCGCCGTCGGCAAGTGGGCCGAAACCGCCGCCCCCCTCATCCGCCGCGCCCTGGCCCGCTAGGCAGTCACGCGCACAGGGAGGCGTAGGTACCGCGGAAGAACACCAGCGGGGCGCCCGGCGCGGCGCTGGTCTCCGCGTGCTGGACGCGGCCGACGATGATCTCGTGATCGCCACCCGGCAACGAGTGCTCCACCGTGCATTCCAGCACCGCGAGCACGTCCTCGAGCCGGGGGCTCCCGGTCGGCCCGCGCCGGTGCCGCACCCCGTCCCAGGCCGCGGCGAACCCCCGCCGGGCGAAGTTCCTGGACAGGTGCTGCTGCGGCGCCGCCAGCACGTTCACCACGAACGCGCCGTGCCCGCGGATCGCCCGCAGGGTCACGCTGCCGAGATCGAAGCAGACCAGCACCAGCGGCGGATCGAGCGACAGCGAGGTGACCGCGTTGGCGGTGGTTCCCACCGGCTGGCCGTCCTCGTCCACCGACGTGATCACGGTCACCCCGGTGGCGAAGTGGCCCATCGCCTCCCGCAACTCCGCCGCCGACACCCCTGGCGCCGGCGATACGCCAGACGCGGCCGGCCTGCCTGAGGCGGCCGCAGCACCCGGCGCCGTATCCGTGGGCATGGAGACCTCCAGTCAGCTGAACGGGCGACCGCGCATCCAGGTTCACACCTGAGCCCCCTTGAAATCAAGTATTACGACCAGATTAGTAGACATTAAACAGTTCGGGGCATCCAGGGCGCCCCGGCCCGTCTCGCCGAGATCACGGGCGGGTGGTGCGACTTTGCGGGCAGGCGGCCACCTGAGACGATCGTCGCGTGACGTCACCGCCGCCAGGCCCGATCCAGGTCGAGGATCAGCTTGAGCGCCGCATCCGCAAGCCGGTCGACCTGATGCGGTGCATCCTGTCCTGCGTCTACATCGTCGCCCTGGCCGGGGTCGGCATCGCGGCCGGCAAGACCACGGCCGCCGTCCAGGCCGACATCGTGAGCGCGACCAAGCAGATCCCGGTCTCGCTGCTCAACGCGGTGCGCCCGCTCGCCTTCGTCGCCCTGTTCATCTTGCCGGCCGCCCTGGCCGTCCAGCTGCTGGCCCGGCGCCAGGTCCGGCGGCTGGCCGAGTCGGTGGCCACCGGCCTCCTGGCCGTCGCCGTCGTCGAGATCGTCAACGAACTGCTCAGCCGCGAGCCCGCCAGCCGCCTCTACGACGCCATCATCATGTCCAGGGCAGGCGCCAGCGACATCCCCGCCCTCGACCCGGCCCTGGCGGGCCTGGTCGCCTACGCCACCATGGTCGGCCTCATCGGCCGGCCAGCCTGGCGCAAGTCGCTGTGGGTGGCGGTCGGGGTGTACTCGGTGGTGCACGTCGGCGTGCTCCGCACGCCGCTGCTGACCCTGCTCATCACGGTGCTGGCCGGGCGCGCGGTCGGCCTGGCGATCCGCTACGTGGCGGGCTCCACCTCGCAGCGGCCCGGTGCCCTGGCCATCGCGTCCGCGCTGGGCGGCGCCGGGCTGCCGGTCACCGCGATCAGGCGGGTCCGCCCTGATAGTAACGGCACGACCCCGACCGAAACGGCCGGATCCCGGCACTACGCGGCGGCCGCCGGCGACGGCGACCTGGACGTCGTGGTGTACGACCGGGACCAGCAGGCGGCCGGGGCGTTCTACCGGGTGTACCGGTCGGTGCGGGTGCTCGGGCAGGTCTCGCGCAACGCCACCTGGTCGGTGCAGCGCCTGGTCGAGCGCCGGGCGCTGCTGTCCTACGCGTCCGAGGACGCGGACGCGCCCACGCCGCGGCTGCTCGCCTTCGTCCGGGCCGGGCCCGAGGCCGAGGTGCTCGCCTACGAGCATCACGACGGGACGACGCTGGCCAAGCGCGACGCCGGCTGCAGCGACGACGAGCTCCGGCAGATCTGGGACGCGGTCAGCCGGCTGCACAAGCGCAAGGTGACCCACCGGGCGCTGACCGCGGACCACATCCTGCTCACCGACGACGGCCGGGCCCTGCTGCTCGACCCCGGCGAGGGCGACGTGGCCGCCAGCGATCTGCAGCTCCGCCTCGACGTCGCCCAGCTCCTGGCCGAGCTCGCCCTCTACGTCGGCCCGGACCGGGCCAGCCGCCTGGCCCTGGAACGGGCCAGCCCGGACGAGCTGGTGGCGGTGGTGCCGCTGCTGCAGCCGGTCGCCCTGGCCCGCTCGACCCGCCACGCGCTGCGCCGCCGCCGGGACGTGCTGCCGGCCCTGCGCAAGCTGCTCCTCGCGGCGGTGCCCGGCGCCGAGGTCGCCCCGGTGCGGCTGGAGCGGATCCGGCTGCGCACCCTGGTGACGATGGTCGCGACTGTGGCCGCCGCCTACCTGCTGGCGGGTGAGCTGGAGCGGGAGAGCCTGCCCACCGTGCTGCGGACGGCTGACTGGCGCTGGAGTATCGTCGCGCTGGCCCTGTCGACGGTCACCTACGCGGCCGCCGCCCTGTCGCTGTCCGGCTTCGTCGCCGACCGGCTCGACTTCTTCAAGACCGTGCTCGCCCAGCTGGCCGGTTCCTTCGTCACCCTGGTCACCCCGGCCGCCGTGGGCGGGGCCGCGCTGAACATCAGGTACCTGCAGCGCAGGAAGATCCCCGCGGCCGTCGCCGCCGCCAGCGTCGGCGTGTCCCAGGTCGTGGCGTTCGTGCTGCACACCGGGCTGCTCGTGATCTTCGCCGCGGTCGCGGGCGCCTCGGCCACGGAGAACTTCCAGCCGCCCGAGTGGGCCTGGTTCGTGCTGGCCGGCCTGGTCGCGGGCGCGCTCGCGGTGCTCGCCATCCCGGCCGCGCGCCGGGTACTGCGCGCCCGGGTGGCCCCGATTTTCGGCCAGGTGCTGCCGCAGCTGCTCGAGGTCGCGCAGCACCCCCGCAAGCTCGCCCTCGGCATCGGCGGCGCGCTGCTGCTCAGCGCGGCGTACATCGGCTGCCTGGAGGCCTGCGTGGCGGCGTTCGGCCGGTCGGTGCCGATCGCGAGCATCGCCGTGGTCTACCTGACCGGCAGCGCCATCGGCTCGATCCTGCCCACCCCCGGCGGCCTGGGCGGCGTGGAGGCGGCGCTGACCGCCGGGCTCACCGCCGCGGGCCTGCCGGGCGCGGTCGCGGTCAGCGCGGTGCTGCTGTTCCGGCTGCTGACGTTCTGGCTGCCGGTCCCCGTCGGCTGGGCCGCGCTGAGCTACCTGGAACGCCAGCAGGCCATCTAGCCGCCGGCCCGGCCACGAGGACGCGCTGTTACTTAGCTGTGACTTTGTCCCGGGGCCGGGGTAGCGTGGAAGCGCGCCAAGAAAGCCAGGGGGACCGCGACATTTCCACATTCCTGCGACTGACCAGGACAGCGGCGTTCTACCTCGTCACCTTCGCGGTCGTCACGGCGGGCTCGGTCTGGCTGGCCCTGCAGGTGGCGCCGCTGCAGACGGTATCCGCCGCCGGGCAGACCGCCCAGGTCGGTGCGGCCGTCCCGTCGCCCAGCCTGTCCGGTCCCGGCGAGCTCGACCTGTTCGGCCAGGTGATACCGACCAAGCCGCAGTTCGAGGGGCCGATCCGGCCGCTCCTCAAGCTCACCCACATCACCATCGACGCCCAGGTCGCGCACGTGCTCCGCTCAGACACCCCGCGCAGCCTGGAGCTGAACCTCAGCCAGCAGCTGGCCCAGGGCTGGACGCACTATTTCGAGTGGGAAACGCTGATCGCGGCCGGCTTCGCCGTGGTCCTGCTGGTCGCGGTGGCCGGCATCGCCCGCCAGTCGTACCGGAAAATGGCCCGGACGGTCATCCTCGGCCTCGTCGTGGTCGCCCTCGTGAACGTGGGCGGCGTGCTGCTGACCGCGCGCAGCACGCCCGCCGTGCTGCGCAGCGTCAAGACACTGGACGACCTGGTCGGCGCCGACCCGCTGACCGCGCCGCAGCAGTCCGCTACCCAAACGCTGCCCGGCGTCCAGGCGGTGGTGATCGGCGACTCTACCGCGGCCGCCATCGGGAACCCGCGGCCGCGGAAGGCGACCCCGCTGGACATCGCCTGCGGCCGTAGCAGCGAGTCCTACGCCGCCGACCTGGCCATGGTGAACACCTGGAAGGTGCTGAACCTGGCCTGCAGCGGCGCGACCGTGCAGAACGGCCTGCTCGGGGCGCAGGTACTCGGCAGCGGCCAGGTGGCCCCGCCGCAGCTCGGCGAGGCGCAGCAGGCCACCCACGCCAAGGTGATCGTCGTCAGCGTGGGCGCCGACGACGTGCAGTGGTCGATCATGACCCGGCTCTGCGTGGCCAGCACGGTGTGCAACGACAAGGTCTCGAACGCCTTCTTCAACCAGCTGATGGGCGACTTCACCCGCAGCTACTACGAGCTGCTGGGCGACCTGGCCGCGCTCCCCGGCGCTCCCGCCGTGCTGGTCAACCAGTACTACTCGCCGTTCGGCCCGGACCTGAGCTGCCTGTCCCAGTACGGCATCACCCCGGCCAAGGAGAAGGTGCTGGCCAGCCGCCTCGCCCAGCTGAACACGGTGCTGGCGCAGGGCGCCCAGACGTTCGGCTTCGGCGTGACCGAGCCGCAGTTCGCCGGGCACGAGCTGTGCACCGCCAACCCCTACGTCCAGGGGCCGGATGACCGCGCGCCGCTGCACCCGACGGCAGCGGGCGAGCTGGCCATCGCGCTGGCCGACCAGCAGGCCCTGCCGCGGGTCGAGAACCTGGTCCCGGCGCCGACCGCGTCCCCGAGCATTAGCTCAGGGCGGGAATGACCTCGCCGCGGTACGCGGCCAGGGTCTGCTCTTCCTGGTCATGCATCAGGTAGACGGCGAACTGGTCCACGCCGAGCCCGGCCAGTTCGCGCAGCCGGTCCGCGTGCGCCCCGGCCGGCCCGGTCAGGCAGAACCGGTCCACGATCTCGTCCGGCACGAAGTCCACCATCGGGTTGTCGGCCTTGCCGTGGTGCGCGTAGTCGTAGCCCTCCCGGCCCTTGATGTAGTCGGTCAGCTCCTTGGGCACCGGCCCGTCGGTGCCGTACCGGGCCACCAGGTCGGCCACGTGATTGCCCACCATCCCGCCGAACCACCGCAGCTGATCCCGTTGATGCCCCAGGTCAGTCCCCACATAGGCGGGCGCCGCCACGCAGATCTTCACCGCGGAAGGATCCCGTCCGGCCGCCGCGGCGGCGTCGCGCACCGCGCCGATGGTCCACCGGGCGATGTCCGGGTCGGCGGTCTGCAGGATGAACCCGTCGGCCTGCTCACCGGTGAGCTTGAGCGCCTTCGGCCCGTACGCGGCCATCCAGATCTCGAGCTTGCCGTCGCGCACCCACGGGATCCGCAGCGGCTGGCCGTGCAACTCCACCTCGCGCCCCTCGGCCAGCCCCTTGATCACGGTCATCGCCTCGGCCAGGGTGGCCAGCGACATGGGGGACTGGCCGATGACCCGGCGCGCGGAGTCGCCGCGGCCGATCCCGCAGACGGTCCGGTTGCCGTACATGTCGTTCAGCGTGGCGAACAGCGACGCGATGACCGACCAGTCCCGGGTACCCGGGTTGGTCACCATCGGCCCCACGGTCATCGCCGACGTGGCCGACAGGATCCGCGAGTAGATCACGAACGGCTCCTGCCACAGCACGTGCGAGTCCCAGGTCCAGCCGTAGGAGAAGCCCGCCTCCTCGGCCCGCTGCATCATCGCGATCACGCCGCTGGCCGGCGGGTTGGTCTGCAGCACCACCCCGAACTCCATGTGATTCCTCCCCGGTAAGAAACAGACCTTTACTACCGAACGAGTGAGCCTTCGCCTACACCAGATACTGATTCAGCCCGCGGTGCAGGAACGCCCCGCGGCCCGGACTGCCCTGGTAAGCGCCGTCGCCGACGACCACCTGGCCGCGCGCCAGCGTGGTCACCACCTGCCCGGTGATCTCCATGCCCTCGTACGCCGAGTAGTCCACGTTCATGTGATGAGTGGCCGCGGACAGGGTCTGCCGCGCCAGCGGGTCGTAGACCACGATGTCCGCGTCGGACCCGGGCGCGATCACGCCCTTGCGCGGGTACAGGCCGAACATCCGGGCCGGCGTGGTCGACGCCACCTCCACCCAGCGGGTCAGCGACAGCTCCCCGGCGACCACGCCCTGGTGCAGCAGGTCCATCCGGTGCTCGACGCCCGGCATGCCGTTCGGGATCTTGGAGAAGTCGCCGCGGCCGAGTTCCTTCTGGTCCTTGAAGCAGAACGGGCAGTGGTCCGTGGACACCACCGACAGGTCGTTGGTCCGCAGGCCCTTCCACAGCGAGTCCTGGTGATCCCGGGTCCGCAGCGGCGGCGAGGCCACGAACTTGGCCCCCTCGAAGTCCGGCCGGGCCAGGTCGTCGATGGACAGCCACAGGTACTGCGGGCAGGTCTCGGCGAACACGTTCTGCCCGGCGTCCCGCGCCGCGGCCACCGCCTCGAGCGCCTGCCGGGCGGACAGGTGCACGATGTACACCGGGCAGTCGGCCACCTTGGCCAGCGTGATGGCCCGCGACGTCGCCTCGCCCTCCAGCTCCGGCGGCCGGGTCAGGCCGTGCTCGACCGGGTCGGTCCGGCCGGACGCGATCGCCTGCGCGACCAGCTGGTCGATGGCGATGCCGTTCTCGGCGTGCATCATCACGGTCGCGCCGGACCGCGACGCCTGCTGCATCGCCAGCAGGATCTCGCCGTCGGTGGCGTAGAACACGCCGGGGTAGGCCATGAACATCTTGAAGCTGTTCACCCCGGCCTCGATGCAGGCGTCCATCTCCTTGAGCGACGCGTCGTTGACGTCGGAGACGATCATGTGGAAGCCGTAGTCGATGGCGCAGTTGCCGTCTGCCTTGGCGTGCCACTTGTCCAGCGTGGCCAGCAGCGAGGTGCCCTTGGCCTGGACCGCGAAGTCGATGATCGTGGTGGTGCCGCCCCACGCCGCGGCGCGGGTGCCGGTCTCGAACGTGTCCGCGGAGAACGTCCCGCCGAACGGCATCTCCATGTGCGTGTGCGCGTCGATCCCGCCGGGCAGCACGTACTTGCCCGTCGCGTCGATGACCTGGTCCGCCGCCTGCGCGGCTGCTTCTTCACCTGCTTCCCCGGTCACCGCCCGCGCCAGCACGGCGGCGATCTTCTCCCCGGCCACCAGCACGTCGGCGTCCAGCGTGCCGGACGCCGTCACGACCATGCCGCCCTTGATCAGGGTGGTGCTCACGGGTTCACCAGCGTCTGGTACTGGTCAGGACGGCGGTCGCGGTAGAACTGCCACAGGTTCCTGACCTCGGCCAGCTGGTCCATGTCGAGGTCGCGGACCAGCACCTCGTCGGCGTCGTCGGCGGCGTAGTCGCCGACGACCTGGCCGCGCGGGTCGGCGAAGTAGGTCTGGCCGTAGAAGTCGTTGTCACCGAGCGGCTCCACGCCGACCCGGTTGATGGTGCCGACGAAGTACTCGTTGGCCACCGCGGCGGCGGGCTGCTCGAGCCGCCACAGGTACTCGGACAGGCCGCGGCTGGTGGCCGACGGGTTGAACACGATCCGGGCCCCGGCCAGGCCGAGCGCCCGCCAGCCCTCGGGGAAGTGCCGGTCGTAGCAGATGTACACGCCGATCCGGCCGACCGCGGTGTCGAACACCGGGTAGCCCATGTTGCCCGGCCGGAAGTAGAACTTCTCCCAGAAGCCCTTGACCTGCGGGAGGTGGGTCTTGCGGTACTTGCCCAGGTAGGTGCCATCGGCATCGATGACCGCCGCGGTGTTGTAGTAGATGCCCGGGTGCTCTTCCTCGTACATCGGCGCGACGATCACGATGCCGTGCTGCCGGGCCACGTCCTGCATCAGCTGGGTGGTCGGCCCGTCCGGGATCGCCTCGGTGTAGGAGTAGTAGTCGGCGTCCTGCACCTGGCAGAAGTACGGGCCGTAGAAGAGCTCCTGCAGGCACACCACCTGCGCGCCGGCCGAGGCGGCCGTCTGGATGTGGTTGACCGCTGCCGCGATCATCGAATCCTTGTCGCCGGTCCAGCGTTGCTGGATTAGCCCGGCCCGGACGATCTGAGCCATCGAGTCCTGCCCTCCTGCTTCGGCGTAAAGACCTATCTTTACACCCCGCGGGCGCCGCGCATCAGCCCTGGTTCTCGCCGCGCACGACGTAGGGCAGGACCAGGGCGCCGGCGGCGATCAGCGCACCCGCGGCGACCAGCCGCAGCAGCGCCGAACCGGCTCCCGGCGCCGCCGCGGGCAGCATCCCGGCGCCCGCGCCCAGCGCGAGCAGCACCGCGCCCGCGGCCAGCACCCGGGTGTGCGGCCGCAGGACCGGGGGCTGCGCCCCGGACTCGGCCAGGTGCGTGGCGAGCAGGTAGGCGATCAGGGCGGCGCCCAGCACCGCGGTGTGCCAGGGCCGCGACGGGTGCCTCACCTCCAGCCACAGAACGGCCAGTACGGCGCCTTCCTCCCAGGGCGCCTGCCGGAGCAGTTCGAGGGCCCGGAGCCCGGCCCGCACCGGCCCGGACAGCAGGAACGAGTCTTCCGGTACCGGCACGGCGATCAGCGCCAGCCGCAGTGCCCCCGCCGTCACCGTGAAGATAGCCAGGAACAAGGCGAAGCCTCCCCAGCCCTTGACCGCGAGCGGCACCGCCGCCCACACGACGCAACCCGCCCCCAGCAGGACGGCGGCGATCGTGATCGCGCCGGCCTGCACCGGTACCCTGCTCACCGGCACTCTGCTCGCCGGCAGCTGGCGCATCGCCGGGCCGTTCATCGCCGGGCCGCCATCGGCCGCCGCGTATGGGCGGCCAGCGGCAGGTCCAGCGACTCCGCGCCGTCCCAGTGCACCACCGGGATGCCGAGCTCGCGCAGCGAGAACCTGATCGCCTCCTGCTCCATCCGCCAGATCCGCCGGGCCGCCCGGTCGGTGCTCCGCATCAGGCCGCCCGGCCGGGCCGGCGGCTCCGCGTTGAGCACGTCCACCACCAGCATGGCGAAACCGCGCTCGCGCATGTCCCGCAGCGTCTCGACGAACCGCCGGTCGAGCAGCGGGCTGAACACCACCACCAGCGCGCCCGGCGGCAGCGCCGCGCGCGGCAGCCGGCGGAAGCTCGCGCCGCTGGTCCACCCGCCCGTATCGGCCGACAGCATCGAGTCGATGATCCGGTAGACCTGCCGCCGGCCGAGCCCGGGCGCCAGCCAGGTGGCCCCGCCCCACTGGTAGGTGATCACGCCCACCCGGTCCCGGGCGTCCAGGTACGCGCGGGCCGCCGCGCCGGTGCCGCGCAGCGCCAGGTCCAGGGCGGACCGGCCCGGCTCGCCCACGTCCGAGGTGGCGTCGGCCAGCAGCACCACGTCCTGCGAGCGCTCGGCCGCGAACGTGTTCACCTGCAGCCGCCCGCGCCGGGTACTGGCCGGCCAGTTGATGCTGCGCTGCCGGTCGCCCGGCACGTAGTCCCGCACGCCGGAGAACTCCAGGCCCTCGCCCGGCACCCGGACCGGATGCTCGCCGAGCCGGTTCGGCAGCCGCCGCAGCACCACCCGGGTCTGCTGGCTGGCCGGGGCGGGGTAGCAGTCGATCCGGGGCAGCGACAGGCTGGCGTGCCCCTCGGACAGCCGCCAGCGGTCCCGCAGCGTCACGTCCAGCGTGCCGAGATCCCGCCGTCCCCAGCGCTCCGGGGTGAAAGTCAGCCGGGCGGCCGGCCCGTCGGCCACGGGCGGCCCGACCGGCGCGATTTCCCGGCCGGGATGCAGCGTCCACCGGATGTCGCACCCGTCCTGCCCCTCGGCGGTCACGTCGAGCGCCATCACCTCGTCCTCGAAGCCGCGCCGCGAGCTCGGCCGGGCCCGCACCACGAGCCGCGGCGGCCGCCGCTGGATCCGGCCCGCCGCCAGCAGCAGCAGCGCCGGGGCGGCCAGGCCGGCGAATTCCGGTCGCCGGGCCAGCGTGGCGATGAACAGCCCGGCCAGGCCCAGCGTGAGCAGCCGCCGGGCGTGCCGCGAGGACCGCCAGCGCAGCTCGAGTACCGTCCCAGGTGCCGCTGGCCCTGGTCCGGGGCGAGCTGGCGGCTCGTTCGGTGCCGGGGAGGACATCAGCCGGTGACCGCCCGGGCCGGGTCCGTGCGGGGCGTGGCCACCGAGGCGAGCAGCTTGGTCATCACCTCGTCGGCCGAGACCTGGCGCACCCACAGCTCGGGCCGCAGCGTGATCCGGTGCGCCAGGGCGGGCACCGCCACCTGCTTGATGTCGTCCGGGACCACGTAGTCGCGCTGGCTGAGCAGCGCCTGGCCGCGGGCCAGCTGGACCAGCGCCAGCCCGCCGCGCGGGCTCGCGCCGATCTGCACCTGCGCGTCCCGCCGGGTCGCGGTCACGATCGCCACCACGTACTCGAGCAGGTCCGGGGTGACCTCGACCCGCTCGAGCGACTCCCGCATAGCCAGCACCCCGGCCGGGGTGGTAACCGGGTTGAGGTCGACGTTCTCGGCCGCCCGGTCCACCCGGCGGCGCAGCATGTCGGTCTCGTCCCCGGCGCTTAGGTAGCCCAGCCGCAGCCGCATGCCGAACCGGTCCAGCTGGGCCTCGGGCAGTTCGTAAGTGCCCTCGTACTCGATCGGGTTGTCGGTGGCCAGCACGATGAACGGCTCGGGGAGCTTGCGGGTGAGCCCGTCCACGCTCACCTGGCCCTCGCCCATCGCCTCGAGCAGCGCCGCCTGGGTCTTCGGCGGGGTCCGGTTGATCTCGTCGGCCAGCAGCAGCTGGGTAAATACCGGCCCGGGCCGGAACACCATCTCGGCCGACCGCTGGTCGTACAGCGGGGCGCCCACCACGTCCGAGGGCAGCAGGTCGGGGGTGAACTGGATGCGGGCGAAGTCCAGCCCGAGCACCCGCGCGAACGACCGCGCGATCAGCGTCTTGCCCAGGCCCGGCAGGTCCTCGAGCAGCACGTGATGGCCGGCCAGGATGCCGATCAGCACGAGCTCGAGCGTCCGGCGCCGGCCGACCACCGCGCGCTCCAGCTCGTCCACGATCGCCTTGCACAGCTGAGCCGTCTCATCCGGGCTGGTCAAAGCCGCTCCAATCGGTCGATGAGGCGCGTCAGCGTGCGCCCCGGGATACCACGTTCAGTGCTAGCCCCGCGCCCCGTGCTGGCCCCGCGCCCCGTGCTGGCCCCGCGCCCCGTGCTGGCCCCGCTATCCGGGCCCGGCGGCTGCCACGCCGGGTCGACCCATGCCCACAGGTCGGCGTCCCGGGCGGTGCGGCACAGCAGCCGCCGCGCCGCCTCCCGGTCGTCGTACAGGTTCACCCCGTGCCGCTCGGCCAGCCGCGCCGCCAGCAGGTGCTCGAGCACCGGCCGCAGCTCGGCCTGGTAGAAGCTCAGGCTGTCGCACGCGGACTGCACCACGAACCGCCGGTGCGAGTAGCCGCTCAGCGTCCGCGCCTGCGCCTTTTCCCGGGCCGTCCGGGCCTTGTCCGGCGTGGCCGCCGGCAGCAGGATCCGCAGCATCACCATGGCCACCGCCGCCGTCGCCACCGCCACCACGCTCAGCCCCGCCCAGCTCGCCATCACATACGCCGCCACCGCCGCCGCCAGCACCAGCCCGACCGCGATAAGCAGCTCCGGCCCCGCCCCCTGCCACGGACTGACCGTCCCGCCCGGCACCTGCGGCGCGCTGCCTCCGGGCGCCTGCGGCGCGCTGGCTCCGGGCGCCTGCGGCGCGCTGCCTCCGGGCGCCTGCGGCGCGGGCCCGGCGCTCACGTGCCCGCCCCGGCGGCCTCGGGCTCGGCCTTTTCCTCGGCCAGCGCGGCCGCCAGTTCGTCCAGCGCCTGCTCGGCCGCGTCGCGCTGGCCCGGTCCGAGCGGGTGGCTGGAGAACCGTGCCTCGTAGAACAGCGCGGTCAGCCGGGCCGCCGCGGTGCCGCGGACGACGCCGCGGGCCCGGGCGCGGGACAGCAGCTCGTCGGGCGTGTCCGCGAGGCCCCGGGCGGTGCCCCGGTCGGCCAGGCTCCGCTCCATCGCCAGGTAGCAGGCGATGATCGCGGCCCGGGCGTCGTCCACCGTCCGCAGCGCCGAACGCCCCGACTCCACCGCCTCCCGCAGGTCCCCGGAGTCCTCCACGATGAAAGCGTCCTCCCGGGGCCCCACCGACGGCCGCAGTCGCCGGGCCCACCAGATGCTGGCCGCGATGGCCGCCAGGAGCGCCAGGACCAGCAGCGCGTACAGCAGCACGGCCACCGGGATGTGGAACAGCGGGGCCGGGGCCTTGACCGGCGGCCGACGCGTGGGCGTGGCGCCCGGCCGGGGCGGCGGCTGGGGCGGCAGTTTGACCGGGCGGTTGAGGAAGTGCAGCTTCAGGCTCAGGAGCATGACCACCGCTACCGCCACCGCGCCCACGCTGAGCACGGAGAGCAGCGTCATCCGCAGCTTGCGCACCACCAGTCCCTGCTGAGCCGAACGCTGGCGCCTGAGCGTGAGCACGGCCAGGACCGCGAACACGACCTCCAGGACCAGGCCGACCGCTATCCCGTCCCGGTGCAGCGGCCCGTCCCAGCGCGGCGTTCCCACCGTCCCCCGCAGCCCGGCCAGCCCCAGGACGATCAGCAGGGCCAGCGGCAGCAGCCGCACCCAGTGCTGGCCCTTCACCTGCGCTGGCCCTTCACATGCCCTGCCCGTCTGTGCCCGCACGCTCCAAGGGGAGACCTACCCGGGCAAAACCATACCCTGCGCTAACTGCGCGACGGGGACGGCCGGAGCGCCCTCGGCGCCGGAAGCCACCGCGTCGATCTCCGCCAGCAGCGCCTGCTTCGTCCCGGCGTCCAGGAACGACGCCCGAACCCCGTTGGCCGCCAGCGCCGCCAGCTGCTCGCGGGTAAGCCCCAGCTCCGAAGCCGCCCGCCGGTACTCATCGGTCAGCGTCGTCCCGAACATCGGCGGGTCGTCGCTGTTCAGCGTCACGAACAGGCCCGCCTCGAGCATCCGCGGCAGCGGGTGCTCCGCCAGCCCGGGGACCTGCCTGGTACACACGTTGGAGGTCGGGCACACCTCGAGCGGGATCTGGCTCTCCCGCAGCCGGGTCACCAGCCCGGGGTCGGCCATGCAGCTGATGCCGTGCCCGATCCGCTCGGCCCCCAGGCCGTCCAGCGCTTCCCAGATCGTCGCCGGTCCCGACATCTCGCCCGCGTGTGGCACGCTGTGCAGCCCGGCGGCGGTCGC
>JAJKHX010000104.1 GCA_021154785.1 Nocardiopsis sp.
CAGCTCCTGGAAGAACACCACGACCTCGTCGTGGGCGCGGGCCACGTGCTCGACCTGGAGGCGGACGAGCTCGCGCAGCCTCTGCGCCGGCGAACCGCCCGCCGGGACCTGGGCAAGCAGGGCGAGGGTGACGTCGAGCTGATCGGAGAGCAGCTCGTACAGGATCGCGCTCTTGGCCGGGTAGTAGTGATAGAGGGTGCCCTTGTTAAGCCCGACCTCGTCGGCGAGCAGGTCCATGGTGGCGGAGCTGTACCCGTGCTCCCGGAACAGCCGGGCGGCGGTGGCGCGCACGTCCGCCCGCCGGGAAATCCTCGGCATCTCGTCTGACCCTCCGCCGTCGGCTAAATTGTCATGTTATAGGCGACCTGCTGACGGACGCAGCGTCGCGCGCTGTCAATGCGTCACATGAGACATGACCGGACCGAGCGCGTCGCGGATGGTGTCCCGGAGCCAGCGGTGGGCCGGGTCGGCGTGGAGCCGGGCGGGCCAGAAAAGTCGTATGCGGGCCCGGCTAGGGACCGGTTGTGCCGAGCAGGGGCTCGTCGGCGGAACGGAGGTCGGTTACGGGCAACCCATCCGGATACAGCTGCCGGACCTTCTCGGCGACGGAGATGGCGATCTCGACGTGCTGGCGGCGGCTGGCGACGTAGAAGCTCTGGGCGTCCGCGCTGAGCTTAGGCTGGGCGTGCAGCGGCTTGTCGCTGACGGCCAGCAAAGTGGCGGTGGGGATCCGGTAGCGGAATCCGTTCGCGGCCACGGTCGCGGACTCCATGTCCACGGCGAGAGCGCGCGACGGACCGAGGCGTTCTTCGGCCTGCGCGAGGTGCAGCTCCCAGTTCCGGTTCGCGGTGGTGTAGACGATTCCCATCCGGCTGCGCAGGCGCCGGGCCGTCAGCTCACCCAGCAGCAGCGTGTTCAGCGTGTGGTTCGATACCACCGGAACGCTCAGCGGCAGCATGTCGTCCAGGACACCGTCGTCTCGCACGTAGGCGGCCGCCAGTACGAGGTCCCCGATTTCCTGGTGGTTGCGCAGGCCGGCACAGTGCCCGATCATCAGCACGAGGTCCGGGCGCAGCACGGCGAGATGATCGGTGATCGTCTTGGCGTTGGACGGCCCGACACCGATGTTCACCATGGTCACGCCCGAGCGCCCGGGAAGCATATGATGCCATGCGGGCATCTGGCGGCCATCGGAATCCGGGCCGCTGCAGCCCGGCAGGGCGGCGCGGAACTCCTCCACATGCCAGGAGTAGTTCGTCAGCAGCACGTACCGCTGGAACGACTCGGCGGGTGTCCCGGTGTAATGCTGGAGCCGGTCGATGGACAGCGCCATGCGCTCCGGCGCGAACAGGAACAGCTTCTTACGCCGCAGATCCCAGCGGGTCTCGTCGACCGCACGCGCCAGGCCCGGGTCCCGCAGATCGAGCGCCTCGCGACCCGGGCAGACCGAGATCCGGGCGCCCCTGGCCGCGAGCCGGCCCAGCTCCCGCTCCAGGTACCAGCGAATGGCCCTAGGGCAGGCGAACTCGCCCTCCAGCACCGGATTGTGGGCTGACCAGGGCCGCTCTACGGTCAGCTGCGGGTAACGGCCGGCCTGATCGGCCGCCTCCATCGCGTCACACAGCCGCTGGATCTCCGCCCCGTGCTCACCGTCAGGCACGGCCGAGAAGTCCGCTGACAAGGTCATCCCGTCATCATGCCAGGGCGGCGAAGCAGCTGGATTCGCGGGGAAATCGTGAAGGAACCTGACCATCGGCGGCCGTTCAGAGGCTGCGCTGAAGAAGCTCGCAGCAACCGGACAGATCCATGCGCGATACCTGAAACATGCCTTTCGTCTCTCCGCTATCCGCGCCTGCCCTCGCGACAGCCAGGCCGCAGGACGCGCCGCCGGGAGCCACGACCCGGGCCCGTCCGGCTGTCGTCCTGGCCCTGATCGCGGCGGGCGGACTCGCAGCGATCAGCCTGTGGTGGTACGGGACCCCGGCCATCCACGGGCTCGGTGACTGGCTGACCAACGCGGGACGGGTCACCGGCCTGCTCGCCGGTTACGGCGTCGTGGTGCTGGTCGCCCTGATGGCACGGCTCCCGCCGCTCGAGCGCGGCATCGGCGCCGACCGTCTGGCCCGCTGGCACGCGATGGGCGGCCGCTATACCGTCGGCCTGATCGTCGCGCACGCGCTGCTCATCATCTGGGGATACGCGGTGAGCGCGCACACCACGGTCGTCAGCCAGACCAAGACGCTGCTGGTGAGCTACCCGGACGTGCTGGCGGCGACCGCGGGCGGCCTGCTGCTGGCCGGCGTCGGCATCAGCTCAGCCCGCGCCGCCCGCCGCAGGCTCCGCTACGAAACCTGGTACTACCTGCATTTCTATACCTACCTGGCGGTCGCGCTGGCGTTCAGTCATCAGTTCGCGAGCGGCGCCGAGTTCATCTCCAGCCTTCCCGCGCGCATCGCCTGGGGCGGCATGTACGCGGCCGTGGCCGCCGCCATCGGCTGGTACCGGTTCGTGACCCCGGCCCGTCAGGCGGTCCGCCACCGGCTGCGGGTGGCCGCGGTGGAGCCAGAAGCGCCCGGCGTGGTGAGCGTGGTGATCGCTGGCCGGCACCTGGACGAGCTCCGCGCGGAATCCGGTCATTTCTTCCGTTGGCGTTTCCTCACCCGCGGCCTGTGGTGGGTATCGTCCCCGTACTCGCTGTCCGCGGCGCCGCGGCCGGACCGGCTGCGCATCACCGTGAAGGCCCTCGGCGACCACAGCAGCGCCCTGGCCGGGCTGCGGCCGGGTACCCCGGTGCTGGCCGAGGGCCCCTACGGCGCGCTCACCGGCGCGGCCCGGCGCCGGCGCAAGGTCCTGCTGATCGCGGGCGGCGTCGGCATCACCCCGCTGCGCGCACTGTTCGAGACGCTTCCGGCCGACCCCGGCGACATCACCCTCATCTACCGGGCCAGCGACGACCGCGACGTGGTGTTCCGCCGCGAGCTCGAGCAGCTGGCCAGGCAGCGCCGGTCCAGGCTCTGGTTCGCCACCGGGCGCCGGGCCGAGCTCGGCGCCGACCCGCTGGCGCCCGCGGTGCTCCTGGCGAACGTGCCCGGCCTGGCCCGGCACGACGTCTACCTGTGCGGGCCGCCCGGGATGACCGCCGCCGTGATCCGCTCCCTGCGCACCGCCGGCGTCCCGCGCCGGCAGATCCACCGGGAATCCTTCGCATTCTGACCGCCTAGGAAAGACATCACCATGCTCCGTGCCATCCTCGCGATCGTCGGCACCGCCGCCGGCCTGATCTTCCTGCTGTCGTTCAAGACCCACAGCACCAGCGTCGCGACCACGCCGCCGGCCGCCGTCAGCGGCACCCCGGGCGCATCGGGCGCCGCGAGCGCGCCCAGCAGCGACGCGCCCGGTACTAGCAGCCCGTCCAGCAGCAGCACGGGCGGCGCCACGGCGACGGCGAAGACGGTGACCGGCGAGGCCGCCGACACCAGGTACGGGCCGGTGCAGGTCAAGATCACCGTGAAGAACGGCAAGCTCGCCGCCGCCGACGCCGTGGTGTACCCGCAGAACGACCCGCGCGACGCCCAGATCAACGCCTACGCCATCCCCGAGCTGGATAAGGAGGCGCTCGCCGCCGGCAGCGCGCGGATCGACACGGTCTCCGGCGCCACCTACACCTCCGAAGGCTACGTGGCGTCGCTGCAGAGCGCGCTGGACAAGGCGGGCATCTGAGCTACTGAGCGATCAGTGACCGTCGTGCGAGGCGGCCGCCGTGCGGGTTTCCCGGTAGCGGGCCATCAGCGCCCGCGGCGCCGGGATGTCCGGCGGCACCGCGGGGACGGCACCGCGCAGGAAGCTGCGGATCGAGTCGGCGAACAGTTCCTCGGCGGTGCGCGTGTTCGCGGCCAGGGCCTCCGCGAGCATCGGCTCGGCGCCGGCGTCCACGTTCGCGAACACCTGCCCGGCCCGGGCCGGTCCCTTGGCCGCCTCGGCCAGGGAGGCGCCCAGCGTGAGGGTATCCAGCCCGTCGATGACGCCGATCCGCGCTTCAGCCGGGACGCCGACCGCGGCCAGGATCTGCACGCCGAGCTCGTAATTCCAGATCACCACGTCCCGCGGCATGAACTCCAGCAGGACCGGGGCCGCGTTGCGGTGGTGCAGCACGGCCCGGCGGAACGACAGGCTGATCCCCACCAGCCAGTCGACCCAGGTGGGGCAGGAGGCCGGGTCGGGCACCCGGCTCTCCAGCACGATGGCGCGCGCTACCGTGCGCAAGATGTCGGCGCGGTCACGGAAGTGGTAGTACAGCGACGGCGTCTGGACGCTGAGCTCACGGGCCAGCCGGGGCAGGCTGAACGCGTCGAGGCCGTCGGTGTCGATGATCCGCAGCGACGCCTCGACCACCGCGTCGCGGCTGATCAGCGGGCTCGAGGGGCGGGGCATCTTCTCATTATCTCTTTTCAGCTCTTCCCAAACCCGCATCGATCGGGTAAATCTAAAGACTATAGATATTACCGTCCGGGCACTAGGAGGTCCTGATGACGCCGACCGCCATCGCCACCCGCGGCGACCGCATCCAGCGGACCCTGGAGCACCTCCGCCACGGCAGCACGGACACCGTTGACCAGGTCGTCCCGTTCGGTCCCGGCCAGTACACCGACCCGGAGCTGGCGCAGCGGGAGCGGGAGCTGGTGTTCGGCCGGGTGCCGTCGATCGTGGCCCACGCCAGCGAGCTGCCGGAGCCAAACGACTTCATCACGCTGACGATGCCGCGGAACCGGGTGATCGTGGCCCGGCAGGCCGACGGCTCGGTCAAGGCGTTCGTGAACGTATGCCGGCACCGCGGGGCGATGCTCGAGGAGCAGGCGAGCGGACGCTGCCGGCTGTTCTCCTGCGGCTATCACCGGTGGTCCTACAACATCGACGGGTCGCTGCGCGCGATCACCCGGGAGAATACGTTCGGCGAGGTGGACCGGTCGCAGCACGGGCTGATCGAGCTGCCCGCGCAGGAACGGCACGGCCTGATCTGGATGGTCGACCGGGCGGGGGCGCCGATCGACGTGGCCGCCTGGCTCGGCCCGGAGATGGACGAGATCCTGGCCGGGTACAAGCTCGGCGAGCTGACCGCCTTCCACTCCGAGGGCTTCGACGAGCCCGCCAACTGGAAGCTCATGCAGGACGCGTTCGTGGACAACTACCACATCCAGTACGCGCACCCGAACACGGCGGGCAAGCACATCCACACCAACGTGCAGACGGTCGAGGACTTCGGGCGGCACGCCCGGATGGTAAGCCCGCGCAAGGCCATCGACCGCTGGCTCGAGGAAGATCCGGGCGAGACGGACCTCGGCCCGTACGTCACCGAAGGGCACTACCTGCTGCCGAACAGCACGCTGCTGCGCCAGCCCGACGACCACTTCGAGCTGCTCACCTTCCGGCCGCAGCCGGCCGACCCCGGGCGCTGCCGGATGGAGATGCGGCTGCTGGTCCCGCCGCTCGAGGCCAGCGGGATGACGCCGGAACGCTACGAGCGGGTG
This sequence comes from Nocardiopsis sp., assembly GCA_021154785.1. Classification (GTDB taxonomy): domain Bacteria; phylum Actinomycetota; class Actinomycetes; order Streptosporangiales; family Streptosporangiaceae; genus Palsa-504. The sequence goes on from JAJKHX010000104.1 coordinate 5,526, forward strand.
TGGGAGAAGAACTGGTCGATCCTGCTGTCGGTGCTGCACGAGGAGGACTTTCCGCTGCTGCGCAGCTCGCAGGACGGACTGGCCAGCGCCGACGCGGGCGGGATGCTGCTGGGGCACAACGAGGTCGTCAACCAGATCTTCCACCGGGAACTGAGCAAGCTGCTCGAGGCCTAGGCATTCATCCGATGGAGCTGCCACTGGCCCGCCTGCGGGTGCTCGACCTCACCGAGGGGGACGCCCAGTACTGCGGGCGCTACCTGGCCGACATCGGCGCGCAGGTGATCCTGGTCGAGCCGCCCGGCGGCTCGGCCGGGCGGCGGGACCCGGCCGTCTTCGGCCTGCGCAACGCGAATAAGTCCAGCGTGCTGCTCGACCTGGCCGCCGAGGCCGGGCAGGCTGAACTGCTGCGCCTGGCCGGGACAGCGGACATCGTCCTCGAGTCGTCCAGCCACGCCCAGGTCGAGCAGCTCCGGCAGGCGCATCCGGGGCTGGTCGTCGTCTCCCTCACCGCCTTCGGCCGGTCGGGTCCGTACCGGGACTTCGCCGCGACCGGGCCGGTGCTGGCGGCGCTGGGCGGGGTGCTGTCCCGTTCGGGCCAGCCGGGCGCCCGGCCGGTACTGCCGCCACCGGGCCTCATCGGCCAGACGGCGGCCGTGCACGCCGCCTGGGCCGCGCTGGTCGCCTACACGCAGCGGCTGCGGACCGGGACCGGCGAGCACGCCGACGTATCGGCGCACGAGGCCGTGGTGCACGGGTTCGACC
>JAJKHX010000105.1 GCA_021154785.1 Nocardiopsis sp.
GGGCCTGTACCAGCGGGCCGGATTCAGCCACACCGGGCAGACCGAGGTGGTCTACCTGGCCCGGGTCCAGGACCTGCCCGGCCCGGCCGGCGTGCCGCTCGGCGGGCTGGCGGTGCGGCGGTCGGTCGGCATCAACGGCTGCCGCCTGTCCGCCGTGCTCGGCCCGGAGGTCACCGGCTACATCGAGGTCGAGATCCTGGGCCAGGGCGAACGGCTGGCCCGGCCCGGCGGGTGGGCCGACGTCGGGAACCTGCACGTCATGCCGTCGTACCAGCGCCGCGGCATCGGTACCTGGCTGCTCGGGCAGGCCGCCGGCTGGCTCCGGCTGGCCGAGGTCAGCCGGCTGCTCACCTACGCCTGGCTGGAAGGCACCGACCCGGACGGGCAGAACGACGACGCCTACCGTGCCTTCCTGGCCGCCACTGGATTCCGTGAGCTGACCCGCACCGCCCGCGGCTGGGAGCGGGCCGGCTCCTAACCGCAGGCGGCGGCGGTCGTCGGGCAGGCGCTGGGTGACGCCGGCCCGGTCCAGGTACTCGAGCAGGGGGATCGCCACCCGGCGGGTGGTACCGAGCGCCTGCCTGGCCTCGGCGGTGGTGAACGGCTGAGGCAGCGCGGCCAGGACCTCGGCCGCCCGGGCCCGCGCGTCCGGGGCCAGCACGACCTGCTCGGAGACCCGGAGCAGCAGGCCGGCCCGGGCGGCGGCCGCGATGGTTTTCTGGTCGAGCCCCAGTTCTCGCAGCCGGTTCGCGTCCGGGGCACCGAACGGCGCGGTGGCCAGGTCCGCCAGGACGGCCTGCACCGCCGACGCCGCCCGCGGCGGCAGCGACGGCGCGGGCGGCCCGGCTTCCGGCGGGCCGGCGGGCCGCAGGTAGCCGTCCTTGAGCTGGACATTGTCCCGGGCCAGCGCCTCCACCAGGGCCCGGTCGGGAAGGCCCAGCACGGCCCGGGCGGCCTCGGCCGGCATGCCGATGGCCAGCGGGTCGCGCACGGCGTGGGCGGCGACCGCCTCGGCCAGCTGGCGGCGCAGGGCGGCCCAGCGGTCCGGGTCGGCCAGCCAGTCCCCCACCGCGACCGGAGCCGGCGAGGCGCCGCGGACGCCCATCGCCGCCAGCGCCCTCGTCCGCAGGAAGCCGTGGCGGCGCAGCAGGTCACCGGCCGACGGAGGATCGGGCCAGGCGGCCAGCGCGCGCCCGGCCGCGGCGGCCGCGCCACGCCGGATGAGCGCGGGCGGCGCGACATCGAGCACCGTCGCGCCGATGATCGACAGGCCGGCGCTGCCCGGATCGCGGAGCAGTACCCGGTCCCCGACGTGCAGCGGAAGGGCGTCGTGGAGCGCCAGCCGGACTGTCGCCGACGGTCCCGGCGGCCCGAGCGGCCGGACCCGGGCCCGGGTCCGGGCCGAGCCGATATGCAGGGCCATCACGGGCGGCAGGGTCATCCCGGCCGTCAGGGCCGTCTCCGTCGCCGGGGGCGTCCCCGGGCTGCCCGGCGCCAGCCGCACGTCCACCAGCCGGGTCAGGGTCCAGCGGCCGGCCTCGACCAGCGCCATCCCGCGGGCCGGCACGTCAGCCGCGACCCCGCGCAGGTTGATCGCGACGCGCGTGACCCCGGTGGCCGACGTGACCGGCTCGTTCATGGACTCCAGGCCCCTGATCCGGGCCGGCCGCAGCGACGGCGTGAGCAGCAGTTCCTGGCCAGTGGTCAGGGTCCCGGCCGGCAGCGTGCCGGTGACGACGGTGCCGGCGCCGCGGATGCTGAACGACCGGTCCACCCAGAGCCGGACCGGGGCGGCCGGGTCGGGCACGGGCAGCTCCGCGGCCAGCCGGGCCAGCGCGTCCCGCAGCTCGGGCAGGCCCGCGCCGGTGACCGCGCTCACCGCCACCGCCGGCACCGCGCCCAGGCTGGTACGGCTCAGCCAGCCGAGCGCCTGCCGCCTGGCCGGGCCGGGATCGGCCAGGTCGGAGCGGGTGACCGCGAGCACGCCGTGCCTGATGCCGACCGCGTCGACGGCGGCCAGGTGCTCGGCCGACTGGGGCATCCAGCCGCCGTCGGCCGCCACCACGAACAGCACGGCGGGCACCGGGCCCACGCCGGCCAGCATGTTCGGCACGAAACGCTCGTGACCGGGCACGTCGACGAACACCACCCGCTCCCCGCCCGGCAGGGTCGTCCAGGCGAAGCCCAGGTCGATGGTCAGCCCGCGGCGCCGTTCCTCGGCCCACCGGTCCGGTTCCATCCCGGTCAGCGCGCGCACCAGCGCGGACTTCCCGTGGTCCACATGCCCCGCGGTCGCGATCACCTGCACGCCGGTCCTCCAAGACCATGATCGCGGGCAGCAACGGCCGCGGCCAGGACGGCGGTGAGCAGCGCTTCATCGTCTTCGGGGGGAACCGAGCGGAGGTCCAGCAGGAGGCGGCCGGATTCGATCCGGCCCACCGCGGCGGGCTCGCCGGTGCGCAACGGCACCGTGAGCGATTCAGGCAGGCTCACCGCGAAGCTGTCCAGCTCCACGCCGGGGGCTCCGCCGCCCCCCACGGCGGCCTTGGCCGCGGTCACCGTGGCGTCGAGGCCGGCCGCGACCAGACCCGCGACTACTCGTTCGGCCCGTTCGAGGACGGACGCCGGGCCGGCGGCCAGGGCGGCGGCTACCGGCGGGACCGGTCCGGCGAGGGTCGCCTCCAGCGCGGCCAGGGTCAGCTTGTCCACCCGCAGCGCCCGCGCCAGCGGATGCCGGGTCAGCCTGCGCACCAGGTCGTCCCGGCCGAGCAGCAGGCCGGCTTGCGGGCCGCCCAGCAGTTTGTCGCCGCTCGCGGTGACCAGGGCGGCGCCGTCCCGCAGCGCGCCCGCGGCGCTCGGCTCGTCCGGCAGCAGCGGGTGCGGGGCGAGCAGCCCGGAGCCGACGTCGAACACCACCGGCGGCCCCAGCCCGGCCAGGTCGGCGACGGTCACGGCGGCGGTGAAGCCCTCGATGCGGAAGTTGGACGGGTGCACCTTGAGGATGAACGCGGTCCGGGGACTGGTCGCGGCGGCGTAGTCCTCGAGCGCCGTCCGGTTGGTGGTGCCGACCTCGCGCAGCCGGGCGCCGGTCGAGACGAGCAGGTCGGGCAGCCGGAACCGGTCGCCGATCTCGATCAGCTCGCCCCGGCTGATCACGATCTCGTCGGCGTCGGGGCCGCTCAGCGCGGTGGCCGCCAGGACCAGGGCGGCCGCGTTGTTGTTGACCACGGCGACCGCCCCGGCGGCCGGGACCGCCCGGGCCAGGGCACCGAGCGCACCCGCGCCGCGGCGGGCGCGGGCCCCGGAGGCCAGGTCGAACTCCACGTCGCAGTAGCCCGCCGCCGCGACCAGCGCGTCCACCGCCGCGGCCGACAGCGGTGCGCGGCCCAGGTTGGTGTGGACCAGCACCCCGGTCGCGTTGATCACCGGCGTCAGCGCGGCCGCCCGGGCGGGAAGCTCGGCGACGGCGGCGTCGGCGACCTCATCGGGGGCGATCCGGCCGTCCCGGGCCCGCTGCTGGGCGCGGGCCACGGCCGCCTTGACCAGGACGCGGCCCAGCCTGCGCTCGGCGTCCGCCAGGCGCGGATCGGCCAGCAGCAGGTCCGTCCGCGGCACGCGGCGCCTATCGTCCACGTCGCGAACGATACCTGGCGGCGGCGTAACGGAATACTGCGCCCTGCTCAGGGTAGAGGGCGGGCAGTTAAGGCCCGTACAACGAGAAATCGCAACTCACACGGGAAGTGATAGGCATGGCTGGGATGCTGCAGATGCGGCGCAGTAGGGGAGCCTTCAGCGGGTTTCTGCTGATCTTGCTCGGGCTTTGGGGCGCGCTCATTCCCTTCATCGGACCATATTTCAACTTCGCCTACACGCCGGACAAGGCGTGGACGTATAACACCGGCCGCTTGTGGCTCGAGCTCCTGCCCGGTGCCGCCGTTTTCCTCGGCGGCGTGCTCCTGATGGCCGCCCGGGGCAGGCACACCGCGCTGTTCGGGGCCCTGCTGGCCGCCGCGGCCGGCGCCTGGTTCGTCCTCGGGCAGAGCCTGAGCCCGCTGTGGAACAACCACGTGGCGCTGGGCGGCTCGCCGGCTAGCAGCACGCAGTACATGCGGATCATGGAGCAGCTCGGCTTCTTCACCGCTCTCGGCGTGGTCATCGTCTTCGTGGCGGGCGCGGCGCTCGGCCGGATCGCGTCGGTGGCGTCCGGGCTCCGCCCGGTCGATGAGGCCGATGAGGTTCCGGAGACCACCGACCGGGCGGAGCGGGTGCCCGCGGGCCGTACCGCCCCCGGCGACACCGTCCCGGTGGAGCGGGTTCCGGCCGGCGCCAGTCCGCTCCCGGCCCGGACCCGGATGGAGCCCGTGGCGACCCGGACCGACGCCGAGCCGGCCAAGCGCGGCTGGCTCGACCGGCGGAGCCGGACCGAGGAGACCCGGCCCGCCCAGGACACCACCGGGACCGTCGGGTCCGGCACCATCCAGTAAGGCACCGCCCGGCCTGCATGCCACTATCATCGGCACGACATATCCGTGCGAGCGGTGAAGGGGTGTCATGCAGGCGGAGCCAGTAGCGGCCACCGAGGCCGCCGCAGCCACCGTGCCCGCCCCGCGCGGGCCACGGTGGCTGCTGCCTGCCGGGGCCGTCCTGCTGGTCCTGGTGCTGGCCGGCTACGTCGCCGACCTGGTGACGCACCTGTCCTACCTGGCCGCCATGCGCGACCTGGTGGTGTACCGCGACGGCGGCCTGATCGTCCGGCACGTTTCCCCCGCCTACGATCCGCACCGCGGCTCGCCGCTGTACGACTGGACCGGCAGCCACGGCGTCCAGTTCACCTACCCGCCGTTCGCCGCGGTGCTGTTCTCGGTGGCCTCGGTGCTGTCCTGGACGGTGATGCGCTGGGCCATGACGCTAGCCAGCATGGCCGCCCTCGGCCTGACCCTGTGGCTGGTGTTCGGCGCGCTCGGCTACCGTGACCGCCCGGCGGTCAGGGCGGGCGGGACGCTCGGCGTCTCGGCGCTCGCGCTGGCCACCGAACCGGTCCAGCAGACCCTCAGCCTCGGCCAGGTCAACCTGCTGCTCATGCTGCTCGTGGCGGCCGACCTGCTCACCGGCGGCGCGCTGGTCCCCGGCGGGAGGACCCGCTGGTGGCACGGCATCGGCATCGGCGTCGCGGCCGGGGTGAAGCTGACTCCGCTGATCTTCATCCCGTACCTGCTGCTCACCCGCCGGTACCGGCAGGCCGCCACGGCCAGCGGGGCGTTCGCCGCCACGGTGGCGCTCGGCTACGCGATCCTGCCGGGTGATTCGGGCACCTACTGGGCGAACGGGCTGTTCCTGAAGGCCAACCGGATCGTGTTCCTGGGCACCCGGGGCAACCAGTCGCTGCGGGGCGTGCTGGCCCGGCTGGCCGGCAGCGTCTCCGCGGGCACGGTGCCGTGGATCGCGGCCGCCGTCCTGGTCGCGGTGGCCGGGCTGGTGGCCGCGGCGCTGCTGTACCGGGCCCGGCAGCCGGTGCCCGCCATGCTGGCCTGCGCGCTGACCGGCCTGCTGGTATCGCCGCTGAGCTGGGACCACCACTGGGTCTGGGTGGCGCCGGGGCTGGCGCTGCTGGCTCATCTCGGCGCGGTCGCGGGGCGCCGGGCGGTGCGGGCGGCCTGGTGGGGCGCCGGGCTCCTGTTGTTCCTCATCTTCGCCAGCTGGCCGCAGCTGTGGAACCTCGGACAGTCCGGGCTGACCCCGGCGGGCCTGGGCTGGTACGCCCCGGGCACCTACTTCGCGACCGGCAGCAAGCCCTGGTACCACGAGTTCCACTGGCACGGCCTGCAGCTGCTGGCCGGGAACAGCGCCGTCCTGACCGGGCTGGTATGCCTGGCGGCCCTGGTCGTGACGGCCGGCCTGGGCCTGGCCCGCGAACGCCGGAGGGACCTGAGCCCGTGACCGGCGGCCCGGCTGAAGACGCCACCGGCCTGGCTGAGCTGCGGGAGCGCCTCGTCACCGAAGTCCAGCGGGTTACCGGGATCCGCGACGAACGCATCGCCGCGGCGCTGCGCGACGTGCCGCGCCACCTGTTCCTGCCGCACCTGCCGCCGCCGGACGCCTACCTCGACGACGCCATCGTGACCAAGCGGGACGCCGAGGGCCAGCCCATCAGCTCCTCCTCCCAGCCCGCCATCATGGCCGTCATGCTGGACCAGCTGGCCCTGGCCCCCGGTCAGCGGGTGCTCGAGATCGGCGCGGGCACCGGGTACAACGCCGCGCTGATGAGCCAGCTCACCGGGCCGGCGGGCGCCGTGGTCAGCGTGGACATCGACGCTGACCTGGCCGCCCAGGCGCGCGGGCACCTGGCCGCCGCCGGGTACCCGGACGTGACGGTGGTCGCCGCGGACGGCGCCGGCGGCTACCCGCCCGGCGCGCCCTACGACCGGATCATCGCCACGGTCGGCGTCGGCGACCTGGCCCCGGCCTGGCTGGATCAGGCCGGGCCGGGGGCGCGGATCGTGGTGCCGCTCGGCATCCGCGGCCACCAGGTGGCCGTGGCGCTCGAGCGGTCAGGATCGGGTGGCCACTGGGTGAGCCGGTCGGCCGTGCCGTGCGGGTTCATGCGGATCCGGGGCGCGCTGGCCGGCCCGGAGCGCACCCTGATGCTCCAGCCCGGGCTCTCGGTCATGCTGCCGGACGGGCTCACGCTCGCCGACGGGCACGAGGCCGACGGCGCCGCGCTGGCCGCCTTCCTCGACGGGCCCGCGAGCGAGCTCGATACCGGGACGACCGCCGGCTCGCGAGACCTCTGGGGGCTGGGCCTGTGGCTCGGGACCCGTGACCGCCGGTCGTGCACGGTAGCCGAGGAGCGTCCGGCCGACGGCACCCCGGCCCGGCTCGACCGGGCGCCGTTCAGCTGGCCCGCTGCCGCGAGCACGCTCGCCATCGCGGATTCCGGCGGCCTCGCCCTGGTCCTGCTGGAGCAGCCGGCGCCCGCGGACGGCGCCTGGACCGGCCAGGCCCGCCTGCGGGTAGCCGGGTTCGGCCCGCACGGCGCCGCGCTCGGCACCGACCTCGCCGCGCACATACAGGCCTGGGACCAGGCCGGGCAGCCCGGCGCGGCGCAACTGCACGTAGACGCCTACCCGCCAGGCGAAGGCGCCCCGGACGGCATCCCCGAGGGGGCATTGCTCATTGAGCGGCCCGGCGCCCGCCTGGCCGTCTATCACACGTAGGCTTTGGAGGCGTGACGAACAGCAAGGGCGACCACCTGGAAACCGAGCAGAAATACGATGCCGGTGCCGACTTCGTCCTGCCGAAGCTGGGCAGCCTGCCCGAGCTCGGCGGCCGGCGGGCCGCCGAGCCCAGACGGATCTACCTCAGCGCCACCTATTTCGACACCGAGGACCTGCGGCTGATCCAGCACAAGGTCACGCTCCGGCGTCGCGTCGGCGGTGATGACGAGGGCTGGCACCTGAAGCTGCCCGCGGGCAAGGACACCCGGCAGGAGCTGCATGCCCCGCTCGACGAGGGCAACACCGGCCGCCCGCCCGCCCGGCTGACCGCGCAGGTCAAGGAGGTCACGGCAGGCGAGCCCCTGCGCCCGGTCGCCATCCTCGATACCGAACGGACCGTCGTGACTCTGGCCGCATCAGCGGGAGAGGACCTGGTGGAGGTGGCGGACGACCTGGTGACGGCCGTCCGGTTCGGTGCGACGGACAGCGGGCCGATGCGCTGGCGCGAGATCGAGGTCGAGGTGCTCTCGCCCGGCGCCGAGGCGACGGCCCTGCTCGAGGGGGTCGGCCGGGTGCTGCGCGAGGCCGGCGCGAGGCCGTCGGCCTCCGGGTCGAAGCTGGCCCGGGTGCTGGGCGCCGGCTGAGCGGTGCCGGCCGAGCGTTCAGAGCTGATTCTGAGGTTCCCCTGACCTGGCGCCTACACTGCTGTCATGGGATAAGGGGCGGGAGGGGCTCTGGTCCGGCGCACGAGGCGCAGCTGAACCGAGACGGGCGAGCTTGACGAACATGGGGAACCACAGCCTGGGCATCCAGCGGGAGGACGGGACGCCGGTGCGCGTGCTCGTCGTCGATGACGAGCCCAGCCTGGCGGAGCTGCTGGCCAGCGTGCTGCGTTACGAAGGCTGGAGCGTGACCACGGCCGGCAGCGGCGCGGAGGCCGTGCGGACCGCCCGCGAGTTCCGCCCCGACGCCGTGGTGCTCGACATCATGCTGCCGGATTTCAACGGCCTGGAGGTCATGCGCCGGCTCCGGTCCGACCTGCCCCACGTGTGCGTGCTGTTCCTGACCGCCCGGGACGCGGTCGAGCACCGGGTCGCGGGCATCACGGCCGGCGGCGACGACTACGTGACCAAGCCGTTCAGCCTGGAGGAAGTGCTGGCCCGGCTGCGCGGCCTGCTCCGCCGGGCCAACCTGACCCGGGCGCAGTCCGAGAGCTCGCTGGTGGTCGGCGACCTGAGCATGGACGAGGACGCCCGCGAGGTCCGCCGGGACGGCGACCTCATCGACCTGACCGCGACCGAGTTCGAGCTGCTCCGGTTCCTGATGCGCAACCCCCGGCGGGTGCTGTCCAAGGCGCAGATCCTGGACCGGGTGTGGAACTACGATTTCGGCGGCCAGGCCCACGTCGTCGAGCTCTACATCAGCTACCTGCGCAAGAAGATCGACGCCGGGCGGGTCCCGCTCATCCACACCGTCCGCGGCGTCGGTTACGTCCTGAAGCCCGCGGGCTGATGTCCGGCCGGCTGGCGGCCCTGCTGTCCGTCCGCACCATCAGCGGCAAGCTCATCATCGGGCTCGCCTTGATCTTCGGGCTGGCCAGCGTGGCGGTCAGCGTGATCACCAACAACGCGCTCAGCCACTCCCTGCGGTCCTCGCTCAGCCAGCAGCTCCAGACCGCCACCAACAGCTGGTCCAGCTGCGTGCTGCGCTTCGGCGACGACCGGGACGGCCCGGGCTACGGCGCCTGCGCCAGCGCGGGCCAGGCACCCGGCACGTTCGAGGAAGTGCTGGCCGGCGGGACCGCCGGTTACCGGAACCTGGTGGGCAAGACGTGCCGGCTGTCCAGCCGGGACGTTGCCACGCTCGCCGCGCTGACGACCGACACCAGCCGGCGGCCGCCCGGCCAGGGCCAGCTGCCGGACGGGGCGCCGCCGGGCCCGGCCCGGAACCTGCCGCCCGCGGCGACCCACACCGTGACCCTGGACTCGCTCGGCGGCACGTTCCTGCTGACCAAGGTGCCCGGGCCGCGGGGCACGCAGATCGTCACCGGGCTGCCGCTGGCCTCGGTCGAGGGCACGCTCAGCAGCGTCGAGAACACCGAGCACGTGGTGTACGCCGGCGTCCTGCTGCTGGCCCTGGTCCTGCTGACCGTGATGGTCCAGCTCTCGCTGCGGCCGCTGCGCCGGGTCACCGCCACCGCGACCCGGGTCACCGAGCTGCCGCTGGACTCCGGTGAGGTCACGCTGCCGGCCGGGGTCCCCGACACCGACGCGCGGACCGAAGTGGGCCGGGTCGGGGCCGCGTTCAACCGCATGCTGTTCCACGTCGAGAAGGCGCTCGGCCGCCGCGCGGCCAGCGAGGCCAGGCTCCGCCGGTTCGCCGCCGACGCCTCGCACGAGCTGCGCACCCCGCTGTCCGCGATCCGCGGCTACGCGGAACTGGCGCTGCGTCACCCCGGCCCGGTGCCGGGGGACGTGACGCACGCGCTGCGCCGGGTCCAGTCCGAGTCGGCCCGGATGACCGTCCTGGTGGACGACCTGCTGCTGCTGGCCCGGCTGGACGCGGGCCGGCCGCTCGAGCGCGCCCCGGTGGACATGCCCCGGCTGGTCATCGAGACGACCAGCTACGCCCGGGTGGCCCGGGACGACCACCGCTGGCGGCTCGCCCTGCCGGACGAGCCGGTCCAGGTGCAGGGCGACGAGCACCGGCTGCACCAGGTGCTGGCCAACCTGCTGAGCAACGCGGGCAAGCACACCCCGGCGGGATCGACGGTGAGCGTCGCGCTGGCTCCCGGGACGGCCCCCCCGCCCGCCGCCGGGGCCGGGGATACCGCCGTGGTGCAGCGCGGTACCGTGCCCGCCGGGCCCTGGGTCGAGCTGAGCATCACCGACAACGGCCCCGGCATCTCGCCGGAGCTGCTGCACGAGCTGTTCGAGCGGTTCACCCGCGGCGAGGCCGGGCGGGCCCGGGCGGCCGGCGACGACGGCAAGAGCACCGGCCTGGGCCTGGCCATCGTGGACGCCGTGGTGGCCGCCCACGGCGGCTGCATCATCGTGACCAGCCGGCCGGGCATGACCCGGTTCGCCATCATTCTCCCCTTGCTGCGCCAGCTCGCCCCGCAGGCGTCCCCGGTCTGATTACCTGAAAGGCATGGACAGTGGCGAGCGCAAGCTAGTGACGACTATGCCGCTACACGCGATCACCTCGACGTACGGCGAGGAGGGCCTGCGGGCACGGTTCGCGGCCGACATCGAGACCTGGCCCGGGCCGGACACCGAGCGCCTGAACCGCGCACTCGACCTCGCGGGCCGGCTGCACGCGGCCGACCGCCGGGAACGCGAGCCGTACGTCAACCACCTGCTGCGGGTGGCGATCCGGATCATCTCGCACTACGGCGTGCGCGACGCCGACGTGGCCTGCGCCGCCCTGCTGCACGACGCGGTCGAGGACCATGCCGCCGAGCTGTCCGGCGGCGGCGGCCAGGAGACCGCGCTCGGGGTGCTGGCGGCGCAGTTCGGGCCGCGGGTGGCCGAACTGGTCGGCGCGGTGACCAACCCGCCGTACGCGCCGGGCCGCGACCCGCATGAGCAGTACCGGGAACACGTCGCCCAGAGCCTGCGCGGCAACCCGTGGGCGCGGGTCATCAAGGTCTCCGACTTCACCGACAACGGCGTCGGCCTGATCCATAACACCGGCCCGCGGCTGCGCAAGCTGGCCGGGAAGTACGCGCCCCTGGTCCCGGTGCTGCGGGAGCTCATCGCGCTGCCCGACACGCCGCTCGACGCCCGGGCCCGGGAGCATATCCTGGCCCAGCTCGACCGGGCCGCGGACCGGTTCGCCGCCGTCCTGGCCTGATACCGGCCCCGGTCTCAGTCCGGACGGGCGCTGCTCGCGCTCTCCCGGGCGCGGGCCAGGCCCCTGCGCACGCGCAGCGTGCGGGGATGATCGGTGCCGTACAGCTGCTCGCAGTGCGCCAGGGTCTGCTCGAACAGCGGGATCGCCTCGGCGGCCCGGCCGGTCTCCCGGTAGGCGGCGGCCAGGTTGTTCCGCGCGGCCAGGGTGCTCGGGTGACGGGGGCCGAGCAGCCGCTCCCTGGTCGCCAGGATCTGCTCGGCCAGCGGGATCGCGTCGGCGATCCGGCCCGCCTCCCGGTAGGCGGTAGCCAGGTTGACCCGCGAGGTGACGGTATCCGGGTGCTCGGCGCCCAGGACCTCCTCCCGCCCTGTCAGGGTCTGCTCGAACAGCCGCAGGGCGTCATCGGCGCGGCCCTCGTCGCGGTAGGCGGCGGCCAGGTTGCCCCGCGAGAGCAAGGTGCTCGGGTGGCGGGGTCCGAGCAGCCGCTCCCTGGCCGCCAGGGTCAGCTCGAACATCAGCCTGGCCTCGCCCGCGCGGCCCGCGGCCTGGTACCCGAAGGCGAGGTTGTTCTGCGTCGTCAGGGTATCCGGATGCTCCGGCCCCAGGAAGCGCTCGCGGACGACGAGGATCTGCTCAAACAGCGCGATCGCGTCCGCGGGGCGGCCCGCGGCCTGGTAGGCGGCGGCGAGGCTGTTCCGCGAATTCAGCGTGTCGTCATGGTAGGGTCCGAGCATCCGCTCGAGGTCCGCGGTCAGCGGCTCGCCCATCGTGATGGCCTGCTCCGCGCTGTCGCCGAGCTCGATCAGGTGATAGAGCGCGAGGAACCGCAGGCGCAGCAGGGTCCGGGTGAGGGCCTCATCGGTGCCGGAAACCGGCCGGGCCGCCTCGGCCAGCGCCGTCACCTGCTCGGGAACGTCCCTGACGGCCGGGCGATCCGGCGATCCGGCGAGCGCCTCCCCGCGGGCCTCCAGCGCCGCGGCCGCGCCCCGGCAGACCGCCGCCAGCCGCCGCCGCCCGGCCAGCTCGTCCCTGATCACGCGGGTCACCAGGCGGTTGGCGAGAATGACCTGGCCGTCCAGGCTGAAGGTCAGCAGCGACCAGCGCGCCGCCTGCTCCAGCGCGTCATCCACCTGGCCGGGGCCGACCCGGTGGCCGCCGAGCGCGCCCAGCTGCCCGGCGGAGTGCAGCAGGTCCCGGCGGACCCCGGCGCCGGACAGCACCGAGATGAAGCCCAGCACACCGGAACACAGGCCCGCCGGGTCGGCTTCCCCGGCGGCGTCCAGGGACAGCCGCACGGCCTGGGCCGCCGCGGGCGGGTACTCCTGCTCGCCGGCCGGGTACTGCCCGTCCGGCCGGGCCCGCAGCTGGTCCAGGTATCGGCCGGGTTCCAGCTGCCGCCCGGCCATCACCGCCGCGGCCGGGGCCAGCGCCAACGGCAGGTAGCCGAGCTCGGCGGCCACCGGAGCAGCCGCGGCGGCATCTGCCAGGCCGGCCCGCCCGGCCAGGAACGCCAGCGCCTCCTCGGCTGAGAACGCCTCGACCTTGACACTCGTCCCCAGGTCCGGCCCCTGGTGGCCGGTGACGATCACCCGGGCCGCGCTGCCGGCCGGGAGAAACGGCCGCACCGCCTCGGGGTCGACCACGTCGTCGAATACGAGCAGGCAGCGCTCGCCGTCCGTCTCGAGCCAGCGGCGGACCAGTTCCCCCCGGCCAGCGGAGCTTGTGCCGGCGCCGCCGCCGGAAAGCCCGGCCGCATCCGCTACCGCCGCGAGGCCGCCGAGCAGCGATGCCCGGTTCCGGGCACTGACCCAGGCCACCAGCCGGCCACCCCGCGCCAGGGTGGCCCGCGCGTACGCCGCCGCCAGCTGCGTCGTGCCCGCGCCGGGCACGCCACTGACCGAGCACGGCGCCAGCTCCCCCGTCGCGGCCTGGTCCAGCTCGGCCAGCAGATCCGGCCGGGGCTGGAAGCCCGGGGGCTCCCGCGGAATGGCACCCACCGCCAGGCTGCCGGACGGCTGCCGCGGCCAGGCAGGGCGGTCAGCATTATCGCCAGACACGGTCACTGCCATCACCCCACCAGCTTGCAAGCCTCAACATACCCATCCCCGTCAGCCTAAACAGTGTGCAACAACGTGGCAGATCCCCATTACCGTGGTCAATGGGGATAGTGAAACGTAAGGAATGCCGGAACTCGCGAGCAGGAGGGCACGCACCCGCCCCGTTCGGTATAAAGATCTTCTGGGCGGACGGAGGTGCGGAGCGTGCTCGGTGACGACGCGGTCCTGGACGCGGCCCGCCGCCTGCTGGCGGCCGAGCGGTCGCGGCAGCCCATCCGGCAGCTGTCCCTGCAGTACCCGGACATGACCGTGGCGGACGCCTACCGCGTGCAGCGGGCGCTGGTGGCGGCCAAGACCGCCGCGGGCCGGACCATCTCGGCGCGGAAGATCGGCCTGACCTCGCGCGCCATGCAGCAGGCGGTCTCGATCGCCGAGCCCGACCACGGCGTCATCTTCGACGACATGGTCTTCGCCGACGGCGGCGTGGTGCCGTTCGGCCGGTTCATCCGCCCGCGGGTCGAGGTCGAGCTGGCGTTCGTCCTGGGCGAGCCGCTGACGGGTCCGGGGGTGACCGCGCTCGACGTCCTGGACGCGACCCGGTGGGTGACGCCGGCGCTGGAGATCCTCGACGCGCGGGTGCAGATGAGCGACCCGGAGACCGGGCACCTGCGCACCATCGTGGACACGATCGCGGACAACGCGGCCGATGCGGGGATCGTCACCGGCGGGCGCGCGGTCCGCCCGGACGCCTGCGACCTGCGCCGGGTCGCGGTCCTGCTCTACGTCAACGAGACGATCGAGGAGACCGGCGTGGCGGCCGGGGTGCTCGGCCACCCGGCCAACAGCGTCGCCTGGCTGGCGAACGCGCTCGCGCCGCACGGCGAGTCGCTTCCAGCCGGGCAGCCGATCCTGGCCGGGTCGTTCACCCGGCCGGTGTTCGTGGGCGAGGGAGACGTGATCCACGCGGATTTCGGCGACC